>JAJFFP010000038.1 GCA_021776595.1 Robiginitomaculum sp. | reverse complement strand
CCCCCCGCCCTTTCAGGGCACCTCCCCCCGCAAGCGGGGGAGGAAACAATACAGGCCATTTTGCATTTTACAGTATGCCCCGCTTGCCCTTGGCCAAAGGTGGAGGTATAAGCCGCGCTTCTTGCGGGCACCCGATGTGCCAGTCGTGCCAATATTGCGGATAGAACTGATGAAAAAAGATACACACCCTGATTATCACATGATCAACGTCGTGATGACGGATGGAACGACCTATCAGACCCATTCGACCTATGGCAAAGAGGGTGACACCCTAAATCTTGACATTGATTCAAAGACCCATCCGGCATGGACCGGTGGCAATCAGCACCTGATTGACCGTGGTGGCCGCCTCAGCCGCTTCAAAGACAAGTTCAAGGGTTTTGTAAGCTAAGGGTCTGAACCCGTAAACATCCTCTATCTGTCATCGCCCGGACAAGCCGTGTGATGACTTTGCGTGTTATTTGCTCGGCAAATAAAAAGCGATAAACGCTATAAGGCGTTTACTGACCAAAAGCGGCGTTTAAGCGGCTCATCTGTTCGGTTACGGCTTGCGCACCGGTATTCTCGTGGCTGTCCCCGTATAATTTCTCATCAATACGGCGGGTGCGCTCATAAATGCGCCCTGCACGGGCAATCAAATCCTGCAAGGCCAAAGGTAATTCCTGTGTGCCCGCCAGACTTTTCTTCAAATTGACTTCATTGATACGGTATTTATCGGCGCGCGCATCGGCGGCGCTCATTTCATTTTCGCGCACAGCCCGCTGCACCAGAAGCCAGGAGGCTACCTGCATCAGCCGTGTGGTCAGGCGCATGCTTTCACCGGCATAGGCCAAGGCACCAGAACGGGTGAGCGTACGAGATTCTTCACGGCCAGGCCCATCCAGATAGGCGGCCGTTTCCTCGACCAGATCCATGCCTTCACGAAACGTTCGCTGGAACATTTCGGAAGCGGCAAAATCACCAAGGTGGGCCGTAAACAATTCTTCACTCATGTTTCATCTCGTATCACTTTTAAGGTCCAGACCTCCAGCTATGCAATGGTCTTGCCATTCCATCACCTCAGACATCTGCTTTGGCCATGTCTGCCGGTCATTGAAACCGAATCAGATGTGATTAACAACCACAGACCCTAAGATTTTCCAAAGATGGCCGCAGCGGCATCCAGCCCCTTGCGTTTATCTGCTTTTGCTGCTTCCACGCGTTTAATCTCATCACGTAACGCCTCAATACGTTCCGACAGATCCTCAACCGAAAGGTCGTAAAGGTCCTCGCCAAGGATGATTTGTCCTTTTTTAACTGGTTCATCTTCATCAAACATGGTGCGCTCCCGTTCCTGTAGTCTTATGCTCAACTTGTGAATAATCAGTTGGTTTAACGCTTACCTGACCAATAGAGCAACTGCGTATTGGCTGAAGGTTAAGCGTCTTGGGGTGTTTTCATTCCACCAAAAGATGGCTATATCAGGCTCTACGGGTTTGATCCTTGAGTTTGGATTGAACCGGCAAGACGTCCGCCTGACGCCTCGCGCGCCAGGCTTTTTTTATGGAGAGAATTATGGCCAGCATTTTGATGCCCAAAGCAACCGCGGTGTGGTTGATTGATAATACCTCGCTGAGCTTTGACCAGATTGCCAGGTTCTGTGAATTACATGCTCTTGAGGTCAAGGGTATTGCCGATGGCGATGTTGCCGCCGGTGTGCGTGGTCTTGACCCCATCGGGGCCGGACAACTTACCCGTAGTGAGATTGAAAAGGCCGAAGCTGATCCCTCCTATGACATGCAGGCCGTAACCCCCAAACATGCTGATAAAATGGTGCAAAAGCGCCGTGGTCCGCGCTACACGCCCTTGTCACGCCGTCAGGAACGCCCCGATGCCATTGCCTGGCTGATCCGCAATCACCCTGAATTGACCGATGCACAGATAGGCAAGCTGATCGGCACCACCAAAACCACCATCGAAGCCGTGCGCACCCGCAACCATTGGAATAGCAGTAATATCAAGCCGGTAGACCCGGTCAGCCTGGCGCTTTGCACCCAGATTGATCTGGATGCCATCGTGACCAAGGCCGCAGCAAAAAAACGCAAAATGGACGAAAAAGCCGCCCTTGAACGTGGCGAGGACCTGGACACCCTGCAATCAACCGCCGAAGCCAAAGCCAAAGAAGAGGCCATTCAGGATGAGGACGAACGCCTTCGCAAAATGGCCAACAAGCCCGTAAGTGCGGATTCTGTCTTTGGTGCCTTTAAGGAAAAGCCCGAAGAAGCCTGATTTTATAAAGCCGCAGGTTTATTCAGCATTCACCGTATAATTGAGCGCCAAGCGGCCACCATCGGCATAGATACATTGCCCGGTGATATAGCTGGCATCGCCGCTTGCCAGAAAACTGGCAATCGCGGCAATCTCATCGGGATCGCCAATATGGCCAAGCGGTGTGCGGCTTAATATCTTGCGCCGCGCTTCCGGGTTGTCGGCTACGGCTTTAAGCACTTCGGTATTAATACTGCCCGGCCCGATGGAATTGACCCTGATGCCATGGGGCGCCAGCGCCAGCGCCATGGCTTTGGTCAACTGGTTCATGCCGCCTTTTGAGACCACATAGGCAGTATGGTCGGCGATCGCCATGACCGCATTCACCGATGACATATTGATGATCGCATAACGGCGCCGCGATTCGCCAGCTCTGCCCTCGGCCTCTTCTATTTGCGCAACCATTTGTCTGGCCGCTTCACGAGCCACCATAAAGGCACCGCGCAAATTCACCCCCAATACCGCATCAAAGTCTTCAATGCTGAGGTCAAGAATATTACCGGCACGGACCATACCCGCATTATTAACCAGCACATCCACGCGGCCAAAGGCGGAACGGGTTTCGGCAAAGAGATTACGCACCGATAAGGGATCAGCAACATTGCAATCCACAAACAATGCCCGGCCATTACCCGCGCCAAGATCCTCGGCGGCCTGCTTACCGGCTTCATCATCAATGTCAGCAAGAACCACCTTGCACTTTTCGTCAGCAAAGCGCCGTGCACACGCCAACCCAATGCCCTTGGCGGCACCGGTGATGATTACAACCCGTTCGTCGGTCATTGGATTTTCCTTTTACAGACTGAAATCCGGCTCCGGCCGGAATTGCCGTATATAAAAGGAAGTATCAGCGGAAGCTAGGTCAGGACCCACAGTTCATTGCAATAATTTATGAGTCTCATCTAGCCTGCATTAGCCAGTAATTTACCGCTGAGAACCATTTGGGTAAGGATTTCCTTGGCGCGTTCCAGTTGGAAGTCCTTGTCTTTTGGATAATCCTCAGGAGGCATTTGAGTTTTTGATGTCTCTTCCTTTTCGCCAGCCTTCAAAGCATCTTCCTTTTCACGGCTTTCCAGTTCATTGCGTAGAGCATTGGGAAGATCGGCCTCGCTAAGACGTTCTAGCTTGTCTTCAACACGTTCAGCAGTGATTTCAATGTCTGGCTTAATGCCAGTGGCCTGTATAGAGCGCCCGGACGGGGTGTAATAGCGCGCCGTGGTCAGGCGCAGGGCGCCATTACGGCCACCATTAAGCGGAATAACCGTCTGCACCGACCCTTTACCAAAGCTGGTGGTGCCAATCAAAGTTGCGCGTTTACGATCTTGCAGGGCACCAGCAACGATTTCAGACGCAGAGGCAGTGCCGCCATTGATAAGCACCACGACCGGCAGACCATTGGCTTTTGATCCGCGTCGGGCATTAAAGCGCTCTATATCTTCAGGGTTACGTCCACGGGTGGAAACCACCTCGCCGCCATCCAAAAAGGCATCCGAAACCGCAATTGCCTGATCTACAAAACCACCCGGATCGTTGCGCAAATCCAAAATGATACCGCGCATATTATCACCAAGTTCCTTGTTCAATCCGGCGAATGCTTCTTCCAGCAAATCATCGGTATTTTCATTAAACGTAGCAACACGGATATAACCCAGATTATCACCTTCAACATGCCAGGTAACAGAGCGCACGGTAATCACGGCGCGCACTATTTCTATTTCCAGTGGTTCCTCCTCGCCTTTGCGGGCAATGGTCAGGGTGATGGGTGCACCGGCCGGACCACGCATTTTATCAATCGATTCATCAAGTGACTCACCGATAATGGATTTGCCATTTATGCCGGTAATATAATCGCCAGGTTTAACACCGGCGCGCTGGGCAGGGGTGTCATCAATGGGCGAAACCACTTTGACCACACCACGCTCTGTCGTCACTTCTATACCAAGGCCACCATATTCGCCGCTGACCCGCACCTGCATGTCCCGAAAACTTTCTGGTGGCATATAGCTCGAATGGGGATCCAGCGAACGCAACATGCCTTGGATCGCTGCCTCGACCAGTTCCGGCCCTTCGGTTTCGGTTACATAATCGGCTTTGACCCGGTTCAGGATATCCCCCATCAGGCCCAGTTCCTGAAAGGTTTCCCGATTGCCCGATTCGGCAGAAGCCATGGTAAAGGTCAAACCAACCCCGCCGGCAATCAACCCGGCCACCGCCACCAACACCAAAGAGAGATACCGCATATTCATCACCTTTTTACACGTTTGCCCAGTTACCATTCAAGTTCCAGGCCAGTTTTTATGGGACACTATGGCCCCCAATTGCGTTCTTCTCAAGCCAGGGAGTGGGATCAACAGGGCGGCCATCTTTCTGGAACTCAAGATAAAGTTCCGGCACTGGCCTTGAACGATCTGCCAATTCTCCCACTGGCTCACCCGCAAGAACGAGCTGATCTGTTACAACGTAAGAACGCTCTAATCCTGCGATAATGATATGGTAACCATTACCAACACTCAGGATCAAGAGACGACCAAGGTTTCTAAACAGCCCGGAATATAAAATACGTCCGTCAAACGGCGCCGTAACCTGTGCACCACGCCTGGCCTGAATAACCAAACCCGAACGGCGCGGCTTGTCCCTGGCCTTGCCAAACCCATAGGCAATTTTGCCATTGACCGGCAGTCGCAACAACCCGCGACTATCTGTAAAACGTGCACTTGGAGCCAAAAATGGTGGATTGGCGAGCACCTCGTCAGGATCAGGTTTATGACGCGGAGCCACCCGTTCTATTGGCGCATTATCAGCTCTCTTGGCGGGTTTGAGACGTGGGGATGTGTGGCTGGCGGCGGCTTCCAGCCGGTTAATCAGTTCACGCAAGTTTGATGCCTGCGCGGCAAATTGTGCGGCGCGGCTGGCGGCATCATCAGCATCTCGGCGCAGGGATTTTTCAAGTGCCTGGCGCTGGATGAGCAGGTTCTGCAGATTTTTCGTGCTTGCCTGCAGCGCTAAATCTTGCACTTTCAACTGTTCGCGCTCCGCATTAATGCCCTCGCGAATATCACCTAATTCTGTCAGGGTAAGCGATAATTTATCAGCGCGTGCCTTTAGTGCCGGGGCAGCGCTGGATAACAATAAGGCGGCACGGGCTGCCTCGGTCACATCATCAGGGTTAACCGCCAAAGCTGGCGGTTGGCTCATTCCGGCACGTTGCAATGCAGCCAGCAAATCCATAAGCACTGCCCTTTGTCCGTCCAGTTTTTGCAATACCCTATCTTCTTGCGTCTGAAGGGAAAGCAAGCGGTTTTCAGTTTGCACAACCAGTTGCCGGTGGGCATCTCGTTTTGCCGCAAGCTCGATTAACTGCTTTTGTATCCGGTTGATCTCTGCTTTCGTCAGCACTGCACTTTTACGCAATGCACTGGCCTTGGCCTCTGCCTTTTCATGTGCCGCATCCAGCTTGGTGGCGGCATCGCGACCGGGCGCTTCTTGCCCGTTCAGGGGAAAAGCGCCCATTAACAGGAATAATATGGCTGGTCCCAAAGCCGTTTTCATGCGCTCAACCTTCCCTGTGATAGGGGGATTGTGCCAAAATGGACAAGGCCCGGTATAGCTGTTCGGCGGCCATAATACGCACCAGCCGGTGTGGCCAGGTCCAGGCACCAAAGCGCAATACCGCATCCGCGCCCTGACGCATTTCGTCGCTCCAGCCATCGGCACCACCGATCAGCAAAGTGCCATGCGCACATCCTTCATCGCGCCAGCGGGCCAGCAGGCGACTAAAATCCGCCGAGCCAATATCCTTGCCGCGCTCATCCAGCACAATGCGCAAGGTGCCGGGCGCAAGGGTGCCAAGCACGGCGGTTGAGGCCGCCGGTTTACCGGTCTTGTTTTTGGGGTTGTATTCAATCAATTCCACCGGCGAGAAGCCGAGGCCCAGGCCAAGCGTGGCGGCACGTTTCATATAATCCGATGCCAGGTCCTTTTCCGGCCCGGCGCGCAAACGCCCTACCACACCCAGCGTTAGCTTCACCCGTCTGCGCCATCTTGGAGCATCGCCGCGCCATCTGAATCTGGCAGGGCTGCTGACCACATCTTTTCCAGATTATAGAATTCACGCACTTCGGGGCGGAAAATATGCAAAATCACATCGCCGACATCGATCAACACCCAGTCACAGGCTGGCAAACCCTCGACCGCAATGCGGCCCAGACCTTCTTTTTTCAGTTCCCGCAACATATGATCGGCAAGCGCACTCACATGGCGTTGAGAACGCCCGCTGGCAATAATCATAATATCGGTGACAGAGGACTTTTCGCGCAAATCTATGCAGACAATCTCCTCGGCTTTATCTGCATCCAGTGTGGATACGATCAGCGTTTGCAATTGCTTCGCTGAAAGTTCCGATTGGCCAGGCTGAGGTGCCTTTTGGTTTTCCTCATGGCGCTGGTTGGCCGTTTTCGTAGTCAGGGGAATTTCCTTTCTTTCCAATCCCATCCTCATAACATGTCATTGTGCTTCGCGCCATGCCCGAAATGCGCAGCAATCACAGTCTTAACCAGTGTGATTTTGTCGCATGTGCGTAGATGAATGGCTGTGCAGGGGCGCGGTCAGATAGACCCAGGCCGGGCCTTGCTGACCGGCCAGAATGGGGGCCGCTTCAGATGGCATACGGGCAAAGGCAAACGTGCGGGCAAAGGGCGAAAATCGTGCCCGCACCGGATCTTGTGGGCGCGCAATCACAGCGACAGGCAGGCTTGCAGCCATCGCCTGCCAGTTTTTCCAGTGATGAAAAATGCCCAGATTATCCGCCCCCATAATCCAGACCGGGCAGATAACGGGGTGGATGGTGTGCACAGCGGCAATCAGGTCAATGGAATAGCGTGTGCCCAGCGAGGCCTCCGCCGTGCAGACATAATGTTTTGGGTGCCCGGCAATATAATCACGCACCCCCGCCAGCCGCCTCTCATAACCCGACATGCCAGACTTGCCCTTTAACGGATTACCCGGTGAGACCAGCCACCAGATCACATCAAGGTCAAGACGTTTCAGAGCCGTTCTGGCCACATGAAAATGCCCTTCATGCACGGGATTGAACGAGCCGCCGAACAGCCCGACCCGCAAGCCTGCCGCCACCGGCGGAAATAGACTGCCCACGCTAGGGACGGATCTGTCCATGGCCTCGCACCACATAATGATAACTGGTTAATTGAGTTGCCCCCACCGGGCCACGTGCATGCAGCTTTCCGGTGGCTATGCCGATCTCGCCACCAAAGCCAAACTCGCCGCCATCGGCGTATTGGGTGGAGGCATTGTGCAACACAATGGCCGAATCCACCTGTGCCAGAAACTGCTCTGCGCTCTTCTCATCTTCTGTGACAATACTTTCGGTGTGGGACGAGCCATATTGGGCAATATGTGCAATGGCTTGATCGATCCCGTCTACCACACATATGCTCAAAATGGCGTCAAGATATTCGGTGCGCCAGTCTTTATCGCTCGCCTCCTCCATATCGGTTACGATCGCACGGGCCGCCGCATCGCCGCGCAACTGGCAACCGGCCTTTTGCAAATCATCTGCGATCAGAGGCAACAGGTCCGGCACGCAGGCCCGATCTATCAGCAGGGTTTCTGCAGCCCCGCAAATACCGGTGCGGCGCATTTTGGCGTTCAACACAATCGCTCTTGCCATATCGGCATCAGCCTGGCTGTGCACATAGACATGGCACAGGCCTTCCAGATGCGACAAGACCGGCACACGGGCCTCTGCCTGCACTTTCGCGATCAGGTTTTTGCCGCCGCGCGGAATAATCAGATCAATCACACCCTCAAGTCCGCCAAGGATTTCGCCTACGACCGCCCGGTCGGTATCGGGCACCATTTGCACCGCAGCAGCCGGAATATCGCTTTGCGCCAAACCAGCGCGAAACGCTGTCGCAATGGCCATGCAGGAGTGAATCCCGTCGGCGCCGCCGCGCAAAATCACTGCGTTTCCAGCCTTCACACAAATAGCCCCCGCATCAGCGGTTACATTGGGACGGCTTTCATAAATCATACCGATCACGCCCAACGGGGTGCGCACCCGACTGATCTGTAATCCATTAGGCCGTGTCCATTGCTGATCAACCTCGCCCACAGGGTCATCTTGCAATGCGATGGCATCAACACCGGCAGCCATCGCTTCAATGCGATCCAGATCCAGCATTAACCGGTCAAGCCGTGCGGCAGAAAGTTTACGCTCCCTTGCTGCTTCCATATCTTTTATATTCGCCGCCAGTATTTCCGGTGCTGCCTTGCGTATGGCCGCTGCTGCCCCCTGCAAAGCCATCTTTTTTTGTTGCGCTGAACAACCGGCCAATGACCTGGAAGCGGCTTTTG
This sequence comes from Robiginitomaculum sp., assembly GCA_021776595.1. Taxonomy (GTDB): domain Bacteria; phylum Pseudomonadota; class Alphaproteobacteria; order Caulobacterales; family Maricaulaceae; genus Robiginitomaculum_B. The sequence continues at coordinate 11,064 of JAJFFP010000038.1, read as the reverse complement.
CTGCCCGGCCCATGACCAACATCCGGGTTTTTAGGGATTCAGCCGTCATGGCGCTTGTCCTTGTTATGCATCACCAGATCATCACGGTGGATCATGGCGGCACGGGCACTATAGCCAAGTTTTTGCGCAATTTCTTCACTGCGCAATCTAAAAATCTGCACCGCTTCTTCAGCACCATAAGAGGCAATACCCCGACCCAGCTCATGGCCGCTATCATCCAGTATAGCCACAACATCACCACGGGTAAAATTGCCATCACAACGATACATACCCACAGGCAGTAAACTGGCCCCGCCGGCGAGCGCCTGCACGGCACCTGCATCAATATAAACGCTGCCGGCTGGCTGTATCGTCCCGGCAATCCAGCCTTTGCGGGCATCCCTAACGGCCCCTGATGGTGTAAATATGGTGGCGCGCGCCCCCGTCATTAACGCCGCCAGCGGGTGTTCACCAACCCCGGAGGCAAGGATTACCGTGCAACCAGACCGCATAGCCAACCGGGCGGCCTCCAGTTTGGTAATCATGCCACCTGAACCATGGTTTGATACTGGGTTTGGTCCTTCAGCCATGGTTAAAATGGTGTCATCCAGTTTCGTAACCAGTGGAATGGGCCGGGCATTCCCATGACGGTTTGGATCGGCACTCCACAATCCATCAATGTCGGAAAGCAGCACCAGCACATCGGCACCGCTCATCTGCGCCACCCTTGCCGCCAGACGATCATTATCGCCATAACGAATTTCATCGGTAGCCACGGTATCATTTTCGTTGATGATCGGCACCGCACCTTGCGTCAAAAGCGCTTCAAGCGTTGACCGGGAGTTGAGCCAACGGCGGCGATTTTCGGTATCTTCAAGCGTCAATAATGCCTGGGCGGTAACCAGGCCACATGGCGTAAAAGCGTGCTGCCAGGCACCTGCCAGCATCGGTTGACCAACCGCAGCGGCGGCTTGTTTTTGTTCCAGCGCCAGCGCGCCATCACCAAGGCCAAGCGCCTTTCGTCCCAGCGCTACCGCACCTGAGGAAACCATAATAAATTGAGTTTCGTTTCGGCCAAGTTCGCATAAATCCTGCGCCAGGGAAGCCATCCAGCTTTGACGCAACTGCCCGTTTTTCGCATCACTTAGCAAGGATGAGCCGGCCTTGATTACAATCCGCCGGGCAGCTCCCAGCACCGCACCACTGGTCAAATTATCGTTTATGGCTGCCACGGGTCATCTTCTTCGTTTACAGGTTTTTTGTCTTTATCAGGACGAATTAGTTTCAAGGCCTTGTGCATCACCTCTTTCACCCCCTGTCCGGAAACACCGGAGGCCATAAGCGGCGCATGGCCGCAGGCTTTGGCCAGTTCAGAGCGCCTCTGCATCATGGCTTCTTCGTTAAGGGCATCAATTTTATTGAGCACCACCAGTTCGGTCTTGGCCGCCAGCACATCACCATAGGTTTGCAGTTCGTTGCGGATTTTAAGATAATCCGACGCCGGGTCCTCTGCGGTGCCATCCACCAGATGGATCAGCACGCCGGCCCGTTCCACATGGCCCAAAAAACGCGAACCCAGCCCTGCGCCTTCTGATGCGCCTTCGATCAGACCCGGAATATCGGCGAGCACAAAACGCTCGTTCGCGCCCAGATCCACCACACCCAGACTGGGATGCAACGTGGTAAAGGGATAAGCTGCGGTTTTTGGTCGCGCTGCACTAACGGCGGCAAGCCAGGTGGATTTCCCGGCATTGGGCAAGCCCACCAGTCCGGCATCAGCGATCAGTTTAAGGCGCAGCCATATCCAGCGCTCCTCTCCCTCCTCACCAGGATTGGCGCGGCGCGGGGCCTGATTGACCGATGATTTGAAACGCGCATTGCCCCAACCGCCATTACCACCCTTGAGCAGCAAGACTTTATCCCCTTCTTCGGTCAGATCCGCCAACACACCTTCGCGATCCTCGTCCAGCACCTGTGTGCCCACCGGCACTTTTAAGGTGACATCATCACCCGCCGGGCCAGAGCGATTGCGGCCCATACCATGCACCCCGGTCCCTGCCTTGAAATGCTGGTGATAACGATAGTCAATCAAGGTGTTCAGACCTTCGACCGCCTCCACCCAAACATCGCCGCCGCGACCGCCATCGCCGCCATCAGGGCCACCGCGTTCGACGTTTTTTTCGCGGCGAAACGAAACACACCCCGCCCCGCCATTGCCTGAACGCAAGTATATTTTGGCCTGGTCTAGAAATTTCATAATTCTTCCTAAAACGGTTTATCTGTGCGGTCCTGCCAGATCATGTTGAGACTACGGGCCTTTTCGCCCCGGCCAATACTATGGCATGAACCTTCGGTTCCAGTATGAGAAAAACCAATTTTTCCCAATACCCGACCCGAAGCCGGGTTGTCTTCAAAATAGCAGGCCACGATTTCCGTAATGCCTTGTTTCTGGCTCGCCCATTGCATTACCGCCTTTGCCGCTTCACTGGCAATACCACGGCCCCAATAAGGTTTGCCAATCCAATAGCCCAATTCAAATTCCGGACCATCCTTTTTATGCAAACCGATCGCCCCCACCAGGCCTTCACCTTTGAGGCTTATGGCGAAGGGGAAATCAGTGCCCGCCGCCCGGCCCGCATCATGTTTGGTAACCCATTCCATGGCGTCTTTTCGCGTATAGGGATGGGGCATACTGGTCACCATGCGGGCAATTTCTATGTCATTGGCAAGCGCAACCCGGCGATCAATATCTGCATCTTCAAAGGGGGCCAGCACCAGGCGTCGGGTTTCAATTTTATAAGGCATGGAGGACTCCATAAACAAAAAGGGAGATGGCCCGGCCATCTCCCTCATGAAAACTATAGGCCGCATTTGGCGGCATTTACACCGCTTTATTTTTCTGTTGCCGGAACAACCGATACATAAGAACGGTCATTCTTTGTGCGTGAGAACTGAATTTTGCCCTCTTCCAGTGCAAACAGGGTGTGATCCTTGCCCATGCCAACATTCTCGCCAGGATACACCTTGGTGCCCCGTTGACGGATAATGATGTTGCCGGGAATGACAGATTCACCACCAAATTTCTTGACGCCAAGACGGCGGCCAGCGCTATCGCGCCCGTTGCGGGATGAACCGCCAGCTTTTTTGTGTGCCATCTAATTCTAGTCCTTCTTGGCTGAAGCGGCTTTTTTAGCCACGGGCTTTGCAGCGGCCTTTTTGGCAGTTGCAGGTTTCTTGGCTGCCGCCGGTTTCTTGACCGGTGTTTTCTTGGCAGCGGCAGGCTTGGCCGCAGCTTTTTTGGCTGGTGTTTTTTTAGCCGCAGCGGGTTTAGCCTCTGCCTTTTTCACTGGAGCCGGTTTAGCGGCAGCTTTCTTGGCGGCGGGCTTGGCACCCTTGGCCAGTATATCGGTGACGCGCACAACGGTTTCATACTGGCGGTGCCCATGAGTGCGACGATAATTCTTGCGGCGTTTTTTCTTGAAAACAATGATTTTGGCACCCTTGCGGGTTTCCAAAAGCTCGGCACGCACCTGCGCCCCATCAACCAGCGGAGAGCCAACAGTGATGTTATCGCCATCACCCAGCATCAGAACCTGATCGAAAACAACGGCATTACCGTCCGTAGCATCCAGTTTTTCGATGATCAGCACATCGCCCTTGGCGACTTTATACTGCTTGCCACCGGTTTTAATCACCGCAAACATGTTTATCTCGTTTTTCTAAAACGGTGAAATCAAGGCTCACCGTATCGGGTTATCCCAAAAATTCTCATAGCATCGCACACCGCAAGGCAGAGCCTGCGGCAACGAGCGGCGCACTATAGCCATGCATACCCCCAAGTCAACGCAAACAGAAGCCCTCAATACAGCCGCTTGCACAACCCGAATACCACGTTACTCTTGATCAGATAATTTTCAACGGGAGAGCGGCAAATGCGTGAAATCACAAGGTTTTATATTGATGGAAAATGGGTGACTCCCTTGGGTGTGCGGACACTGCCAGTGATTAATCCTGCCAATGAAGAACCCAGCGGCCATGTTGTCCTTGGTAATGCTAAAGATGTTGACCGCGCCGTGGTCGCCGCCAACGCCGCTTTCGAGTCGTTTTCGCAAACCAGCCGGACAGAACGGCTAGCGCTTTTGCAAGCCATCATCGCCGCCTATCAGACGCGGATGGGCGAGCTGGCCGAAGCCATGACGCTGGAGATGGGCGCGCCCAAATGGCTCTCTGCCTCCGCGCAGGCCGGATCAGGGCTGGTGCATTTTATGGAAGCCGCTAAAATATTGGAGAATTTTGAGTTTGAACGCCAAAGCGGTGAACACACTTTGCGCCATGAGCCGATCGGCGTTTGCGGTCTGATTACGCCCTGGAACTGGCCGGTCAACCAGATCGCCTGCAAACTGGCCCCGGCATTGGCCACCGGTTGCACCAGCGTATGGAAACCCTCAGAGCTTTCCCCATATTCAGCACAAATTCTGATGGAAGTGCTGCATGAGGCAGGGGTTCCCGCCGGGGTGGTAAATCTGGTCCATGGTGACGGGCCGGAAGTTGGTGCCGCCATTTCTGCGCACCCTGGCATAGATATGGTTTCATTTACCGGTTCCACCCGCGCCGGCATTGCCGTGGCCGAGGCCGCCGCGCCCACCATCAAGCGGGTCGCACAGGAATTGGGCGGCAAATCCGCCAACATCATACTGGATGACTTAATAGGTGAGGATTTTGCCAAGGCCGTTAGCAGCGGTATGCAGAGCATGTGCGTTAATTCCGGGCAAAGCTGTAATGCCCCATCGCGCATGCTGGTGCCTGCGGCACGCATGGATGAAGCGGCCGGGATCGCCGCCGGGGCGGCCGAAGCGGTTATCGTTGCGGACCCCAATGCAGATGGCATGGTCATGGGTCCGGTAATTTCACAAAACCAATGGAATAAAATCCAGGGTCTGATTGAAACGGCCATCAACGAAGGCGCCCGCCTGGCGGCCGGGGGACCTGGCAGACCCGAAGACCTGAACCGGGGCTATTATGTCCGCCCCACCGTATTTGCCGACGTCAGCAATGATATGACGATCGCACGCAAAGAAGTGTTCGGCCCGGTATTATGCCTGCTTGGATATGAAGATGAGGATGATGCCGTTCGCATAGCCAATGATACACCCTATGGTCTGGCTGCCTATATCTCTGGCGCGGATAAAGCGCGCACCAGCCAGGTGGCAGGAAAAATGCGCGCCGGACAGGTGGTGCTCAACAGCGCCAATCTGGATATGAGCGCGCCTTTTGGCGGCTATAAGCAATCAGGAAATGGACGCGAGTGGGGCCTACATGGCTTTGATGAATACCTGGAAACCAAGGCTGTGATTGGGTCATAATTTGTTTTTTAGGTAAAATTTTCCAAAAATACTATAAAACGGCTTTCGCCGGGCAAGAAACCCTGCCAAAAAAGAGGTGAACACGAAGAGGTGAAGGTATGAGTTTTTTCGATTCAATCGAAGCATTTGTAAATGCCGCCACGGCACCAGAGGCGGATCTGGCGGTTGGCCGCAAAACCATAAATGGTGTGCAATACACGGTGTTTACCAAAGCACCGGACAGTCTGCGCGACCTGTTCGGCATAATGATGCAACATGGGGACACCCCGTTTGTCGTCGAAAACGATACCTGCCTCAGTTTTGCAGAAACCTATGCAGCCGCTGCCCGTTATGCCCATGTCCTGACCAAACTTGGTGTCAAGAAAGGCGATCGGGTCGCCATTTCCATGCGCAATCGTCCAGAGTGGATCATTGGGTTTATTGGCACTTTGATGACCGGAGCCATCGTCACGCCACTTAATTCCTGGTGGGGCAGCGAAGAAATTTCCTATGCCCTTAAAGACAGCGGTGCCAAAATCGTGTTGGTGGACCCACGGCGGGCCAAGCATTTTATGCCGCTTTTGGACGAACTGGACCTGACCCTGATTTTGAGCGGTCAAAGCGACGAAAAACACCCCCGTATACTCGATTATGATGCCCTGATGGCGGCAAGCACACAAACCACACCGCCAACGGTGGAAATAGGTCCCGAAGATGATGCCACCTTGATGTATACCTCCGGCTCGACAGGGCATCCCAAGGGGGCGATCTCCACCAACCGCGCGGTGATCACCGGTATTCTTGGCTATGCCCTGATGGGTCTTGGTATGCAGGCTGCGCGCGGGGAAGCCCCAGGCAGTGGGCCGCAGCCGGTCATTCTGGAAACCATTCCGCTTTTCCACGTCACCGGTTGTGTGGTGATTTTTCTGGTTTCCATCGTGGCGGCACGCAAGCTGGTGCTGATGCGCAAATGGGACGTGACCGAGGCTATGCGCCTGATCGAAAAACAACGCGTGACCAGCCTTACCGGTGTGCCGACCATGACCGCTGACTTGCTCAACGCACCTAACCGGGATGAATTTGACCTGTCCAGCCTGACCGACCTTGGTGCTGGCGGCGCGGCGCGGCCCCCGGACCATGTCAAACCGCTGAATGACATGCTCAGCACCGCCCGACCACTGGCAGGATATGGCCTGACCGAGACCAACGGTATTGGCGCGTTTAACGCCGGTGATGATTATCTCAAAAGACCCGACAGCATCGGCAAACCTGCCTGGCCAATTGTTGAGCTTGAAATTCGCGATGAAGAAGGCATTCAGGTGCCCACCGGAGAGCGCGGCGAAATTTACCTGAAATCCGCCGCCAACATCCGCTGTTACTGGAACCAGGATAAAGCCACCGAAGAAGCATTTTGCGATGGCTGGCTGCGCACCGGTGATGTTGGTGTTTTCGACGAGGAAGGCTTTTTATATATCGTTGACCGGATCAAGGACATTATTATTCGCGGCGGTGAAAATATTGCCACGCTGGAAGTCGAAGCGGCCATTTGCGCGCACCCGGATGTGCTCGAAGCCACGGTTTTTGGCATACCCGACGAGCGCCTTGGCGAACTGGTTGCCTGCGTGGTCTACCCCCGGCCCGACTGTGGCCTTGATGCGCCAAAACTGACCCAGGATATGGCGGCGCAATTGGCGGCCTATAAAGTCCCCTCACGGATAGAATTTATGGATGCGCCCCTGCCGCGCATCGCCTCTGGCAAAATTGCCAAAAAACAACTGCGCGAAAAAATGACCGGGTAAGGCATACCTTCTGTGCACACCCAGTGCCGAAACATGATTACCAATTCTACATGTATTGGGGCTGGTGATTGGGATTTTAGACGTTAGACTTTCCCTTAATGCGCGTAAAGCAATCGCGGAAATATGGGGAGACTGTCATGACCAAAACCAAACACAGCCTAAAATCCGTTCTCATAGGCCTTGCCGCCAGCAGCACCATGCTCGCCGGACCGGTATTGGCGCAGGGGCAAACCCTGCTTCTTGGCCAGCCGGACCTTTCGGCGGATCATATTGCCTTTGTCTATGCCGGCGACATCTGGGTCGCAGACCGGGACGGGCATAACCCGAACCGGCTGACATCGCACCCGGCCAATGAGGGCAATGTAAAGTTTTCCCCCGATGGCAAAATGCTGGCCTTTACCGCCAATTACGATGGCAATAGCGATGTCTATGTCATGGACGTTACCGGTGGACAGCCAAAACGCCTGACTTTTCACCCCGGCAATGACCGGGTAACGGGCTGGAGTGCCGATGGCAGTGCCGTGGTGTTTTCCTCAAACCGCGAAACCCGTTTTGGGCGCTCCGGACAGATATACCATGTGAACTTGAGCGGCGGTCTGCCACAAAAACAGATGGAGACCCGTTTTTTTGCAGGCCAATGGTCCCCGGATGGCACTACACTGGCCTATATTCCTGGCGGCCCTGCCTATAATGCGCTTTATGGCGGCTCCTCCGGCTGGCGGCAATACCGGGGCGGTGCCACCCCCTCCATTAACATACTGAACCCGGTGACAGAGCAAAATGTGCAAATTCCCGGCGATCGATTGAATGATCTGAACCCGATGTGGATTGGTGGCAATATCTGGTTTATTTCTGACCGGGATAACCAGTCCCTGAACCTTTACCGCTATGATATTGCCAGCAAAGCCATCACCCGGCAAAGCCAGGAAGGGCCGTGGGATGTGCGCTGGGCCGGTAGCGATGGCAAGGACATTATCTATGAAGCCGGTGGACGCCTGAAACTTCTGGATACGCAAAGCGGACAAAGCTATGAAATCAAGGTGTCTATCAATCCTGATCTGGAACAATTGCGCCCCAAATGGAAAGACCTTGGACGTCAGGTCAGCAATCTTGGCCTCTCGCCCAGCGCCAAACGGGCGGTGCTGACCGCACGTGGCGAGGTGTTTACCGTGCCGCTGGAAGATGGCTCCACCCGTAATCTGACCGGCACCGACGGGGTGCGCGAATTTGGTGCCCTGTGGTCGCCCAAAGGCAATGAAATTGCTTATATCAACGATGAGGGCGGTCATTACAGCCTGATCATTTCTGATCAGCGCGGGGAAAAATCGACCCGCAAGCTGGCGCTGGGACCAACGGGCGCACACACATTTTACACGCTTCTGAAATGGGGTGGTGAAGGCCAGCATATCCTCTATCAGGATAATCACCTTAATCTTTATACCATTTCACCCACCAGTGGTGCGCGGGTTAAAATTGCAACCAATGTGCGCCGCGCCGGTTTCGGCACGGCCACGTCCCCGGATGGAAAATGGTTGGCCTACACACTGGAACAGCCCAATTTTCTGGCCGACCTGATGGTTTATAACTTTGCCAGCGGTCAATCGACCAGGGTTTCAGACGGCATGAGTGACACTGGCTCACCGGTCTTTAGCCGCGATGGAAAACTGCTTTATTTTACCGCTTCGACGAATTCCGGCCCTACCCAGGTCGGGCTGGATATGACCTCGCAAGAGCGCCCCTACCGCGCCGGGATTTACGCCCTGATCCTGACCGCCAAAGGAAAATCCCCCTTGCTGCCAAAAACCGGTGATGAGGAAGAAAAGAAAAAAGAACCGGCCATTGCCAAAGGCAAAAAAAGTAAAAAATCCAAAGGCGCGGATGATAAAAAGGAAGACGAGAAAGTCGTCACCAAAATTGATCTGGCAGGCCTGAGTAATCGTATTGTCGCCCTGCCTCTGCCGGAGCGCAATTACGATACGCTGAACCTTTCCAGTAAGGGCGCGCTTTATTATGTCGAGCGCACCCAGCCCGGTATTACCCGCGAGCCACGCGGGAAAAATCCGCAGGCGGCCAATGTGCTCAAGCGCTTTGATTTTAAGGAAAAGAAATCCAAAACCATGGCGCGGGAAATCGGTGGTTATGCCATGAGTGCCGATGGCACCCATTTGATTATCCAAAAGGTTAACAACAAGATTGTCACGGCCAAAGCCGGAGAGAAGCTCAAACCCGAACCGCTTAAAATTGGCGGTGTGCGGGCCTTCATAGACCCAAGAAAAGAATGGGAGCAAATCTTCGAGGAAGTCTGGCGCATGGAGCGCGACTTTTTCTACGATCCGAACATGCACGGTCTGGACTGGCAAGCCATTCATGACCGCTATAAGCCCTTGCTGGCCAGTGTTGGCCGCCGCGAAGACCTGAACCGCTTGCTTGCTGAAATGATTGCAGAAATGCAGGTTGGTCATAACCGGGTTGGTCGCGGCGATGTGCACCGCGAACCGAACACTAAAACCGGCTTGCTCGGTGCTGATCTGCGGATTGAAAATGGCCGCTACCGGATCAAGAAAATATTTACCGGCGAGCACTGGAACCCCTTCCTCTATGCCCCGCTGGCTGAACCCGGCCTTGGGGTAAAAGAAGGCGATTATATTCTGGCTTTGAATGGCCGGGCGCTAAGCGGGCAGGACAATATTTTTGCTCTGCTTGAAGGTAGCACCGATACCCAGCTGAGCTTACGCATCAGCGCAACCGGTGCTGAGACCGATGCCAAAGACATCATCGTCAAACCCACCGGATCAGAGCGACAATTGCGCCATTGGGAATGGGTGGAAAGCAATCGCAAATGGGTGGACGAGCAAAGCGGCGGCAAGGTTGGTTATGTATACCTGCCTAACACTGCGGGCGGCGGCTATACCTATTTCAACCGCATGATGTTTGCCCAGACAGATCGTGATGCCATGATTTTCGACGAACGCTCCAATGGCGGCGGACAGGCGGCAAATTATATCATCGACGTGCTGCGCCGAATTTACCTTTCCGGCTGGAAAGACCGCGACGGCAAGGTTTATAACACGCCGGGCGGTGCCATTTATGGCCCCAAAGTAATGATGATCGACCAGGATGCAGGCTCTGGCGGCGACTATATGCCATACGCTTTTCGCTTTGCCGGTATTGGCAAGCTGGTCGGTACGCGCACCTGGGGCGGACTGATCGGCATATCAGCCAACCCACCTTTGATTGATGGCGGATTTTTGACGGTGCCGTTCTTCCGCTTCTTTGATACGGATGGAAACTGGACCATTGAAAACGAAGGTGTGGCCCCGGACATTCGCGTAGAACTGGACCCCCTTGCCTATAATAAAGGCATGGACCTGCAACTGGAACGCGCCCTTGGCGAGGTGATGGAGGGTCTGAAAACCTATAAACCGGTGGATCGCAAGACCGCACCGCCCATACCAACCAAGGTCGGCGAATAAAGCTGAACCCCGGACGCTGCCAGGCAGCGTCCGGGGGGCGTTTCACACAGGGGGCTGGGTGGAGCGTGTGAAACTATGGTTTTTGAGAAAAGGCTATTTGCGCTTGCTCTTTTTTGCGCCTTGCTTTTCAGCCTTGGCCTTATGCTCTTCCATCATTTTCATCATGCGCGCATGACGCTTGGCACGGCTAACCGCCGTATCTGAAAACTCATCACTGGTGACCTGTGCATCGCCATCTTCATCCAGGTTTTGAAACGCATCGACCATGCGGGCATGACGATCAGCCAGCCATAACGCCTGAAACTCATTCAGGCTGAGACGGCCATCACGGTTTGAATCGTAAGATTTCAGCTTGTTGTTTCGGGCAGTGCGGGCTTCTGTTTCAGTAACCTTGCCATCCTTGTTCAGGTCCAGCTCTTCATTATCGCCGCCCAGCATCATCATATGCAACCCGTCTTTTCCCATCCAGTT
>JAJFFP010000037.1 GCA_021776595.1 Robiginitomaculum sp. | reverse complement strand
TAAACCGGTATGACTGCCAAAGCCAAAACCCCCGAAGTTGACGTCATTATCGTCAATTATAACGCCGGCACCATGTTGCGCAGATGCGTAGCGGCACTGGCGGCGCAAGACATGCAGAATTTTCGGGTTTTTTTAATCGACAATGACTCAAAAGATGGCTCGATCGAGGCCCTGCCGCCATTGGATGAGCGCTTTGCAATCATCAAGCTGGATGAAAACACCGGATTTGCCAAAGGCAATAATATCGGAGTAGCGCGTGGGTCTGCGCCCTGGATCGCCATGCTCAACCCGGATGCTTATGCGGAGCCGGACTGGCTGCGTCAATTATTACACGCCGCAAAAAGTTCTCCTTCTATCGTTATGGCCGGATCAACGCAGATTGATGCCAATCAGCACCATTTGCTGGATGGGGCCGGGGACCTATATGCACCGGTTGGTTTTGCCTGGCGTGGCCTGTGGCACCACCCGGTTGAACGCTTGCCGCAAACCGGTGATGTTTTTGGTCCCTGCGCTGCCGCATCGCTTTACCGCCGTGATGCGTTTGAAGCCGCCGGTGGTTTTGACGAGGACTTTTTTTGTTATCATGAAGATGTGGATTTGGCATTTCGCCTGCGTCTGGCGGGCGGGCGTGCCATTCAGGTGCGTGAAGCCGTGGTCTTCCACGAAGGATCCGGTGTTTCCGGGGCACAATCACCATTCGCGGTTTACCATGGCACTCGCAATCGCACCTGGACTTTCGTTAAAGATATGCCGCTGGTTTTGCTCTTGCTCTTTTTGCCATTCCATGTGGTGCTGGTCAGCGCCTTTGTGGTGCGGGCGTTTATGAAAGGGCAGTTTATGCCAACCATTACCGGCATCGGCAGCAGCTTGGCGGGGCTTGGTAAAATGTTGCGCAAAAGAGCGGCGGTTCAAGCCACCAGAAAAATTAGCCTGCTTGCCCTGATGCAAGCCTTTACCTGGTCGCCGATCACTTTTTTTGGTCGCGGGGCCGATGTGCGGCCATGGAAAGATAAGCCCTGAAATCCGGTTTTTTTACAATCATTAACAATAATAGCGACGGAAATTAGTTGGGAGAGGCGTTTTATGCTATGAGGGACGTGAAATTATAGCCTTGGAAAGGGGTTGTTTATGTCTGCAACAGACGCATTGATTGCGGCGCACCGTTTTGGAATGGGTGCTCGATTGGGTGAATTGCAAACGATAACGCCAGATCCGCTCACATGGCTAAATGCGCAATTAACCGATGTATCTTCGACGCTGGACAGTTATGGCCTGATCAGTAGCGCAGACGCCGTTACGCTGTTTTATGATTATCAAAGCGCCAAACGCGATGAAGAAAAAGCCGCCTCCGCCGCCATGGGATTTTCTTCTACCAAGCAAAGTGTCTCACGAACCAATAAACAACGCCTGTTGGCGTTTGTGCGCGATATTGATGAGATCAAAAGCACGGAATTATTGGTGCGCCAGAGCCTTAATAGTGAAGACTTTATCAGCAAAGCCGCCGAGGCACCGGACAAGGCAAAGGCTTCTACCAAATCTTCAGAAGAATTATTGCAGGAAATTTATGGCTCACTATTGCAGGATATTTCCGTGCGCACTTTGCATGCCACCATAACGCCGGCATCCTTTCGGGAACGACTGGTGCGGTTTTGGACCGATCATTTTTCGGTGGACTTTAATAAAAACCTGATCACCGTTCCCACCGCCGTCACCATGGAGCGCGAGGCCATTCGCCCCCACGTCACCGGTAAATTTTATGATATGGTGGTGGCGGTGGAAAGCCATCAGGCGATGCTGCTTTATCTTGATAACTGGACCTCGATCGGCCCCAATTCCTGGGCAGGACAGCAATATGGTTATGGGCTGAACGAAAATCTGGCCCGTGAAACCCTGGAACTACACACCCTTGGGGTGGGCGGCGGTTATAGCCAGGCCGATATTATCGAATACGCCAAAGCCATTACCGGATGGACCATTGGCAACCCCAGTTTTAACGAAGATACCATTGGTGCCTTTGTGTTTCAGCCCTTGTTCCATGAACCGGGCGATCGCACTATTATGGGCAAGACCTATCCGGAGGATGGACAAAACCAGGCTTTAAGTGCCTTGCAGGATTTTGTGCGCCACCCTTCCACCGCCAATCATATTGCCCGTAAGCTGGCATTTCATTTTCATTCTGATACGCCGCCGCAAAGCCTGATTGACCGGCTGGAAACCGCGTTTAGTGATTCCGATGGAGATTTATTGCAAGTCAGTATGGCGCTGGTCAGTGCCCCGGAAATGTGGCCAGCATCAGGGAACGCGCAGTTTTTGAAATTAAGAAATTCCGAAGAGTTTCTGGTTGCAGCCTATCGCGCATTTGACTTGAAAGACTTATCCACGCAGCAGGTGTTTAATGTTTTTGATCTGATGGGCCAGACTCCGTTTTCGGCGGGCTCCCCTGCGGGATGGCCAGATGATGAAGCCAGTTGGGCCAGCTCATCGATCATTGCCGCGCGGCTGAATTTATCGGTGCTGATTGGTAATCTGATCGAAAACGCACCCCTGCCCCCCGATTATGCAAGTGATCTTTTTGGGCCGGGGCTGAGTGATAATTCATTACAAATACTATCCGGTGCCTTCACCAAAGCACAGGGCTATGCGCTGATGCTGATGACGCCTGAACTGCAAAGGAGGTAGTCATGAGCCAGGATAAACCACGCTTCCACATTAATCGTCGCGGCCTTCTTAAAGGAAGCGCCGGGGTTTTGGGCCTCAGTGCGTCCGGGGCCAATCTTGCTTTTGCCGCCGGGCCGGAAGGGCGAAAGCTGGTGGTCATTGTGCTGCGCGGAGCTATGGACGGGCTGAACGTGGTGGTTCCCCATTATGAAAACCGGTATTATGCCAAACGCCCCAATATTGCGATCCCACCCCCAGGTGAGCCCGGTGGTGCCATTCCCTTGATGGATGGCTTTGGTCTGCACCCGGCCCTGCCGGGTCTTGCCGCGATGTTCAATAAGGGCGAGGCATCCTTTATGCACGCGGCCAGTGCGCCCTATAATAAACGCTCTCATTTTGATGGTCAGGATGTGTTGGAAAATGGCACGGATTCGCCGCTGGGCACGCTTGATGGCTGGCTGAACCGTGCCTTGTCCGCCTTAAACCTTTCACCGGGGGCCGTAGGGGTTGGTCAGATTGTGCCGCTGATCCTGAAAGGTGAGGCCAGTATTACCACCTGGGCACCTTCCAGCTTGCCCGAAGCTGATCCGGAAACCATTGAGGAAACGCTTGATCTATATGATAATGATCTGGTGTTAAAAGCTGCCCTGCAGGGGGCCGTTGATGTTGGCACCTTGATTGGTGATCTTAATCAGCTTGGTAGCGGGTATGAGCAATTGACCCGTGCGGCAGGCAAGCTATTGGCTGCCGATGGCGGACCGGGGGCGGCGGCGATCTCATTTATCGGCTGGGACACCCATGCCGACGAGAGTAATATCCTTTCTTCCAATCTGGCCAATTTGAATACGGCCTTGTTGGGGTTGCGTGAAGAGTTAGGGGCGCAATGGGCCAATACGGCGGTGCTGATGATGACTGAATTTGGCCGCACACTGGCTGAAAATGGCACCACTGGCACCGATCACGGGGTTGGCGGCGCGGCCTTTTTGATGGGCGGAGCGGTCAAGGGCGGCCAGATGATCGGAAGCTGGCCGGGTCTCTCGCCGGTTGATCTATACGAAGGCCGCGATGTGTTTCCCGCCAATGATCTACGCAGCCTGTTCAAAGGGGTTTTGCGCGATCATTGGGGCGTTGACCTTGCGGCACTGGATACCACCGTATTTCCGCAAAGCGCAGGAGTTGGGCCAAAAAATAATCTGGTCTATTAGAAAAGAACCTGCACCCAATAACCCATTATTTGTATCGGTGAAATCAGGAGACTATCCTGATGCGCACAGGTCTTGCCAATAAGGTCAGGCCAATGCTTTTGCTTGCCTGATCTTTATAAAATGAGCTATGATTGGCGCAAAGCACATAAATGTGCGGGGACCTCATCAATGGGAAATATTTTTGCGGAATTGCGTCGACGCAATATTTTTCGAGTTGCCGGTATTTATGCGGTGGTTGGCTGGTTGTTGGCGCAAATGTCCTCAATCGCCTTTCCGGCGTTTGGCGCGCCGGAATGGGTGCTCAAAAGTATTATTGGGCTGTTACTGGTCGGTTTTCCCATTGCCCTGCTTCTGGCCTGGGCGTTTGAAATGACTCCGGAAGGTGTCAAGCGCACTGAGGATGTCGAAGACGGGCAGAGCATTACCACCAGAACCGGGCGCAAACTGGATTTTGCCATTTTAGGCGCGCTTGTGCTTGTGGCGGCGCTCGTTGTTGGCAGCCGGTTTATACCGCAACATACGGTCACGCCGGAGGTTATAGCCCAAGGGGTAATACCTCTAACCGATGCGAAACCTTCCATCGCAGTATTGCCGTTCGCTGATTTTTCTTCGACCAAGGATCAGGAATATTTCGCCAATGGTGTCTCCGAAGAGCTCCTGAATGTGCTGGCCCGCATAGACGGGCTGCGGGTTTCTTCGCGCACCTCCGCTTTTGCATTCAAAGAACGTGAGGCCAGCACAGGTGAAATTGCCGAAGCTTTGAATGTCGGTCATATATTAGAGGGTAGTGTGCGCAAGGCTGGCAATACCTTACGTATTACCGCGCAATTGATTGACACCAAAACCGATGAACATATGTGGTCCCAGACCTATGACCGTCCACTTACAGCAGAAAATATATTCGCCATTCAGGACGAAATTGCCGCTGCCATCGTTGCCGAGCTAAAAGGCCGGCTATCTGTTGGTGAAACTGAGGCGACCGACCGCACGGCGAATTTGGAAGCCTATGAGCTGTATTTGCGCGCCAGAGAACAAATGCAAAAACGCTTGCCAGAAACCCTCAGCAAAGCTGTGAGAGGCTATAAACACGTCATAGCCCTCGACCCCGAATTCGCCCCGGCTTTTGCCGGTCTGGCGGTCACCTATTTGCTGATGTCTGAATATGTGGGGACAGATCAGGACGAGGCGATAGCATTAGCCCGTCCCAATGTGGATAGGGCTCTGGAGCTTGCGCCAAATTCTGCCGAAGCCTTGACCGCAGCCGCGTCACTGGCCCTTGACCAAAATAAACTTCAGGAAGTCCTTGATTTTACCAAGAGGGCAATAGCCGCCAACCCCAATTACGTGTTGGCCTATCATCGCCAAGGCCTGGCCTATGGCGGCCTGGGACAGAATGAAAAAGCCTTGGCAAGTTTTCAAAAAGCCCTGGAACTGGACCCGCTGTCTGCCGTGCTTTTGAGTAATTTTGGTTACTATCAAGAAAGCCTTGGAAATCTTGCGGGCGCCCGCGCCACCCATGAAAAAAACATCAAATACAATCCAACCAGCACACAAGGGTATAGAGCGCTCGGCGAAATAAAGTATGGTAGTGGTGACTATGCAGGCGCGCACACCCTTTTCAAGGATGCACAAGCTATAAATCCTGAGAGTCCAAATATACGTAATAGACTTTTGATGATTTATATGGATATAGGTCTGTTTGACCAAGCCTTGCCATTGGCGAAAACTCCAGATGATAAGGGGTCCTTGCTGGTCATGCGCGGGGATCTGGACGCCGCGCAAAAAATTGTTGCAAAAAGCCCTGATGAAACCGCATTTACTGCATTCCTGTTGGGCGACACTGTAGCAGCCTATCCAGAATTGCGCCAACAAGCGACCGACATCAATTTAGTGGCATTGCCCCTTACTCCATTTCTTGCTGATGATATGGTTCTTGTTGCCACAATATTTCAAGCAAATTCTGATACGGACGCCAAAATTATAATGGATAAACTTAACACTTTTTTTGCTGGAAAAACCCCAATCGATTTTACAAGTGGTGACGCGTTGTTGGCAGCAGCCTTGCTTGCCATTGCAAACGGCCAACCCGCAAAGGCATTTCCCTGGTTTGAGCGCATGGCCGATGTGAGATACGCATGGGCTGGCATTAAAAATGTCAATTTCCCCGGAATGGATGGCTTACGTCAATATCCAAAATGGCTTGAAATTGAAAAACGCTTTAATGAAAACGCTGCCAAACAACGCGCCATTATCAAAGCGCAACTGGCCAATCCAAAACCAGATTGGATCAAAAATGAGTAATCTGTTTTCGGAACTTAAACGCAGAAACGTGTTTCGCGTAATCGGCGTCTATGCTGTCATTGGCTGGGTAACAGCACAAATCGCAGCCCTTGCTGCCAATAGCTTTGATGCGCCGGGCTGGGTCATGAAAATGATAATTGTCGTCCTGCTGATTGGTATTCCCATCGTTATCGTTTTCGCCTGGGCGTTTGAGATGACCCCTGAAGGCGTAAAGCGCACTGAGGATGTCGCAGACGGGCAGGGCATTACCACCAGAACCGGGCGCAAGCTGGATTTTGCCATTTTAGGTGCGCTTGTGCTTGTGGCAGCGCTCGTGGTTGGCAGCCGGTTTATACCGAAAAAAAACATTTCGCCAGACGAGATTATTGAAACTGTAAACGTCGAACAAGCTCAACCCCAAAATTCCATTGCCGTTCTGCCATTTGTTAATATGTCATCAGACCCGGAGCAGGAATACTTCTCGGACGGTATATCCGAGGAACTATTGAATGTGTTGGCGCAAATCAAAGGCTTGAAAGTTGCAGGACGCACATCGTCGTTTTCGTATAAAGGAAAAAATCAAGACCTTCGCGAGGTCGGTGAAGTGCTGAATGTAGCGCATATACTGGAAGGTTCCGTGCGCAAATCTGGTAATAGAGTGCGGATCACGGCGCAACTCATCCGCACCGACAATGGGTATCATTTATGGTCGGATGCGTATGATCGGGAGTTAACCGATATATTTGCGGTTCAGGACGAAATCTCCAATGCGATTTTGTCTGAAATGCGAGAGTTTTTGCCTGGGGCGGGAGAAAAAATCAAACCTGCGACCCGCGTTGATGTTAGCGCATATGATTTATATTTGCTCGCTCGCGAAAAAATCACCCAGGGTGGCGGGCGGGAACATTATCAAGAAGCGGCAGAATTGCTGGACCGTTCCATTGCCATTGACGATCACTATGCTCCGGCGCTGGGATGGCGCTCCTATGTTGCTGGCGGCCTATCGGATGGACGAGGGCAGCCAGGAGATATACCGGTGGCAAAAATGTTACCGGTGATGAAATCATTCGCAGATAAAGCCTTGGCTGTTGATAAAAACTCTGCCGAAGGCCTGCTTGGCCTGGCCAGCTATTATGCGCTTTTGTCGGAAGAAAATGGAGAGGTGCAGTATGATCGAGCCATTAAAACCCTCAGAAAAGCCATTGCTATTCAGCCAAATCTTACCCAGGCGGCCAATGATCTAGCCTATTTTTTGCTACAAACCGGCAAAACCGAAGATGCAGAAGAGGCGGTGAAAATTCTAAAGGGGATACTGAAAAAAGACCCGGCTTTGGCCCATGCCAACAATAATTATACGGATCAGTTAATGGAGCAAGGACGTTTTACCGAAGCGGAAGAGGTGCTTTTGCGCTGGTCGCGTGTGTCCCCGGAATTACCGACCCCGGCAATGCGATTGTCCGGCCTATACTTGCTAAAAGGAGACTTGGCACAAGCCTTGAATTATACCTTAGCGCAATTAAAACGCTTTCCCACTAATGGTCCTTTGAATTTTAATGCAGGGCTCATCAAATTCCAACTGGCTGATATAAATGCGATGCAAAGTAATCCCAACCCGGATGTGCAGGCCGTGGGCTTTATGCTGGCAGGAGAAGAAGCAAAAGCTCTAAAAATACTTAATCATTCCGCTTTGGCCAAGAACAATTGGTTTTTCGCATTGTCTTCTCAGGTGCCGGCGCAATTTGCGGCGAAGGATTATTCCGCTCTAACTGTGTTTTACAATAACCGGTTAAATGCCAAAGCCGAGCGCGCACAGGCAATCGCCTGCCAATGCGCGGGGGGGCTTGCCTATGTTGCCTACGCCTTGCGTGAAACCAACCATAAAGATGCACAAACATTCATACAGGAATGGGAAACAGCGGCGGATAAAAGTGGTGCAAGCAGCAAAAATACCGCTTCTTTCATTGCCGACGAAGGCTGGCGCGCTGCCTTTCACGGCGATGGCAAAGCCGCAAATGCATTTTTTGAACGCGCCATAGATATGGGATACCGGGATCCTCTATTTTTACAACAAAATTACAGATTGCCACGTGCAGATAACGGCGAACTCGACGGCTCAATTACCAAAATGCTGCTGGCGATCAATGCGGAACGCACCAAGCTGGATATGGCACCACTAACCCTGAATGAATATAAATGACGCCATGATCATGCGCCGTGTAAAAAAAACAAAACAAACCGTGTCACCCCGGATTTAATCCGGGGGCTATAGTGCGTTGAGATGCACAATGGATCCCGGCGCGGGGGCCGGGATGACACGCAACAGGTATGATAGAAACTGGAGAGAACCCAATGATCCTGCGCCGCGTTATCAAGCATTTTCGCCGCATTGCCTCACGATCTGAAAAACTTGCTGAAAACTATATGGCCATGAAAAAAACCGGCATCAATGCGCGTCTGGCCCGGATTTTATGTGTCTACGGCCTGGTCGTCCGTAATCCAAAGCGCCAATGCCCACATCATTTGACATATTTTCGCCAAGGTTCCATTAAGTGCCACCATAATACGGCGGCAAGGCAAGGCACTTTATGTCTTTGAATTACCCACTTTTATCTGGGCTCTTTTTGGGCACGCTGGTATCCTTTTTGGTGACATCGCTGGTTATGCGCTGGCGCGTGCTGGATCATCCCAATGACCGTTCCGCCCATGATCAATCCATTCCAAAGGCAGGGGGCCTGGGGATCATGTCCGGGGTGGTGGTGGCGCTGGCCACGCTGGCTTCAAACGGTGGCTTTGCTGCGGACGGCAAAGCGGTGATTGCCCTTATCGTGCTGGCATTATTAACCGGCGGGCTTGGGCTGTATGATGATTTGCGAGATCTGTCGGCCAAATTAAAATTTGTTATTCTGGCGGGCCTTGCGCTTCTGGCCGCTGGTTTGATTTATCCGGTAAATGGATTTGCATTAGATCAAGCGCAGGTGAGCCTGCCATATATCATGGCCATACTGGGCACGGCCCTTTGGGTGTTTGTGCTTGGTAACGGGGCCAACTTTATGGATGGTGCCGATGGCCTGATCGCGGGCAGCAGCGTGGTTGCAGCTTTGTTTCTGGCGATCCTTTCTGCGGCGGCAGGGCAGGGCATTGCCTTGCAACTATCCCTTGCCTTATTAGCTGCAATCCTTGGGTTTTTACCGCTTAACCTGCCCCCGGCACGTATTTTTCTGGGCGATACGGGGGCCTTGTTTATCGGTTTCTGGCTGGCCGGCACGGCACTTTTTTATATTCATGAAGGCCCGCCTGGGGCGGTTTATGCGGTGGTATTGCTATTCATGCCCTGGCTGTCCGATGTGTTATTGACCATGGCCTGGCGCGCTATGCGACGTGAAAACCTGTTGCAGGCCCATAATGATCATATTTTCCAACTGGCCCTGCGCGCCGGGTTCAGTCATGGGCAAATCGCCCTTTTTATGGCGCTGCAAATGCTCATTTGCGGAGGCTTGGCCTGGGTGTTTCGCACCTCAGCCACCAGCGAACTATTGGCGCTTGCCGGCATGGCGGTGCTGGCCATTATCGGGCATTGGTGGGCGCGGGTAGCCTTTGCGTCTAATCCAGAGTCCGCCGGTAACGCACAAGCGCCAGAGCGCTGATGGCGGCAATCATGGCCAGCAAGGGCCAGATGTCGGCGATCAGGTCAAAACGTGTTGCGCCTTTTAGCATAATCCCGCGCACCAGCCGCATGTAATGGGTGGCCGGCAAGGCTTCACCCAATATCTGCGCCCAGTGCGGCATACCCCGAAAGGGAAACATAAAGCCTGAAAGCAGAATTTGCGGCAGCAGTAGAAATACCATCATTTGCATCGCCTGCATTTGTGTGCGCGCCACGGTGGAAAATAAAAAACCAATGAGAAGATTGACCAGAATATAAAGCGTGGAAATCCAGAAAAACAACAATTTTGAGCCTTCAAAGGGAATGTCGAACAAAATACGCCCCGCATTCAGCACCACAATGATCTGGATATAGCCAACCAGCACATAGGGCAGCACCTTGCCGATCATCACTTCCAGCGGGCGTGCGGGCATGGCCAGCAGGTTTTCCATCGTGCCGCGCTCAACCTCGCGGGTCAACGCGACAGCGGTCATCAGGGTCATGGTCATGGTCAAAATGATGCCAAGCAAACCCGGTATAATATTATACTGGGTAATGCCGGCGGGGTTATAGCGGCGCTGGAACACCATATCGACCGGCGGCGGGCCTGCGGCCAGCCCGGAAAGTGCCCCGGACATCTCACGGGCAAGGCCTGTGTTTATAATGGTGCTGGCCGCTGTAATGGCCCCTGATGCTGCCGAAGGGTCTGTGGCATCGGCAATGATGAGTAATTGCGGGCGGGTGCCGCGCGCAATATCACGGCCAAAATGCTCCGGGATTTCAAAGATGAAATTGATCTTGCCTGAGGCCATGGCCTCTTCTGCTTCTTCAGGAGTGGAAGGCGCAATGGTAAAATCCACATAGGTGGAATTGGCAAAGGCGGTGACAATCGCTCTGGAAAAGGCTGAATGGTCCCGGTCGATAATGGCAGAGGGCAAATGCCGTGGATCGGAATTGATGGCGTAGGAAAACAGGATGAGCTGCATAACCGGTATGCCGATCATCATGGCAAAGGTCATGCGGTCCCGGCGCATCTGGATAAATTCCTTGATCAGGATGGCGCCAATGCGGGCAAAAGAAAATCCGGTGCTCATGCGAAATTATCCTTCACTTCTTTCATGAGGTGGATAAAGGCCTCCTCCAACCCGCTCTGCATCGGGGTCCAGATCAGCTCATCTTTGCTTTGATAGGGGGCGATGGCCGCCTCCAGCGCTTTTTTATCCGGCCCGCTAACGTGCAAGGACGTGCCAAAACGGGCGACCTGCTCAATACCGGGTGTCTGTTTTAACGCTCTGGCCAACACGCCCAGATTTGGCCCTTCAACCTTCCAGGTGGTAAGGCCAATGCGTTTGGCGATATCCCCGGAGGGGCCATCGATCAGTTTTTTGCCATAGGCAATATAGGCAATGAAATCACACTGCACCGCTTCGTCCATATAATGGGTGCTGACCAGTATGGTGATACCATTATCGGAAAGCTCGTGAATGGTTTCCCAAAACTCACGCCGGGCCTTGGGGTCCACCCCGGCAGTTGGTTCATCCAGCAACAGGAGTTGTGGATCGTGCAGCATACAGGCCGACAGGGCCAGGCGTTGTTTCCAGCCACCAGACAAGGTGCCGGCCAACTGGTTTTTGCGTTCGTTTAATCCCAAAGAGACCAGCGCCGCATTTACCCGTGTTTTACGATTATCCAGCTTATACATACGCGCTACAAAATGCAGATTTTCGGCAATGGTCAGGTCCTCCCAGAGGGAGAATTTCTGGGTCATATAACCCACTTGCGTTTTTATCAGTGCCGATTGGGTGATGACGTCCCAACCCAGGCAGGTGCCAGAGCCGCCTTCTGGTTCCAAAAGGCCGCATATCATACGCAAAGTCGTGGTCTTGCCAGAGCCATTTGGCCCCAAAAACCCGTAAACGGCCCCCTTTGGCACCGTCAGATCAAAATCATCTACAACTTTGCGCGTGCCATAAATTTTGGTCAAACCCCGAACGTCGATCACCGGCGGTGGCGTGTCATGTGCCGGGGTCAGGCTCATGGTAAAGTAACCAATACCGGTTGACCTGGATGAAAGGATGCCGGGTCATTGGGCAATGCTTCGGCCATATAGACCAGCTTGCCGCGCTCTTTTTCGGTGAAAATCACCGGCGGTGTAAATTCTGCCGTGCCTGAGATAAAACTGATTTTACCGATCAGGCCATCGTCGCAGCCATCACAGGAAAATTGCACTTTTTGGCCGATCCTGATGGCACCAAGGCGCGGCTCAGGGATGAAAAACCGAATACGTATTTGCGCCGGAGGTAATAACACCAGCACTGGCTGTGCGGGTCCGGCGATCTCGCCCTCGCGGCGTAACACGGTCTGCACACTGGCATCCACGGGGGCTACAACGCGTAAATCATCCAGAGCTTTTTTAGCTTGTATTACCAGGGCTTCCTGCACACGCACTTCTTCTTGCGCGGCGGTGATCGTATTGATACGGGCCGGGGCGCGAACCAGAGCCAGACGTGCTTCGCTTGCCCGCAGTGCGGCTTTGGCCTGGGTGTGCTGCGCCTCATCCTGATCCAGCCTGGCTTGCGGTGCCTGCCCCTTTGCCACCAGCGTTTTGCTGCGCTCATAATTATCCTGCGTTAGTTTGAGCGCGGCACGGGCCTGCGCAACGCTTTGCCGGGCGGCGTTGATATCTTGCGGGCGGCCACCGGCGCGCAAATCGGCAAGGCGGGACCGTGCTGCCGCCAGCGCTGCTTCGGCTTGCGCCAGACGCGCAGAGGCGGTGCCATCATCTAATGAGAATAACAATCTGTCAGCCGTAATCTGGTCGCCTTCCCTGACCGCTAATGCGGTAATCGGCCCGCTGGTGCGCGGTGCCATATAAAGCAGGCGCGCCTCGGCATAACCTTGAAGGTTATGCCGCGTTTCATCAGTTTCTTTTGATGGGCTGCACGCTGCCAGAACAATAAAGGCAATGAAGACAAGGCGGCTCATAGGCTGACCTCCGGTTGTGCACGGAATTTGGCACCATGCAGAAATATATCAAGATGTTGTTCAATCATGTCGGGCAGATCGATAGGCTCATCTTCGGACAGAACAAAGGTATTCATCCAAACCATGTGCATCAGCAAAGGTGCGATCATTGATCTGGCCGCATAGGCGGGATTTAATTTACGAAATTCGCCGCGATTTATGCCGCGCTTGATCATGCCAGTGATCGCCCCCAGGCCAATATCAATGACCTGTTGTCGGTAAAGCCGCGCCAGTTCAGGAAAACGTCCCGCTTCACTGATCACCAGCATGGGCACAGCGCTGGCTTTGGCTTGCCCTAAATTGCTGGCAGCGAAGGTGAGCATGGCGCGTAAAACCGGGGTAACGGGTCCATCAGGGGCCTGCGCAGCTATCACATTAAGGTGCTGTGCTATGGGCGCAACGGCCCGCGTAATCAACGACTCCATCAAGGTCTGTTTGCTATTGAAATAAAGATAGATCGTGCCTTTGGAAATCCCGGCAGCCTTGGCAACATCATCCATACGGGCCGCGCTAAATCCCTGAGCGCGGAAAACACCAAGCGCCGCATCAAGGATTTGGTCTGGCCGCGCATCCGGCTGACGCTGCCAGCGCGGCTTTGTTTGGTCTATTGGTTTTACCGCCCTTTTTGTCATTTTTTGTGTTGTCCTGAAACCCTGCATTCAAAATGATCATTCGATGAGTGAAGACAGGTGACGCATCGGCCCCCTTGGACCTGAGCGGCTGTGCCCAACCTCAAAAAATGCCAGGCCACCAACCTTTATTTCATAAAATATTATCTCAACACGTATATAACTGACCGGTCAGTTATTACAAGGGTGCAAGCGAGTATTGTTGTGGCTTTCATTTTTCCCTCTTCAACCAACATCCTGAGCGCGTTTAAGCGAGCAAGGGAGGAGGCTGCATAAGCGCATACAGGAGGTGTAGGAAACGCTGGGGCAGTTTCTTTCTGTCATAAGGGTAAAACCTGGGCGTTGCCATTACCTGATTTATTCGGGTAATCCTGTGTATCAGTGAGAATTTACTGGATTGCCGCAACAAGTCCGGCAAATGATAGTTTCATCGTGTTCGTCGCCCTTTGTCATTACACCCCCCATCACTCCACCCACTTCCCGAAAAGTTTGGAGAGTTTCAGGCCTTGCCCCTGATAGTTGGAGCCGATGGTGCCATAAAGCGCGGTGGGGTTTTGGCTCATGGGTTCAAACACCAGTTTGGCGACGGTTTGGCCATCCTCCAGAATGAACGGCACATCACGGCCACGCACTTCCAGCACCGCTTTGGCACCCGCCCCGCCAGCGCCATCATAGCCAAAACCGGGGTCAAAAAAGCCCGCATAATGCACGCGAAACTCGCCAATTTCCGGGGCAATGGGAGCCATTTCGGCGGCCATATCGGGGGGGATGCAAATGGCTTCCTTGGAGGCCAGAATATAAAACTCACCCGGATCCAGAATCAGTTGCCCGTTACGGGGGATGAGGGCCTCCCAGAAATCACGCGGATCGTGACCGCCAATATTGCGAAGATCGAGCACCCCTGCATGGCGTTTGGCGCGAAACCCGACGCGCGAATTTGGTGCCAGTGCCAGTGACACATCGACGGATTTTGCCTCACCTGACGTGTGATGGTCACGGGCCTGACGGCGCAGACGGATTTGCGCCAGCCGGTCACCGGGGCGCACCAGAATGGAAAACGTGCGCGGGCTGATCTCCAGCCACAGCGCCCCTTCATAGCCCGGCGCAATGGTATCAAAAGCAAAAGCCCCATCGGTGATCACCCTGGTAAACACATCAATACGCCCGGTAGAGCTTTTGGGGTTGGTGCGGGCGCTGATGTCTGTCGGGAGCGCAAGCGCCTCCATCAGAGGGACAAGATAAATGCACCCGGTTTCCAGCACCGCACCCGGCCTCAGGTCTATCTCGTGCATAACCAGTGGTGCGTTCAGGCGCGAAGCCACCGAAGTGTTTTTGCCGGGCAGAAAACTGGCGCGCAGGCGATAGGCCTTTTGCCCCAGACGCAAGTCCATACTGGCCGGTTGTAACTGGTCCTGATCCAGCGCGACATCAAAGCGGATGGCACCGGCCTGAACACAATCGCCGATCTGTTGATCACAAAGAATTTTTGCCATGGCCATACCGTTTCTTTTTCGTTGCAGAGCAGATGCGATTCGCAACGTTGGCGCAAGCGCTTGATGCGCGGTGCAAATTAGAGATAGATAGCACCATGACCTGGGAAACTACCACCAATGGCATTTTGATACGGGCCCAACCCTTCTTTTTGGAGGATCGTTCTGATATTGAAGCCGGTCGATATGTCTGGGCCTATCAGATCGAGATTGAAAACCGGGGTGACCAAACCGTGCAATTGATGAACCGCTATTGGCGCATTACCGACGCCAATGGCCGCGCTGAAGAGGTGTATGGTGCCGGTGTGGTAGGCGAACAACCGGTGCTGGCGCCCGGTCAATCCTGGCGCTATACTTCGGGCACACCGCTCATGACCCCTTCGGGCATGATGGAAGGGTATTATGAAATGCAGAACCAGGCCGGAGAAATGTTTCGCGCCCTGATCCCGCTTTTTTCTCTGGACAGTCCCTATGATACCGCCAGCAAGCATTGAGCCACACGCAAAATGAATAGCGCCCGTTCCGTTGCCCTGATTATCGGGGCGTTGCTGATCCTGTTGGGGGTTTTCATGCTGGCCCCGATGATTGCCGATCTGGTTACAGGTTCGGTGGAATGGCGCAGCTTTGCCGCGGCCTCGGCATTGACGCTGTTTACCGGCGCCATATTGATGCTGGTGGCGCGCGGCGGCAAATTGAAAATGAATTTACAGGCCGCCTTTATCCTGACCACATTTTCCTGGGTGGTGATGGCGGTCTTTGCCACGTTGCCATTTATGCTGGCCGAAACGCCTTTGTCTTTTACGGATGCCTATTTTGAAAGCATGTCGGGCCTGACCACGACCGGTTCCACAGTGATGAGCGGGCTAGATGATTTACCCAAAGGCATTTTGCTATGGCGGGCCATCCTGCAATGGATTGGCGGGGTGGGTATTATCATTGTGGCACTGGCGGTCCTGCCCATGCTGAAAGTCGGCGGGATGCAGCTTTTTCGTGCGGAATGGTTTGAACCCATGGGCAAGATACTGCCCCGCGCCCAGGCGATCGCCATTGGCATCGGCGCCGCCTATCTGGGCCTGACCATGTTGTGCGCCGGCGTTTACTGGATGCTGGGTGTTGATGCCTTTGACGCTATATGCCTTTCCATGACCACCCTTTCCACGGGCGGATTTGCCAATTCAGATGCCTCGTTTGCTGCTTATTCCCAAGGTGGTGCAGATATTGCCGGCACGGTTTTTATGACCCTGGCTGCATTGCCTTTTGCCGCCTATATTCTGGCTGTCAGGGGTAATTTTTCGGCCCTGTGGCGCAACACCCAGGCGCGTGGTTTTTTGGGGTTTCTGGCCGTCGTCATTGTCTTTATGAGCCTCTATATGGAGTTTACCGATCATGAGGGTCTGGCCCACCCTATTCGCCTTGCCATGTTTAATGTCGTTTCTATAACCACAGGCACCGGCTATGGATTTGGTGACTTTCAACTCTGGGGGCCAATGGCGGCACCATTATTCTTTGTGTTGATGTTTGTTGGCGGTTGCGCAGGTTCAACATCATGCAGCATTAAAATCTTTCGCTTTCAGGTCGCGATCGAAGGTTTGCGCGCCCATATCCGCCGAATGATCCGCCCCCATATTGTAATTCCGCTACGCTATAACGGGGCACCATTGCCGCAATCAGCATTGTTTTCGGTATATAGCTTTTTCTTTGTCTTTTTTGCCTGTTTTGCCGTTGCAACCATTGCGCTTTCTTTTGCCGGACTGGATACGACAACCGCTATATCCAGCGCCGCCACGGCGATTGCTAATGTGGGTCCGGGGCTTGGGGATATTGTTGGCCCGGCCGGTAACTTTTCCACTTTGCCGGACTTTGCCAAATGGGTGTTGTCGCTGACCATGCTGGTTGGTCGGCTGGAGCTTTTTACGGTGCTGGTATTATTTACGCCGCGCTTCTGGGTCAGTTAACAAGCCAATATTATGAGGAGGCGGGTTTTTTAGGAGACCATAATTCAATTTTTCGACCCTCCGGATCAATAAACCAGCCAAAATCGCCATAAACTTCTGCTTTGATGTCGCCGACGATCTGGCCACCATGGGCGCGCACCTGCTCTATCGCCTCGGCCACATTATCCACCATCAAATTGATCATAACATCCTTTGCGGAAGGGTCCATATATTCGCTATTGCGCGCAAAAACAGAAAATACGGGTCCGGCAAATTCATGGGGCCCAAATTGCACATATTGGGTATCTCCGCCCATGCTTGTAAAAGCGAGGCCGAGGGCCTCCTGATACCATTTTGCGGTTTTTGCAGGATCATCTGATTTGAAAAAAATCCCGCCGATGCCAGTGATTTTGGCCATTTACACCTCCCAGGAAAGACCCCCGGCTATGTAGAGGAAATTTCCTCCGGTGTGAAGAAAAAATCTTTTGAACAAAAGGCGCAGGTCATGCGAATACGCCCATCTTCTTCGGTCATGCCCTTATGTTCTCCGGCAGGAAACTGCGCCAGCACGGATCGCAAATAATCAGGTGTGCAGGGGCAGCGTTTGTGCAGGATTGTCGGTTCAAACACCCGCACCCCCACCATTTTTATGGCGCTATCGCGATGTTGGCGCTCGCTATATGAGCGCGTGTTCCGGTTCGGGGACGCCCCTCTCACCTCCTCCTCGTGAAACAGACGAAACAACAATGTTTCCGCGCTTACATTGGGGTCGGTCAATTCATCGGCACTGATGGTTTCAAAAAGCGCCGAGGCGTGATCCCAGTCCTCGTCATTTTGGCTTTGCCCGGCGATCATTTGCATAATGGCGCCGCCCCCGCGCCAGCTTTTCTTGCCCGCCGCATCGGTCAGGCGGGCCATACCAAGGCTAAGACGCGTGGGCACTTGTTCTGAAGTGGCGAAATAAGATAGCGCGCTCACGCCGAGCCCCGCACCCTCAAGCGCCACCACGCCCTGATAACGCTCAGAGGCCCCGCCTGGATCAATGGTCAGGGCAAAGCGTCCCTTGCCCATGAGCTGTCCCAGATCCGGCGTTTTTTCTTCCAGTCCGGCAAGAGCTGCCGCGTCAAAACGGGCATAGCCACGGATACCACCATTGGTGGAATAATCGGCCAGCACCAGTGATACCGGCCCATCGCCGCTGGCCTGAATGATCAGGCGGCCCTCAAATTTTAATGAAGAACCGGCCAGCACCGCGATCAACACCGCTTCACCCAATAATCTGGCTACGGGTTCGGGATAATCATGGGCCGCCAGTATATCGTCCAGCACCGCACCCAGGCGCACAATGCGCCCGCGCACCGGGCGCGTATCCAGCGCAAAGGGGATGACCACGTCATCTATTGTCCGGGTGCTCATCTGCCCGCTCATGACAACAGGCACCATTTTAGAATTGCTTTTTGTGCATGCAGGCGATTTTCAGCCTCTTCCATGACCAGCGACCCGGCCCCGTCTATAACCGCCGCCGTAACTTCCTCGCCGCGATGGGCCGGCAGGCAGTGCAAAAATACCGCTTTTGGGTTTGCCTCTTTCATCAATGCGGTATTGACCTGATAAGGGGCCAGATCAGCCAGACGCTTTGTGGCATCCGCATCACCCATGGAAACAAAGGTGTCGGCGATGACCACATCCGCGCCCTGAACCGCCGCTTTTGGATCACCCATCAACGCAAGGCGTGCCCCACACAAGGATGCGGCGATCAGATCATCCTCGCGGGGGCCATAGTCTTTGGGACAGGACAGATGTAATTCAAAGTCCAGCTTGGCCGCTGCCTGAATAAAACTGGCTGCGACATTATTGCCATCCCCCACCCAGGCCAGTTTCAACCCTTCCAGCTTTCCATAATGCTCTTCCAGGGTCATCAGGTCGGCCATGATCTGGCAGGGATGCGAGCGATCGGTCAGCCCATTGATCACCGGTATGCCGGCTTGTTCTGAAAACTCCACCACATCCTGATGTGCATTGGCACGGATCATCACCGCATCGACATAACGCGATAGCACCTGAGCGGTGTCGGCAATATTTTCGCCGCGTCCCAACTGCATATCGGCCGCATTCAGGATCAGGGATGATCCGCCCAGCTGTCGAATAGCCATGTCAAAAGATACCCGCGTGCGGGTCGAACTTTTCTCGAAAATCATGG
Source organism: Robiginitomaculum sp. (assembly GCA_021776595.1). Taxonomy (GTDB): domain Bacteria; phylum Pseudomonadota; class Alphaproteobacteria; order Caulobacterales; family Maricaulaceae; genus Robiginitomaculum_B. The sequence goes on along the minus strand of JAJFFP010000037.1, from coordinate 76,045 downwards.
CCAGTGCCCGGCCCGGCAATGCCGGATCCGGGTCAGGTGCACCTTTGGGCAGACCGGTCCGTGCCGCCTTCATGGCGTGGGCATCGGCCAGAATGGTTTTCATCTCATCAGGCGAAAGGTCTGCAATGTCGAGAAAATGAGGCATGGTTTACGACCCAGGTCTGCTTAGCGGGATGCCGCCAGCGCTTCATCCAGTATTCTGATGGCCTTGCGCGCATGTTCTTCGGTGATGATCAATGGCGGTGCCATGCGCAGAACATTATCACCCGCCGCGCCGGTTAACAGGCCGCGATCCCGCGCCCTGACCATGATTTCCCGGTTTACAAATGGTTCTCTCAACTTGATACCACACAAAAGACCTTTGCCGCGCACGTCCTCGATCATATCGGGATAAGTATCTGCAAGGCCGGCCATTTGCTGTTTCAAAAACTGACCCATTTGTGTCACATGATCCAAAAATCCGGGCTTCATCATCTCATCCCAGAGGGCAATGCCCACCTGCATGGCCAGCGGATTGCCGCCATAGGTGGAGCCATGGGTGCCAACCACCATATGCGCACCAACCTCTGTCGTGGTCAGCCACGCGCCTAGCGGAAATCCACCACCAACGCCTTTGGCTACCGCCATAATATCCGGTAGGGCTCCGGACCATTCATGAGCAAACATTTTGCCCGTGCGCCCGGCGCCGCATTGAATTTCATCATAAATCAGCAAAGCCCCGGTTTCATTGCACAGGGTGCGCAGCAGGCGCAGATATTCATCAGGCGCTGCACGAAGGCCGCCTTCGCCCTGCACCGGCTCGATCAGCACCGCAGCGGTTTTATTGGTGATGGCCGCGCGGGCCGCTTCTTCATCGGCAAAAGGAATTTGTGTAAAGCCCTCCATATGCGGGCCAAATCCTTTCATATAGGCTGGATTGCCACCGGCATTGATCGCACCATAAGAGCGCCCGTGAAATGCCCCCTGAAAAGTAACAATTTCAATGCGGCCCTCATCGCCCTTATCAGCATGGAATTTACGGGCTGCCTTGAGCGCACCTTCAATGGCCTCGGTGCCGGAATTGGTAAAGAATACCAGGTCGGCAAAACTGTTTTCGCAATAGCGCCGGGCAAGTTCCTCGCGCGCCGGCACCTTAAACATGTTGGACACATGCCACAGCTTGTCAGCCTGATCTTTGAGCGCCTTGACCAGTGCCGGGTGACAATGGCCCAGCGCATCCACGGCAATCCCGGCGATAAAATCAAGCCAGGCCTCGCCATTGGCATCATATAACCAGACCCCTTCGCCCCGTTCAAAAACAAGATCAGGCGGCGCATAGGTGGGAATGAGATGGGATGACATGCTACTACTCCTTAAAGAGACAAAATAAATCGTTAAGTCTTTAGATGCCAGCCGGAACGCAAGACCAGATAGCTGGCAATGCCAAGCACTAAATTGATGGCCATGACAAATAGCGCCCCGTGCAGGGTCGGGGCATCAGAAACGCCGGTAAAGCCATAACGGAAACCATCAATCAGATAAAAGAACGGATTAAAGGTGCTTAACGTCTGAAATATGGGCGGGAGGATTTTTACCGAATAAAATGTTCCCGATAGGAAGGTTAGCGGCAATAACACAAAATTCTGCACGGCAGACAAATGGTCAAATCGCTGGGCATAAATGCCGGCGAGCAAACCCACCATGCCCATCATCAGGGCCGCATTGAGCGCAAACCAGAATACCGCCAGCGGATGGACAATGGTGATCTGCATAAACGGCAAGATGCACAATACGGTAACAAGGCCAACGACTATGCCCCGCGTGGCCGCACCGGCAATGAACGCAATGGAAAGTTCAGCCGCAGAAAGCGGCGGCATGAGGAAATCCACAACATTGCCCTGCACTTTTGAAACAATCAGCGAAGATGACGAATTGGCAAAAGCGTTATTGAGTATCCCCATCATCACCAGGCCAGGGGCCAGAAATTGCGTAAAGTCCACGCCGCCCACCGCCGGTCGCACATCGCCAAAGGCCAGGGTGAACACCAGCAGGAAAAGGAGTGTCGATACCACCGGGGCCAACACGGTTTGAAAGCCCACCTTGGTAAAGCGGCGCACCTCCTTGAGGTAAAGCGTCCATAAACCAAGGCCGTTGATGAGGCCTATACGGCGAACTGGAAATTCTGATGTATTCGTCTGCATAATCGCCTTGTATGCTGATCTGCGAGGCGCGACAATCGGCAAAGTGGGTTTTTTAACCAGGGGCAGAATTCATACCGGTTCTGGAAAAGTTACCCACAACATATAGAAAACTGTGAATAGCTCACACCTGTATCTTGTATGTGCGCTGTTACCCGCATACGATATATAGCAATGTAGGGGCCTGAAAGGCTCTTTGGATACTATATCTTGTAACAAGCACGGGAATGGAGGCTGGGATGGCGTGGACTGAAGATCGGGTGGAGACGTTAAAGAAACTCTGGACGGAGGGGCTTAGCGCCAGCCAGATTGCCAAGGAAATGGGCGAAGGTGTGACCCGCAATGCAATTATCGGCAAGGTGCACCGGCTAAAACTCTCCGGGCGGGCCACCCCCTCCCGGCCGCCGCGCCCACGGGCCAAACCGGCGCCAAAGCCACGCGCCACAACCAGCGGTGCGGCCAGCAGCGCGCCGCGCACAGGAAACAATGGCCCGACGGTGCCACGCGAAACCCCGGAGGCACCACCACCGCTTGAGCCGGCACCTCTGCCCAGTGGTGAGTTTGCCACAGTGCTAACCTTGACCAATCATATTTGTAAATGGCCGATTGGCGATCCTACAGAGCCGGATTTTCGCTTTTGCGGGCGCAAGTCCAAGGCCGCATCACCGTATTGCGATGCCCATGCCAGCCAGGCCTATCAGCCGCAATCGCGCCGCCGCCGCCGGGGACCGGAAAGCGCTAACGCTGCGCTGGACGCTCTGGCCAATGCGCGTCGGCGGACGGTGTAAGTGAAATAGGGCATTTCAGACCAGGGTGACCGGTGCGCTTATTCGGCGGCTTCATTACCCTGGTCGGACTTGCCTTTTTGCTGCACCATCAGGCGGTCAAACACGTCCGGATCATCGCCGACACTGGGCGACAGTTCGCAATATCCTGCACAGGTAAAGGTGCGTTGCGCCCCGCCGCGATAATAGGTAATGGCCGCCATTTGCGGTGCCCGCACCTGAATATCACGCTCGATCACAGTATTTCCGCGCCCATCCAGCACAATAATATTGGTGGCACCAAATATTTTCCCGGTGATGAGCAGGGTTCTACCATCGTGCACACTGGCATCGGCAATCGCAGGATTGCCGATAATCACCGCCGAGGCGGCGCGCGGCAGGCGTAATATCTTTGCCTTGTCCACCTCTACGGTAAATCTGGCATCACTTTCCTCTGCGCTGGCTTGATGGCCACAAAAGCTCGTTAGAATAAATCCAATAAATAATAGCCGCAGCATGAGGGCACCTTTGGGTATGAAAATCGCAATGGCTGAATCATCGCCTGAACTGGTGAACACTTCCTAAAGGCGGGGCTATTGGTTTTTGGGGCCGTCCTCAGGCATGGTATAAGAATGCACTTTTTATCCATAAAATTTCCCCGGCACGATTCATCAAAAAATAACCAAGGCGCTTAAACTCACCTTAATTCGGCCCCGCTATGGTCTATCCAAGGTTCGCAAAAAGAGCCGAAGAGCTCTAGCGATCCTTTGTCGCTAGCAACATAACGGGAGAATGATTATGAGTAAGTTTGCAGCACGTTTTATGAATGACGAATCTGGTGCTACCGCGATTGAGTATGGCCTTATTGCCGCTCTGATCGCTGTGGTCATTATTGGCGCCGTAACTTCGCTGGGCACAAATGCCTCTGCCAAGTTTACGACTGTCGCCAATGCGATGAAATAAGAAGCCAAACGGCTTTATTATGAGAAAGGTCGCCCCCTGGGGCGGCCTTTTTCATGTCTGGAAACGCGGTGTTAACGCAAAACCGGACATAGCCATGCCTGATACTGCGTTGAAACCTCTAGGAGCGCCTGATGTTATCCCTTTTGTTTATGGGCTTTGCCTTATTGATGCTGATCGCTGCTTTTTATGACATGACCACCATGACCATCCCCAACTGGATTTCCGGAGCGCTGATTATCCTTTTTGTCTTAACCGCACCATTAAGCGGGCTTGGCTGGTCGGCCATTGGTTTTCAAGTATTGATCGGGCTGGCGGCACTGGCGCTGACCATTGCCATGTTTGCCTTTGGCTGGATTGGCGGCGGCGATGCCAAACTATTTGCTGCGGCCGCCCTGTGGATGGGCTGGCCGGGCCTGTTCATGTTTGCCGCTTATGCAGCGCTGGCCGGTGGTGCGTTAACGATTATCCTGCTTTTAGCGCGTAAATACCCCATGCCATCACATTTACATGCCTGGAAATGGTCGGCACGACTGCTCAAGGAAGGTGGCGATGTGCCTTATGGCATAGGCATTTGTGTCGGTGCACTGCTGGCATTCCCAGAAACTTCACTTTTTCTTACCGTCAGCGGTAGTGGATGAGGTTTTGTTAACCATGCTTTGAGAACTTTCTGGTCACTTCTAACCACGTGCGATTTGCACGAAGGAGTGTTGGCATGAATCTCGGCAGGGTTATTGTTCTTGTCATAGCGGCAGTGGCGGCACTTGGTGCTGCATTTATGGCCAAAAACCTGACCGGCGGTTCCGGCGGCAAGAGTGCCCAGAGCGAAATTGCGCCCAAAGTCACGCCAACCACCGCGCAAGTTTTGGTTGCCAGGGCAGACATTCCCATCGGCCAACGGGTCACACCAGAAGAATTATCCTGGCAGGATTGGCCGATTGAAGCGCTAAACACAGCTTTTATCACCCAGGAAAAAGAGGCCGGGGCCTTACAAAAATATGCCGGGGCCATTGCCCGCGTTAATATTGCTGCCGGTGAGCCAATTTCGCCGCGCAAGCTGGTAAACCCTGGTGATGCCGGTTTTATGGCCGCCGTTTTATCGCCTGGCATGCGCGCTGTGTCGGTTAAAATTTCTGTGGAGACCGGGGCCGGCGGCTTTATCCTGCCCAATGACCGGGTTGATGTTCTTCTGACGCAAACCACGCAGGACGAGGATAGTGAAGAAGCCAGTGAAGGTTTCAGTTCCAGAACCATATTGGAAAATGTTCGTATTCTGGCGATTGATCAGAGTTTCAAACAGGTTGAAGATGAGGAAGTGGTGATTGGTTCTACCGCGACGCTGGAGCTGAACCGCGCCGATTCCGAACTTCTGGCCCTGGCCGAAGCCAGCGGTAATCTTTCTCTAGCCCTGCGCAGCGTTGCCGACACCCTGCCCGCCGGGCGCCATGGCCCGCAAAGCCACGCCACCAGCAGATCAAAAGAACGGGCGCTGATCGTCTATCGCTATGGCCAGGCTACCAAGCTGGCGCTGAAGGATTGACGGGTATGCAAGCGCCTCCTGTATTATGTTTTTTTGTCGCTTGCCTGTTGGCCACCGTTATGGGGCCTGCCTCGTCAGCTTATGCCGGAGAAGCGGCATTGCGGCATGTGAAAATTGATATTGGTGGCACTGGCCCGGTTTCACAATCTCTGGATATTTCCCTGAACAAGGCCGCCGTGATTGAACTGCCGGTTGATGCCAGAGACGTTCTGGTCTCCAACCCAAAGATTGTTGATGCGGTAATTCGCACCCCGCGCCGGGTTTATATTTTGGGCATGTCCCAGGGGCAGGCCAACGCCTTTTTCTTTGATAGTGCCGGGCGGCAAATCCTTAATCTGGAAATCACCGTGGTGCAGGACGTGCGCGGGCTGGAAGCCACGATCGCCAAACTCATTCCCAGAGCACGGGTCACGGTGCAGCCGATGGGTAACAATCTGATCCTATCAGGCACGGTGCCCGATGCTGGCACTGCGGATTCTGTTTTGAAAATCGCCCGCCAAAGTGTTGAAAAACCGGAAAATGTGCTCTCTTTGCTAACCATTCAGGGCAAGGGGCAGGTTTTGCTCAAAGTGCGGATTGTGGAAATGCAGCGCACTTTGGTCAAGCAATTGGGGATTAATCTTTCCGGCTCCATCTCGTTTGGTGACTTTGTGGCCCCAATTGCCAAACCCTTGCTGGAAAACGGGGTGCCGGTGCTCGATCAGCTGGGCAATGCGATCTACGAAACCGTTACGCCCGGTCGCTTTGGAACGACTAGCAGTTTTGCCACCAATAATGCTTTTTCACTGGCCGGACGGGCATTGGGTGGGACAACCGGCTCCATCGGTTACACCAATTTTCGCCAAGGTGTGCCGCGTTCCTCCATTGGCGCCGGGATTAGCGCGCTGGAGCGCGTGGGCCTGGTGCGCACACTGGCAGAACCCAATTTGACTGCGATAACCGGCGAAGCGGCGAACTTTCTGGCAGGCGGTGAGTTTCCTGTGCCTGTGGGCCGGGACCGCGATGGTAATATCACCATTGAATACAAAAAGTTCGGGGTTGGTTTGGGTTTTACCCCGCTGGTGATCAGCAAGGGGCGAATATCTTTGCGCATCTCAACCGAAGTTTCCGAGCTGACAACGACTGGCGCTCTACAGCTTAGCAGTCAGGCGATCACCGATGAAAATGGCAATGTTGTTGGCACGGTGGATGGCCTGACCCTGCCGGCGCTTAACGTGCGGCGCGCCGAAACAACGGTGGAGTTGCCCTCTGGCGGTTCCATGGTTATTGCCGGATTGATTCAGGAAAAAACAAAACAGGCTCTTGAGGGGGTGCCGGGCGCCAAGGATTTACCAATTCTGGGCGCGTTGTTCCGTTCCCGCGATTACCAGAATGATGAAACCGAGCTGGTGATTATGGTAACGCCCTATCTGGTCGATCCCACGCACCCGGACAATATCTCCACACCCGCAGACGGTTTTGCCAATGCTTCTGACCTCAGCACCATTTTATTTGGTCGCCTGAACAAGGTTTACCGTGCGCCGGGTGCCAAGACCAATGGCAAAACCTGGGATGGCCCCATTGGTTATGTGCTGGAATAAAGAGGAAAGCCCCATGCAAAAAGATACATCCGCATTTCCTCTTAAAACACTGCTTTGCGGTGCCTTGACCTTGGGGCTTGTGGCATGTGCCACCGGTCCCAAAACCCCGTGGGGATTGCCCGGCGATCAGCATAAAATCACCGTGCAGCGTGCCCAAGAGCGGCTGAACATTGTCCTGGCACCAAATATGGCCGGTTTAACCCGGATACAAAAGCGTAATTTGTCCGGTTTTGCCGCCGCTTATATGGATCATGGCTATGGTCCGCTCACCATTTCAGTCCCGCAAGGGGCGGACACGTCTGCGGCGGCACGAAGAGCGGCGATGCAAACCCGCAAAACGCTCAGCGAGGCCGGGGTGGATTGGGCGATTATCGTGCAAGCCCCCTATCAAGCTAATGGCTTGACCAATTCTCCGCTTCTATTGACATTCACCCGCTATGTGGCGAGCGCTGCAAATTGTGGCGGGCAGTGGAAAAACCTTGCCACGCATCCGGGCAATAACGAATCTGATAATTTTGGTTGTGCTCTTGCGGCCAATACCGCCGCCATGATTGCTGACCCTTATGACCTGGTCAGGCCAGCCAGAATTGACCCGGCATCCACATCTCGCCGCCAAACCATTATGGACAAATACATTGCTGGTAAACCCACCGGCGCAGAACGCTCTAAAGATGAAAAAGGCACCGTCTCAGACGCTGTAAAGTAATAGGATAACCCGGTAACCCTTATGTCAGACGCCTATGATTTTGATGACGATTTCGACCCGGCAGAAGCCTTTGAGCTGCCTGATGAAATGCGCCTTGATGTCGAGGTGGGTGCCGACTTGCCGCCACAGGAATTCATGCCGCCACCGGCGATAACAGCCGATGAATTGCCCGCCTTTGGCTATGCCGGAGAAGATGGCCTGGAAGAACCGGTGGTTGTTGAAGAGTCGTTACCTGCGGGCGTGACGGGCGGGGTTGACCAGCCGGTGCCGCATATTGCCATACGCGCCTTTTGCGAGCGCCCGGATACCGTGGCCCTGATTGAACGCTCGGCGCAGGACAGGCGCCTGTCCCGCGCCACGGTGGAGGCCAGTCTTGGTGGCTTGCCCGAAGCCATCGAACACTATACCAATGAAAATACACCCAATCTCATCTTGATTGAATCGGGTATGCGCGGCCCGGCCTTGTTCGAGCAACTTGATGAGCTGGCCAATGTTTGTGATGCTGGCACCAAAGTTATTATCATCGGTGCGGCCAATGATGTCGGACTATATAGAGAACTGATCCGCCGGGGCATAAGTGACTATCTGGTTCCGCCTCTGGATACTTTACAACTGATCCGTTCGGTCTCGGACATTTATGTTGATCCGGATCAACCTTTTGCCGGCAAGGTAACGGCTTTTATCGGTGCCAAGGGCGGGGTTGGCTCATCAACCCTGGCCCACAATGTAGCCTGGCAAATCTCCGAAGGGGCCAAAGCTGGCACCACTATTGTCGATCTTGATCTATCCTTTGGCACCGCAGGGCTGGATTTCAATCAGGAAAGCAGTAGCCATATTGGCGATGCACTGGCTGAACCGGACCGTGTGGATGATGTATTGCTGGAGCGTCTGCTAACCAAATGCACAGAACACCTTTCTATCTTTACCGCCCCGGCAACCCTGGAGCGGGAATGGGATCTGGACCCGGCTGCATATGACACGGTGATTGCACAAGTGCGCGCGAGCGTGCCTCATGTCATCCTTGATCTGCCACACACCTGGTCAAACTGGGTGAAATCAACGCTCTTTTCCGCCGATGAAATTGTTATTGTGGCCTCGCCGGATCTGGCCAGCCTGCGCAATGCCAAAAACCTCTATGATCTTGCCAAATCCACTCGTATCAATGATGCAGCACCAAAGATTGTGGTCAATCAGGTCGGGGTGCCAAAACGTCCGGAAATCCCGATCAAGGACTTTACCGATGCCCTGGGGGCTGAACCGGTGCTGGTCATGCCGTTTGAGCCACAAATCTTCGGCCAGGCCGCCAATAACGGACAAATGATTCAGGAAGTGAAAGCCGATTCCAAGGCCGCCGAAGGCTTAACACATCTGGCGGGTCTGTTGACCGGTCAGAGTTGCAGGCCCCGACCCAAAAGCCTGTTCATGAAATTACTGGGCAGGAGCTAGTCGATTATGTTTGGCAAACGTGCCGGCACCAGCCTATCCAAACAACAAGATAAACCAGCTGATGATCCTGTATCAGAAGGAAAGAATGCGCCTGCGGCCTCCATAGCGTCTTCAAAGTCGCCTGAAAAAATAACGAAAGCAAAAACAACAGAACCAAAAAAACGTGCATCAAAACCAGAAAGCACCGCGCGTTCCGAAGAATATTATGCCATTAAGACGATGATTTTTAATGCCTTGATCGATACTATTGATCTGGGGCAATTGGCGCAATTGGATCAGACCAGCGCCGCCGAAGAAATCCGCGATATTGTCTCTGAAATTATTTCTATCAAAAACGTGGTCATGTCGGTGGCCGAGCAGGAAAGCCTGCTGCAGGACATTTGCCATGATGTGTTGGGTTATGGTCCGCTGGAGCCGCTTTTGGCTCGCGATGACATTGCCGACATTATGGTCAACGGCTCAGGCAGTGTTTTTATTGAAGTGGCCGGCAAGGTCGAGAAAACCAATGTTCGGTTTCGCGATAATGGCCAGTTGATGAATATCTGCCAGCGAATCGTTAGTCAGGTGGGTCGCCGGGTGGACGAATCCAGCCCAATTTGTGATGCCCGGCTTGCCGATGGCTCGCGGGTGAATGTTATCGCCCCGCCCTTGGCGCTGGACGGCCCGACTCTTACCATTCGCAAATTCAAACGCGACAAGCTGACCATGCAGGATCTGGTCAAGTTTGGCTCTATCTCCCCGGCTGCTGCGCGGGTATTGGGGGTGATCGGTGCCAGTCGCTGTAATGTGTTAATCTCTGGCGGCACCGGTTCTGGCAAAACCACTTTGCTGAACTGTATGACCGCTTATATTGACCCGGCCGAGCGGATCATCACCTGTGAAGATGCTGCAGAATTGCAATTGCAACAGCCCCATGTGGTGCGGCTGGAAACCCGCCCGCCCAACCTTGAAGGCTCCGGCATGATCACCATGACCGATCTGGTCAAGAACTGCCTGCGTATGCGCCCTGAACGCATTATTGTTGGCGAGGTGCGTGGTCCTGAAGCGTTTGATTTGTTGCAGGCTATGAATACAGGGCATGATGGTTCCATGGGAACTTTGCACGCCAATAGTCCCCGTGAGGCTCTTTCACGTCTGGAAAGCATGATTACCATGGGCGGGTTCAGCCTGCCTTCGCGCACCATTCGCGAAATGATTGCCGGTTCCATCGATGTGGTTATTCAGGCGGCACGTCTGCGCGATGGCTCACGCCGCATCACCCATATTTCCGAGGTTTTGGGTATGGAGGGCGAGGTCATCGTCACGCAGGATATTGTGCTTTACGAAATTGATGGCGAGGATGAGGACGGCAATATTGCCGGTGAACACCGCTCGACCGGTATTGCCCGGCCGGCGTTTTGGGATCGCGCCAGATATTACGGGCTGGAAAAAGAACTGGCCGAAGCCCTTGATGAGGCGGAGGGTTAAATGGGCAATAATGCCGTTTTCCTTATCGCTGCCCTCGCTTTTATCAGCGTAGCCGGCCTTGGCTGGGTGGTTGCCGGTGGCGATGCCGGAAAGTCCAATTCCATACGTTTGCGCTCATTAAATGCCAGAGACCGTATGAAGCGCGGTAAACGTAAAATCTCGGCGCTGGATCAGGCCAGCAACCGGCGCAAACAAATCCAGGAAACCCTGAAAGATCTGGACCAGCACCAAAAGGCACACCGCAAGCGCACCCTGACCCTTAAATCCCGTATCAGGCAGGCGGGTTTTTCATTTTCGCCCACCGCCTTTAATATTACTACCCTGGCCATAGGTCTGATTGTGTTGGCCGGACTGTTTCTTTCTGGCCAGTCTCTTTTAATCTCCATGGCCTTTGCCTTTGGTGCGGGCTTTGGCTTGCCGCGCTGGTTTTTGGGCTTTGTGCGCAAGCGCAGAATGAAAAAATTCAGCCAGGAATTTGCCAACTCCATCGATGTTATTGTGCGCGGTGTAAAATCGGGTCTGCCGTTGAATGAATGTCTTAGAATCATTGCCCGCGAAGCCCCGGCCCCGGTTGGGCCGGAATTTAAACTCCTCATTGAAGGCATGGCGGTTGGCGTAGACTTAGGGCGTGGTTTAGAGAAAATGTATGAACGCATGCCGCTCTCGGAGCTGAACTTTTTTGCCATTGTTCTCACTATCCAGCAAAAAACCGGTGGCAATCTTGCTGAGGCGCTGAGCAATCTTTCCACCGTTTTACGCGCCCGAAAAATGATGCGTGAGAAAATCGGTGCGCTTTCTTCGGAAGCCAAAGCCTCATCCGGTATTATCGGCTCACTGCCGCCACTGGTCATGACCATCGTCTACCTGACCACCCCGGCATATATGGGCCTGATGTTCACCGAGGATTTGGGTCGTCTGATGTTGGCCGGTGCCGGCATCTGGATGGGCCTTGGCATTTTTGTCATGAGCCGCATGATCGCGTTTGATTTTTAAGGGGATAGTCTGATGAACCAATGGATTGACACCCTTACCAACCCGGCATTTTTGATCTCCATGCTGGCTGCTATCGCTGTGTTTGCAACGGTTATCACACTGATGGGGCCATTGTTTCAGGGTAACAAATTTGCCGGACGGCTCAAATCAGTTTCCAATCGCCGTGAGCAATTGCGTAAACAAAGCCGTGCCGCCATGGCCAAGAAACAGGCCAATATTCGCGGCGAATCCAAGGGCTTCATGACTGATGTGGTCGCACGGCTTAATTTGCAAAAACTGCTGGAAGATGCAGGCCTGCAAACCAAGCTGATGCAGGCGGGCCTTCGTGGCCAAGGCCCGGTCATGACCTTTTATTTTCTGCGCATGGTCATGCCTATTTTACTGTTTTCAGGCGGTTTGGCGTATCTTTTCTTCCTTAATGATATGGGCAAGCCACCAATGACGCGTCTGGCCATGGCCCTGGTATTGGCGGTGATTGGTTATTATGCCCCCGTAATTTACCTGACCAATCTGGCTTCCAAACGGCGCGAGTCCATTATGCGGGCATTTCCGGACGCGCTTGATCTGTTGCTGATCTGTGTGGAAGCTGGCATGTCGATCGAGGCTGCTTTTCAAAAAGTTGCAGCCGAAGTGGGCACCAATTCGATTGAGCTGGCAGAGGAAATGTCACTGACCACGGCCGAACTGAGTTATCTTGGCGAACGACGACAGGCCTATGAAAACCTTGCCCGGCGCACCAACCACCCAGGCGTAAAAGCGGTGGCCACCTCACTTATCCAGGCTGAGCGTTATGGCACGCCCCTTGGCACTTCTTTGCGGGTTATGGCCAAGGAAAACCGCGATATGCGGATGGCCCAGGCGGAAAAGAAAGCCGCTGCCTTGCCCGCCAAACTGACCGTTCCCATGATTGTATTTTTTCTGCCGGTTCTGTTTGTGGTGATCCTCGGCCCGGCGATTATCCGTTTTCAGGATATGGGAAAATAATAACAGGTAAATACTCAACCCAAATTGCGAGATTATACGCGCGTTTTGGTGGGCGGGGATAAGTCTATGGTGCATTAAACTTATTTATAAAAAATTCTTTGGATTAACCCTTGAGGGATAACAGGTGCCCCTTATTACCCCTCACGCTGTCCCTCAAATGTCCCTAAATTGTCCCTTATCATCCTTTTATCGTCCTATAAATGAGCCTTGTTGACCCATAATACCCCTCATGAAACCGGGGATAAACCTAGGTTCTGCCCGGTTGGCCGGAGCCTGATATAATCATGCAATTTGAGGCTTCAACTCGGCTCTGGCGTGGCTGATGATCTGCCAGGCGGAGCTAAGAAACAGGCCGCTCATGGCCAGGGCAACAATCAAGTCAGGCCAATGGCTTTGAGTGAGGGCAACCATCAGGGCTGCGCCCATAACTGCGATATTGCCTATGGCATCATTGCGTGAGCACAGCCAGACCGAGCGCACATTGGAATCACCATCTTTGAAGCGCAGCAGGATAAATACGCTAAGCAGGTTTGCCATCAGCGCCAAAAATCCAATGCCGCCCATCATCGGTGCTTCGGGTAATCCGGGGGAAAATATTTGCCAGATGGCGGTGCTGGCCACAAACAGGCCCATGGCCAGAAGACTGATGCCTTTGATAAGGGAGGCTTTGGCGCGGATGTGAAGGCTCATGCCAATCACGAGAAGAGAAAGCATATAGGTGAGCGTATCACCCAGAAAATCAAGCGCATCGGCGCGCAACGCCGTGGACTGGGAAGCAAAACCGGCGCTCATCTCGACCACAAACATGATGCCGTTAATGGCGATGACGGCCCAAAGGGCACGCTTATACCTGGCGCTGGCACCATCAAAAGTATCGCAATTGTCGCCGCAGGAACCGCTCATGATATTATCCTTGGTCATATTGATTTGCCTACCTTAATCTCTACAGTGGCTGTAGGTTCAAGGGAAAAAATCATGAATATATCTATTGGCACTTTGGCCAAGCGGGCCGGGGCCAAAGTGCAGACCATACGATATTATGAGCAATTGGGCCTGATGCCTGTTGCTGATCGCACCACAGGCGGGCAAAGGCGCTATGATGAGGAAGCCGTGAAACGCCTTTCCTTTATACGTCATGCGCGGGCGCTTGGGTTTTCGCTGGAGCAGATACGCACCTTGCTGGACCTCAGCGATCACCCGCTGGCCGATTGCACGGCCGCCGATTCGATTGCGCGGGCGCATCTGGAAGCGGTAAAGACCAAAATCGCGGCGCTGAACAGTCTGAAAAGAGAGCTAACGCGTATGGTGGAGTGTTGTGACGGCACCATTACGGCCCATTGCCGGGTGATTGAAACCCTGGCCAATCATGACTTATGCACCAGCTCTGCGCACGGCACCGTGCAATGAGCGGGCGGCAAGCACCGTTCTGGCAGGTCAGTTATACTGGCCCGTTTGAGGCGCTAAAAACCTGGGCGGCGGTTCTGGATGCGGCGGATGATCCGTGCTGGCTGGCGCTTTCGGTGTTCGAGGAAAATTTACCGAAGGGTCGTTTGCAATTATTGTTTGCAGATGAAGTCATGGCGTATCATTTTATGAAATCTTGCAAGCCTGATCCGGGTTTCACCATGGCGGGCGGAGCATTGGCTGATGAAAACTGGATTGCCAGATCGCTGGAAGGTTTACCGGTGGTGCAGGCCGGGCGATTTTATGTGCACGGGGCGCATCATGAAACACCAAATGATGCTATGCTTGTCTCTATCCTGATCGAGGCAGGCGAAGCCTTTGGCACTGGTCATCACGGCACCACCAAAGGCTGTCTGCTGGCGTTTGAAGACCGCCTTGGGTTGGACGCTCCGCAAAGCGTTCTTGATCTTGGCACCGGGGCGGGGACGCTGGCCATTGCTGCGGCCAAAGTGTTGCCGGGAGCGGCAATTCTGGCCACCGACATAGACCCGATTGCTATAAAAGTGGCCCGTGAAAATGCGAATACCAATGCGGTAGCAGAGCAGATCGAACTGGCTGTGGCCGATGGTTTTCATCATAACGTATTGAAAAACATGCAATTCGATTTGATTTTTGCCAATATTCTGGCTAATCCGCTTATTGAACTGGCCACAGATGTTGTTGGCGCTACATCACCCGGCGGAGTGGTGATTCTCTCTGGCATACTGGACCATCAGGCGGCACGGGTGCAGGCTGCGTATGCGGCGCAAGGCGCTATATTTATTAAAGAATATGCACTGGGTGAATGGCGGGTGCTGGTAATGAACAGAGCCGGTTAAAGGCACTCATATAGCGCAGCAATCAGGCGTTTGGCCCGGTCATCGCGCACCAGTTCTGCATCCTGTTTGGCTGTGGCAAAACCAAAGCTGACCCGTTGATCCGGGTCGGCAAACAGGCACGAGCCGCCAAAACCGGTATGGCCTACCGTGCGCAGGCCAGGACCATAAACCAGACGACCAGGTGCATTACAAATCAGGCCAGCGCCAAAACATAAATCATTGGGCAGCACCCGATCTGGCCCGCAAATGCGTGACTGTGTTGCGCTTTTCAGGGTGCCAGGATCGATGATCTGCATCTGTGCCAATCGGCCATTATTGGCATAAAGGCTAATCAGTTCAGCCATGGAACGGGCGGTGCCGTGACCATTGGCGGAAGGAATTTCCATGCGCCGCCAGGCCGCGCCACCGCGTCTGCCGGGGGAGGACCAGGGTTTTAGAAAAGCCAGTTTTTGAAATTCGTTCAGGGTGCCAAAATTGGGCATACGGCCGGGTTTGCTGGTCTGGGCCACGCGGTCATGCTCCGCATCGGGCAGGCCGATCCAAAAATCAATGTCGTTCGGGGCGCACAAATCTTCGCGTAAAATGGTGCCGATGGTGCGCCCGGTGGCGCGGATGATGATCTCGCCAGCGATATAACCCCAAGTGACCGGGTGGTAGCCAGAGCCTTCGCCCAAGGGCCAGAGCGGGGCCATGGCGGCCAGGCGGGCGCAGGTTTTGTCCCAGTCAAACCAGTCCTCTGGCGCCCAGTTATCGGGAATGGCGCACAGTCCCGCCTGATGGGAAAGCGCCTCGCCAACGGTAACCTTGTCTTTGCTGTTGGCGGCAAATTCCGGCCAGAGGCTAGCCACGCTCTGTTCGTAGTTAAGCGCGCCTTCGCTTACTGTTTTGGCAATGACGAGCGATGAGATTGCCTTGGAGCAGGAAAAAACCGGGATCAGGCTGGCCGCGGTCATGGGCTCATTTTCTGCCCGGTCAGCAAAGCCGCCAACCAGATCAACCATGACCTCGCCATCAACCAGAATAGCAAGGCTGGCACCGCGCTCTGCGCCAGTAGTGAAAATTTCGGTAAAGGCATTACGGACCGGCTCAAAGCCTTGCGCGCAGATACCTGACAAGGGCAGACTGTTCATCGGGTCTTGATGCCGATAAAAGAAGCGATAGGCAAGCGTGCAGATGCAAAAGGGATGGCCATGATGATACGTATATTACAAACACTGGTAGTCGGGTTTTTATTGATGGCAGGTCCGGTTTTGGCGCAGGAAGCTGCGTTAAAATCCCTTATCCGAGATGTGCGTGCTTTTGATATGCGTGAAAACCCGGTGATGGCAGGCCGGGAGGGGGATTTAGCGGCCTTGGCGCAATGGCCGGACATTAGCGCCAGTGCCAGGGCGCGCCGCGCCGCCATTAATGCCCGTTTTGCCAAACGTCTTGAAGCTATTGACCAAAGCGACCTTGAACAGGGCCAAAAAGTCACTGCCGGGCTTTTGGATTTTGTGCTGGATGAACGCCTTTCGCGCGCCAGCTTTAACGAAGCGGCGCTGCCCTTTACCAATGATTCGGGCTTTCACACCGAAGCAACGTCACTGGCGCGTTCCACCCGGACCACCAATGCAGGAGAGGCCAAAGCCTGGATCGCGCGGCTGGCGGCGCTGCCTTCCTATCTGGATCAACACAAGGATAATATGCGCGCCGGTCTGCAAAGCGGCATTACCCAGCCGGCACTGGTGGTTGATGCCGTGATTGCCACTATCAAGGGCACACTGGATAATGAGAATTTTTACACTGATTTTGCGGCGCCGCTTGCCTTTTTGCCAAAATCCATGGGCAAAGACGAGCGGGCAGCCTTAAATGCCGAACTTGCAAATGCGGTAAAAAACAAAGTGCGCCCGGCCTATGAAAGCCTGCTTGGCTTTATGGAAGAAGAATACCGTCCCCAAACCCGCACCAGCATCGCCATTTCCGATGTGCCGGGCGGCAAGGCATATTACGCCAAACTGGTGCGTATATTCACCACCACAAACATGACGCCGGATGAGGTTCACGAGCTTGGCAAGAGCGAAGTCGCCCGGATACGCAAAGAAATGGAACAGGTCATTATGGAGACCGGTTTTGAGGGCACCTTTGCCGAATTTCTGAATTTTTTGCGCACTGACCCGCAGTTTTACGTAAAAACGCCAGAGGCTTTGTTGCGTCATGCGGCCTGGATCGCCAAAAAAGCCGACGATGCGATGCCTTCCATGTTTGGTAAATTACCGCGCCTGCCCTATGGCGTGCGTCCGGTGCCGGATGCGATTGCGCCGCATTATACCACGGCGCGCTATTGGCCAGGGGATGTGCGCAACCACCGCGCTGGCGGGTATATGGTCAACACCTATGCGCTCGATCAGCGTCCATTATACGAGCTGCCAGCCTTGACCCTGCACGAGGCGGTACCGGGCCACCATCACCAGTTTGCGCTGGCGCAAGAATTGGAAAATGTGCCGGAATTTCGTAAAAACCTGTATCTGACCGCTTTTGGCGAGGGTTGGGGGCTTTATGCGGAAAAACTGGGGCTGGAAATGGGCATGTATACCACGCCCTATGAGAATTTCGGCCGCCTGACCTATGAAATGTGGCGCGCCTGTCGCCTCGTTATGGATACCGGTATTCATGCTATGGGGTGGACCCGCGAGCAGGCCATGGCGTGCCTGAAAGAGAATTCAGCGCTGGCATTGCACAATATCGAAACCGAGACGGACCGCTATATCTCCTGGCCGGGGCAGGCGCTGGGTTATAAAATTGGCGAGCTGACCATTGTGCGCCTGCGCACAAAAGCAGAGGAAGCGCTTGGGGATAAATTCGATGTGCGCGCTTTTCACGATGAAGTGCTGTCCGATGGTTCCATCACCATGGCCATGCTGGAAGCCGAGATCGATCGCTGGATAGAGGGGCAGGGGGAGTGACGAGTGAATGAGTGTTCTTTTTTAATTCACAAGCACAGTTGATAACTTTCATTGAGCCATTTTTCCCAAACTTTCTTTGGTAAGGGCTTTTCCTCTGTAAATCGAACCGTCGCCCATACCCCAGTACCAATGGCATAACAATCTGGTTCTTTTGTTGCCAGTTCGGCGGCCTGACCGCGCGAGGCCTTTAGTTTGAACATGGCTTTATAGCGACCGACCTGTATGCCGATAAACAAAAAGGCATTCTGTTTCACCTTGAATGAGGTCTGCGAACAAGCCGTGCCTTCAACAACATTGGCAAAACTCGCCGCTTTGGCACGGATGGGCATAGTTGGATCGTGGCCAGTATCAGTCATGGAATGACATTACTCCTGTTTTTCCATAAATACACACAGCTTGCCAAAGGCGGCCGTCCAGCCACCCCGGATGATTTCACTAAGTTCAACATCGCCTTCAACCCGCATGTCGGGAATGCCGGTATGGACAAGACGCACGAGTGTACCGCTATCCACTTCGATAAACTCTACTGAAACCGACATGGGATCATTGGCATCACCGGAGGCATAGGCTAGTCGCGCCGGAGGATAAAATTCAGTAAATACAGCATTTCCGGGAATAATATGCTTCCCTTTTAGGGTCATCTCATGGACGAATTTGCCACCAACAAGTGGCTCAATTTCTGACTTTACATTGGTTGTGTCGGCGCACCCCCACCATTGCTCAACTTTGGCAGTGTTGACCCATGCATCAAACACCGCTTCGCGCGACGCATTATATATGCGTGTTACGATCAAGGTGCCGTTTTCAAAATTAGTTTTCGTGCTCATATTTAGCCTCATTTCTTTCAAGATATTCTTCGACAGTATCAAATTGTCTGGTCCAGAATTTAGTATAGTAAGTAATCCAGTCGCGAGCTTGTCGGGCGATATCGGCATTTACGCGAATATAATTTTCACGTCCTTTTTTAGTGCGCTTGATAAGGCCGGCACGCTCCAGCACTCGTAAGTGTTTAGAAACGGCAGGTTGAGAAATATTGTAAGGTTTTGCCAGAGATGAGACATTGCATTCACCCTCTGACAATTGTGCCAATATGCCACGCCGGGTGGTGTCTGACAGCGCCCCAAAAACCAGATCAAGTTGATGTTGATATATAGCCATATGGTTATGTATTAAAAAACCTTACCTTTGTCAAATTCCGTCCCCCTCTCTTGACGCCTATGCCCAGCACGGCAACATATACCCCATGAGCATTATCCGCCGACTGCCCCCCGAAACCATAAACCGCATCGCCGCTGGCGAGGTGGTCGAACGCCCGGCCAGCGTGGTTAAGGAATTGGTGGAAAATGCGCTGGATGCGCAGGCGCAAAGCGTAGAGGTCACCATTGAAGAAGGCGGCAAGGCGCGCATAGTCATCAATGATGATGGCCACGGGATGAGCCAAGAGGAATTACTTTTGGCGGTCGAGCGCCATGCGACCTCAAAGCTGGCCCCGGCGGAGGATGGAAGCTGGGATTTGCTGGCCATCTCTACCATGGGGTTTCGTGGTGAGGCACTGCCCAGTATTGGCTCTGTTGCCCGGCTTTGCATCACCTCCCGGCGCGCTGGCAAGGACGCCTGGGCCTTGCGCCTGCAAGGCGGACAGCAAAGCGGGCCGGAACCGGCCCCGCCATTGGGCCTTAGCGGCACCCTTATCGAAGTGCGTGATCTTTTCTTTGCGGTGCCGGCCCGTCTGAAATTTCTTAAATCCGAGCGCGCCGAAAGCATGGCCATATCGGACGTCATCAAGCGTCTGGCCATGGCCCGCCCCGATGTGGCTTTTACCCTGTCGAATAATGGGCGCACTTCACTTCGCCTGATGGCCAGGGGCGGGGACGAGACAGCGCGCCTAGCCCGGCTTGACGATATATTGGGCCGGGATTTTGGCGAGAATGCCATCGAAATTGATCAGGTCCGCGAAGGGGTGCGCATTACCGGTTTTGCCGGCCTGCCGACCTATAATCAGGGTTCGGCGCGACACCAGTATTTGTTCGTTAATGGCCGTCCGGTGCGCGATAAATTACTGCACGGGGCCGTGCGTGGGGCCTATGCAGATTTTCTGGCGCGGGATCGTCATCCGGTGCTGGCGCTTTTTGTTGATCTTGATCCGCATCAGGTGGATGTCAATGTGCATCCGGCCAAGGCAGAGGTTCGCTTTGCCGATCCGGGGCTGGTGCGCGGCCTGATTGTGGGCGCTTTGCGTCATGGGCTGGCAGGTGCCGGGCACCGGGCGTCGACGACAACGGCGGGCTTTGCGCTGGGTCGGGCGCGGCCAGAAGGGCAGGATTACTCACCATCGGCGGCATGGCCACACCAGAGCGCTCCCAGACCGTCTTTTGCAGAAAATGCGCGCTTTTCTGCCTTTGATGCCCCTTCGGCGCATCATGAAATGCCGGAGGCGGTGCGACCGGAAGAAACCCAGCATCTTCCCCTTGGGGCCGCGCGGGCACAGGTCCACGAAACCTATATTGTGACACAAACGCAAGATGGTATCGTCATTGTCGATCAACACGCCGCCCATGAGCGCCTTGTCTATGAAGAAATGAAAAAGGCACTGGCCGCTTCTGGCGTGGCGGCGCAGGCCTTGCTGGTGCCCGAAATTGTTGAACTGGATGAGGCCAGTGCCGCCCGTGTGCTGGTCCGCGCCGAAGAACTTTCCGAGCTTGGCCTGTCCATCGAGGCCTTTGGCACCGGGGCCATTGCGGTGCGTGAAACGCCGACGCTCTTGGGCAATGTGGATGCAGCGCGTCTGGTGCGCGATCTGGCTGATGATCTGGCCGAGTTTGACAGCGCGCTGTCGCTTAAAGAACGCCTGGAGGAAGTTTGTTCAAGCATGGCCTGTCATGGCTCTGTGCGTGCCGGGAGAAGATTAAATGCCACTGAAATGAATGCGCTGCTGCGTCAGATGGAGGCCACGCCGCATTCGGGCCAGTGTAATCATGGCCGCCCAACCTATGTTGAGCTGAAACTGAAAGACATAGAGCGGCTGTTTGGAAGGCGGTAATGGGAGGCTGCAGGATATGAACGCCAAAAAAACACCTGATGAGTATTTCAATACGCCTCGCAACTGGCAGAATGAAGTGTTGGCCTTGCGAGAGATTTTGTGTGGCACCGAGTTGGTTGAGAAAATAAAATGGGGTGCGCCCTGTTATACTTTTGACGGGAAAAATATTGTCGGACTTGGCGCGTTTAAGGATTATTTTGGTCTCTGGTTCCATCAGGGCGTATTATTGGCTGACAAAAACAAAGTCCTCATCAATGCACAGGAAGGCAAAACCAGAGCGCTGCGCCAATGGCGTATGGCGTCAATGGAAAATATCGATAGTGGTTTGGTAACAGCCTATATTCATGAAGCGATTGATCTGGCAAAAGCCGGGAAATCAATAACGCCAGAACGCAATAAACCAATTGTCATTCCATACGAATTATCGACAGTCTTGTCTTTGGATGAAACGATGAAAGATGCGTTTGATGCCTTGCGTCCGGGTCTGAAACGCGAATATGCCGACTATATCAGTGAAGCAAAGCAAGCCACAACCAAAGAGCGGCGGCTGGAAAAAATACTGCCAATGATCCTGGCCGGGATTGGGCTGAACGATAAATACAGAAAGTCAAAATCCTGATCAGGGTTTTCCTTAAATAATCAATCAGGACAGGCCGTGGTTGATTATCTTCCAAGGCAGGGATAGGCAGGACTTTCACAATGAAAGGCCTGCTCAGTGGAACGTTATCTGATTATTTTTGCCGCCATTTTTCTGGCAGAACTTGGGGATAAAACGCAAATTGCCACTTTGGCCTTTTCCGCCAGGGAAGAGGTCAATCGCTGGTATGTGTTTGTGGCCTCGGCCGCCGCACTGGTGCTGTCCAGTGCGCTGGCGGTACTGTTGGGTAAAGCGGCACAGGACTGGCTGGAAAAGTTGCCATTGTCCTTGATTGCCGGTCTGATCTTTCTTGTGCTGGGCCTGCTTTCCATCTGGGATTATTTTCGCTGATCGCCCACACTGGCCATTGCCGCCCCCGATTGCCCGTGTTAATGCACCGCCATCAGCGCACGTTTTGTTTGGCGCCGACCAGAACGATCTTCGCGGGAGAGTCCAGCCTCCAAAAGACAAAGCTGGCGCCGAAGGAGCAACCGCCCCGGAAACTCTCAGGCACCAAGGACCGCGAAGGGATCGGCACGCTGGAAAGCGGCATTTAGTGTCGCACCGAAGGAGTAAGCATAGGGACGCAATAATGCGGCTTTTGTGAATCTCTCAGGTACCAGGACAGCGGGGGCCTCCGGCAGTTTACGCCGGGGTCATACTGTCGGGGCAGACAATGCAACAAGATGGTTTACAACGCACACCGCTAGCGTCGCTTATGGAAGAACTGGGCGGCAAAATGGTGCCGTTTGCTGGTTATGCCATGCCGGTGCAATTCCCCGATGGCATACTAAAAGAACATAAATGGACCCGCGCTAATTGTGGCCTGTTTGATGTTTCGCATATGGGGCAGGCTTTTGTGGTCGGCCCGGATCATGAAACTACGGCGCGAGCGCTGGAAGCGTTGATGCCCGGTGATTTTGTCAACCTGAAGCCGGGGCAGCAACGCTATACGCTGCTCTTGACGGATGAAGGCGGGATTATGGATGACCTGATGGTCACGCGATCCATCCATCCGCATTTTGAAGGCTGGCTGATGATCGTGGTCAATGCAGCTTTCAAAAAAGAAGACTTTGCCCAGATCGAATCCCAGTTACCTGATGGGGTTCGCCTGGAAACAGCGGCTGACCGGGCGCTGATCGCGGTGCAGGGACCCAAAACTGCCGAAGTTCTGCAACCACTTTGCGATGATTCGTGCGATATGGTTTTTATGCAATCCAAAGCCACTAGAATTGGCGGCATTGAATGTCATATCAGCCGTTCAGGCTATACTGGCGAGGACGGCTTTGAAATCTCTGTAAAAGCCGGTGTCGCCGAGGATCTGGCGCGGCTGCTTCTTAAAAACAAGCTGGTGAAACCGATCGGGCTGGGGGCGCGGGACAGTCTGCGCCTTGAAGCGGGCCTGTGCCTCTCTGGTCATGATTTTGATGAGCATCGCAGCCCGGTTGAAGCCTCTCTGAATTGGGCCATACCCAAGGCACGACGCCAAAGCGGCGGCTTTCCGGGTGCGAAGCGGATTTTAGGGGAATTGACTGAAGGCACGGCGCAAAAACGCGTAGGTATCAAGCCGCTGGGCCGCGCCCCGGCGCGCGAGGGCACACATATTCACCTTGATGGTGCGCACGTGGGCACGATCACCTCTGGTGGGTTTGGCCCCACCTTTGGCGGACCAGTGGCCATGGGCTATGTGCGCACTGATCTGGCACAACCGGGCACAAAACTTGATCTGATGGTGCGTGGCAAGGCGCATCCGGCAGAAGTTTATAAATTACCATTCGTTCCGCAAAATTATTACAGGGGTTAAAAGGGGTATTAAGATGAGTAAACTTTATTTTACCAAAGATCATGAATGGCTAAGTGTAGAAGGTAGCAATGCCACGGTGGGTGTTTCCACCTATGCGGCAGGCCAGCTTGGCGATGTGGTGTTTGTCGAATTACCACAAATCGGCAAAACCGTAAAAAAAGGCGAAGACATCGCGGTGGTCGAATCGGTTAAATCTGCCAGCGAAATTTATGCCCCGATCAGCGGCGAAATCACCGCTGCCAATGAGGCGCTGGAAGATGCCCCGGAAACCGTCAATGAAGATGCGCAAGGCGCTGGCTGGTTTTTCAAAATGACCATTGCCGATGCGTCCGAGCTGTCCGGCTTGATGGATGAAGCCGCTTATGGCGAATTTACCAGAGAATAGGTGATCAGGCATGCGTTATTTGCCGTTAAATGAAGATGACCGGGCAGCCATGCTGGCCCGCATCGGGGTTTCCTCTATTGACGATCTGTTTGCGGATATTCCGGCAAAAGCCCGCCTTGATGGCTTGCTTGAGAACTTGCCGGAACATGCCACGGAAATGGCGGTGGAACGACATTTTACTGCGCTTTCCGGGCGTTCATTAAATGCCGGTGAGGCCCCGTTTTTTTGCGGTGGTGGTGCCTATCGCCATCATGTACCGGCCAGTGTGGATCATCTAATCCAGCGTTCGGAATTTTTAACCGCCTACACACCATATCAGCCGGAGATCGCCCAGGGCACATTGCAGACCTTGTTTGAATTTCAAACACAGGTCGCGCAATTAACTGGCATGGATGTGGCCAATGCCTCGCTTTATGATGGCTCAACCGCCACCGCCGAAGCGGTGCGTATGGCCGGGCGTATTACAAGACGCGGCAAATGTGTTCTCGCCCCCGGCCTGCATCCGCAATATGCGCAAACCGTGCAAACCGCTTTGCAGGGGCAAACCATGCGTGTTCAGGCGCTTGACCCGGCCATGGGTGCGGATGCCAAAATGGTGGAGGCACTGGATGAAGACACCGCCTGTATCGTCGTGCAAAACCCCAATGTATTTGGTGAGCTGGTGGATTTGGAGCCTTTGTCCAAAGCCGCCCACGAAGCCGGGGCATTGCTGATCGCGGTCGTAACAGAGGTGGTTTCATTGGGGCTGATCAAAAGTCCCGGCGAAATGGGGGCCGATATTGTCGCCGCTGAAGGGCAATCCATTGGCAACGGACTTAGTTTTGGCGGGCCATATGTGGGGCTTTTTGCCTGCAGGAATGATCGCAAATTCATCCGTCAGGCACCGGGGCGGTTTGCCGGGCAAACCGTGGATGCCGATGGCAAGCCTGGCTATGTGCTGACCCTGTCCACACGCGAGCAACATATCCGGCGTGAAAAGGCGACCTCTAACATTTGCACCAATTCCGGGCTGTGCACACTGGCCTTTACCATTCATCTGGCCTTGCTGGGTGAATTAGGTTTTCGAAAATTGGCAAAATTAAACCATGCCCGCGCCTGCGCCCTGGCTGATCGGCTAAACGCACTTGATGGCGTGGAAGTATTGAATACCAGTTTCTTTAACGAATTCACCGTGCGCGTATCAGGTGATGCCACTGAAATTGTCGAGGCCATGGCCAAAAAAAGTGTGCTGGGCGGCATACCGGCGGCGCGCCTTTTTGGTGCAGGAAAATTTGATGATCTATTGCTGATCAGTGTAACCGAAACTACTTTGGATACGGACTTTGACGCCCTTGAGACTGCATTGCAGGAGGTGCTCTGATGGCCATGAATTCAACAGGGCGGCCAACGGCACCAGCCAATCAAAATGATGCCGGTCAGGATGTTAAGACGTTTTCGGGATCGCGCGGCCTGTTGCAGCAGGAACCGCTCCTGCACGAAGTAGGCGGGCTGGAGAAATGCGGTGTTGATTTCCCCCCGATTCCGGATTGTAAAAGCCGTCTTGATGGCTTGGAGCGGGATAATAAAATCGGCCTGCCAGGTTTATCCGAGCCAGAGGTTTTGCGCCATTATGTGCGCCTTTCACAACGCAATTATGCCATTGACCTTGGCCTGTATCCGCTAGGGTCGTGCACCATGAAGCACAATCCGCGCCTCAATGAGAAAGTGGTGCGTCTGCCGGGCTTTGCCGATATTCACCCCTTGCAACCACAATCCACTGTGCAGGGCGCTTTGGCCCTAATGGGTGAAGTATCACACTGGTTGATGGCGATTACCGGCATGGACGCAGTGGCTTTGTCGCCAAAGGCCGGTGCTCACGGGGAGTGGTGCGGGATGATGTGTATCCGTGAGGCCTTAAAGGATCGCGGCGAAGTTGACACGCGCCGCCGGGTGCTGGTGCCAGAATCCGCCCACGGCACTAATCCGGCCACGGCGGCGGCTTGCGGGTTTGAAATTGATGAATTGCCTGCGGACGTAACCGGCCGCGTGGATATGGACGTTTTGCGCACTAAAATTGGCCCTGATGTGGCCGCCATTATGCTGACCAACCCCAATACTTGCGGTTTGTTTGAGCGAGATATTTGTGAAATTGCTGATCTTGTGCATGAAGCCGGGGGGTATTTTTATTGCGATGGTGCGAATCTAAACGCCATTATGGGCAAGACGCGTGTGCGTGACCTTGGCGTGGATGCCATGCACATCAATCTGCACAAGACCTTTTCCACGCCTCATGGCGGCGGTGGACCCGGTGCCGGGCCGGTGGTGCTTTCCAAACGTCTTAGTGCCTATGCGCCGTTGCCCTATCTGAAAGCTGATGGGGACAGCTGGACATTGGTGGAAGATGCCGCGCAATCTGAGGCAAAACCGTTCGGTCGTATGAGTGCCTTTCACGGACAGATGGGCATGTTCGTGCGCGCACTGGCCTATATGATGAGCCATGGGGCCGATGGGTTGCGCCAGGTTTCTGAAGACGCGGTGCTCAATGCCAATTATCTGCTGGCGTGTCTGTCCGATGAAATGAGCCCGGCCTTTGATGGCGCGTGTATGCACGAAGCGCTCTTTGATGATGCGTTTTTGAAAGATACCGGCGTGACCACGCTGGATTTCTCCAAAGCCATGATCGACGAGGGTTATCATCCCATGACCATGTATTTCCCATTGGTTGTGCATGGTGCGATGTTGATCGAGCCAACAGAAACCGAATCAAAAGAGAGCCTGGATCGCTTTGCCGATACCTTGCTGGCATTAGCCAAAGCGGCAAAATCTGGCGATCGGGAGCGTTTTGTCACTGCGCCGGTTCTGGCACCCTTGCGCCGTCTGGATGAGACCAGAGCAGCCCGTTCACCGGTTCTGCGTTGGGCGGCGGACTAAAAATTTGTGGGTTTGATGCGCTTTTGACTTCCCTTTTGCGTGAATTTGCGCGAATTAAGAAGTTGTTAATATAAACCCTTTGGGGGAGAAGTGCATGGCCGATGTTCAACTGGAAAGAGAAAATTCCACAAGCGCTGCCTATGGCGGCGCGCTTGGGCAAGCCCTGTCTCAATCGGCAGCCGCTGATCGTGAACTGATTGCACAAGATAACGCACAGGAAGAAACCTCAAATACCGCTTCGGACTCCAATACCAGGTCCTCGCCTATCTGGTTTGTAATCGCCGGTTCGGTGGTGGCGATATTCTGGATTTCAGGTGTATTGGCCTTCACGCTGGGACAAGGCGGTCTTGCCGGTTTGCTCTCCATGCCGGTCAATGGACTGGCCAGCCTTGGCTTTGTCGCCATTGGACCCGCCATTTTTATCATGTTGGCTGCGATCCTGATTGCGGAAATGATCCGCTTTCGCAGCACGGCGCGCTATATCGGTGCGATGGCGGCCCGCTTTGCCGACCCGGCAAAAGCCACCCGTGATGATGCGCGCCTGATGGCCGAAGCCGTGCGTACGGAAATTACCAACGTAAATGGGGCTGTTGAGGGGGCTTTGGCACGCTTGGGGGCCATGGAACAGGTGCTTGGGCATCATAGCGAGGCTTTTGCCGCTGTAGAGAACAGTGCGCGAGAGCGCACCGATGTATTAATCAATAACTTGCGCCGCGAACGCGAAGCGGTTGCTGATCTGGCCATCGTGCTGGATCAAAAGGCCGCTGACATTGCTTCGGCTATTACAGAACAGTCCAAAATGGTGGTAGCGGCGGCCGATATTGCCAATGCCCATGCCATAGATAGCACCAAAACTCTGGAAGATAGCGCTGAGCGTTTGACCGGTTCGGCCCATGATGCAACCCAGGGCGCCAAGGTCATTGCCGCTAAACTGGATGATGCCTCAGAGCGTCTATCCAGCACCACAATTGCTCTTGGAGATGCCAGTCGATCGTTAAATACCACCACCGCTGAGATGGATCAGGCAAGGGAGCACGCCCAGGAAAGTTTTGCGCAAAGCCATAAGGATGCCCGTGCCCTTGCCGACATGACACGCCACAGTGTTGAAGAGATAGAAAGTGTGGCCAAACAGGGTGCAGAGGTCATCGCCAACACTTTTGAATCGGTTCTGAAAACCTCGCAACAAAGTGTGCGCGATGTGCAACGGGAAACTGAACTGGCCGCCGAGCGCAATACCCGCCAATCCGAAGAGTTGAGAAAAGCCGCTGAAGAGGCGCGTTCTGCACTGGATGCCTATGCCGAAGTTATAGCCAAACGGCTGGAACAAGCCAATGAGGCCAGTTTCTCTGCAGCAAGCTGGGCCGATAAAACCTTTGAGCGACTGGAAGCAGCAACCCAGGATTTGGAACGAAAACTGGCTGCCTTGCCCCAAACCGCAGATGCGCAGGCACGCGATTTACAGGATAAACTGCGCCATGGTCTTGAAGGATTGAATGAGGCCGCACGGGCTGCCGCCGAAGAAGCCGAGGAAATTGACGCCGGTTTTCAGGCCCGCATTCGCCAAAATTACGAACTCCTGAGTGATTTTATGTTGCGTATGGGTTCCGCCGCAGATCAACGGGGTGGGGCTATGGAAATACCTAGCCCGTTTGTCGCCCCCGTGCGAGAACCCCAAACATCAGAATCGGTTAAAAACGCTGCTGGTTCTTCGGTGGTGCAAACCAAAACCCGGAGCACTGAAGCTAAATCAAATAAAGCTGATGCGCCGCGTAAAAAAAGTTTTATTGAAGCGCAGATCGAGGCGCAAAATGATGCGCGTGAACCGCAAGGCAGAAAAGATAAAACAAGGGTGAATTCAGAATCCAGCAAGGATACTGAGGTCGAAAATAATGTGACCTCTGGCTGGCGCTGGAAAGATGTGCTTTCAGGTATGGATATGGGCAAGGGTAAACCTGCATCATCAAATATGGATGATGCCTCCAAGACACCAAGCGAGCCAGCACCGGCAGATGTTCAGGATTCACTGGACCGCCTGGTCAAATTGTTTCGTATTCACGACATTGATCCGCCGGCGCTCTTTAATGCGCAGGTTTACCGCAGCCTTGCCCACGCCCGGCTGGTGGGTGGTAAAAAAGCGATGATGGAGGTTGTTCGTCTGGAAGCCTCGGCGCCGGTGGCGGCATTGGCAGCGGATTTTGTCGATGATGCTCAATTGCGCGAAGTGGCCCGGAGTTTTGCTGCTGAGTTACGACAAAAAATAAACGAGGCCGCAGCACAAAGTAATAAAATGCACCTGGAAACCCATTTGCGCACTGGCGATGGCCCGGCCTATCTTCTGATTGAGGCGGCGCTGGATTAATTTTCCAGGAGTTCCAGACGCGCCCACTGCACCGGTGCGATGCTATCATTCAACGGTTTTAACCGTGGCCCGGCAAGCCAATACGCCTTTTCGTGAACCACAGGGATGATGGCCATTTGTGCAATGAGAATGCTTTGCGCTTTTCGCGCCAGTTCGTCACGAATGGCGGGGTCGGCTTCGGCTCTGGTGGCTGCTACGGCCTGATCATAGGCTTGGTCGGACCAGTTGAAATTGGCGGCAAACCCATCAGTGGCAAATGGCTCGACCATGCGCCAGCCTTCACGTTTTAGCCCACGGTCAAACGAGGCAATGGCCAGATCAAAAGCGCCTTCATCGATGAATGTATAAAGTCCCGCCGGATCGGCACCGATCAATGGGCAATCAATGCCAATATCTTTCCAGCCTTCGGACAGCACAATGGCAACACCCTCACGCAATCCCCCTGAGTGCATGAGGGTTATCTTCAGGCCATTATCTAAGCCAGCTTCTTTCAACAGTGCTTTGGCCTCGCGCTGACGCACGGACAGTGGGGCGGACGAGGGCGGGGTGCCCGGAATAATGTGTTCAGTTGCCTGCGCCGTATCTTTAAGCACCTGATGGGCAATAAAGTCGCGATCTATGCCCAGGGACAAGGCGCGGCGCACCCGTGCATCGCCAAGGGCGGCACGATCATGATTGATTTTCAGATACACCAGACGTGGCGCTGGCCACCCTTTCAGGGTGACATTGGGGCGGGTGCGCAGGTCGGCAATCTGGCTCGGTGGCGGGTCCTCTATGAGGTCAAGATCATTGGCGCGGACCATCCGCGCGCGCGTAGCGGCTTCCTCGACAAAGGTAATGTCCAGCGTTTCAATAGGCGCCGGGAGGCGGGCATATTCGTTTTTGTTCAAAATGATGCGGCTCTGACTAAGCCGTTCAACTTTATAAGGACCGGATCCTACAAAATCCGGGGGCAGGGGCCAATTATTATCCAGTTCAAGAATGTGGGCAGGCTGAGGGTAAAACTCGCGCATGAGCTCTGGAAAAACGCCCAAAGGCGCCGTTAATTCAAAAACGATCCTTGTTTCATTGGCAACATAAACCCCAACAGATTCCACTGAAATTTCTGCATTGATGGCCTGAATGGCATTGCGGATCAGATAAAAATCGCCAGCATCCGCATAGCCGGTATCCGGGTTTAATGCCCTGTGGACAGAAAACAGGACATCTCGTGCCGTCAGTGGCGCGCCATCGGACCAGCGCTGGTTATGATAAAGATCAAACGTCCAGCGCAGACCATTATCGGAGACCTTCCAACTTCCAGCCAAACCCGGCGCCAATTTGCCATCCGGCCCATAATCGGTCAGGGGTAGATAAATTTGTTTGTAAATCAGGGCGGCAGCAGCGAATTGCCCTTGTAGTGGATCAATCGAATCCGGTGCGCCGGCAATACCTATACGTAAGGTGTTTTGTGGTGCTGCCTTGCGGCTGCATGAGGCCAGCGGCAGCAGTGATGATCCGGCCAGCACATGGCGGCGGTTCAACATGGTTTGCCAATGTCGCTCATCGTGTTCATTTTCCAAATTTCTTGCGCAGAGCCACGCAAGGGTCATCCCGCAATACTTTTGGTGTAAACCAGACATAATCCGCACCTGGGTTTCCTTGTGGGTCCTTCGGGACCATGTTAGCCGGATCAGAGTCCTCATCCTCCACGCCGACAAACATGAGGCTTAGGACGGAGCGTTTGGGCTGAAGGCGTTTCAAATACCAAGGCACCGCCCGGTCCTTGCGCACATGGCCACTACCAGCGATGAGGATTGCCCCGTCCGTTTTTCCGGCAGCAACCATATTTTTTGCCATCATGGCGTCACGCAATCTTTGACCGCGATACATGGGGCCGGTGGCCTCCATCGGTATCATATCGCAATGGGAGGTGACGATCTGCTTTTCCAGATCAAATTGCAATTCCTTGCCAAGGGGTTGGTCCAAAAGCAGGGCGGCTTGCTGCCCTTCGTGCAAAATTGAATAGTCTGTTTTACCCACTTCACGCACCAGCTTTACCGGTGGATCGCCCGCAAACATGGCAAGACCGGCGTGCAAAGCAGCTTCTGCGACTGGCTGATATATGGCCCAGTCGGGCCAGCCGGTTTTTCCCCAGCCTGTGGCAGCGCCCAGCTTATCTGCATTGGCAGGTTCACTGGCCAAAAACTGCGCCAGCGCTTCGCTTTGGCTGGTATCGAACATTTCCCAGACCACAGCCGGGCGGCGCCCCTCACTGGCTATGGCGCTCACCATCCAGGCTTGCAGCCGGTGATGGTCCTTATTGTCATGAATTTCCCCCAAAAGCGCAAAATCAGCCTGGGCCATATCTCTTGCCAGTTTTGCAGGAGAGATATATTTCTGCTCCCCATATGACCAGATTTTTCCAAGAAGAGGCGATGATGTTGTGGTTGGCATTTGCCAACTCTGCCATGGCTTTTGCATTGTGGCGTTATGCGAATGGGCAGCGCTACCCAGCATAAAAACCAAAGCTGAGATCATAAGCGTTCTATATATCATGGGTTTGTCTTTCAGTGGATTGTGCAATTAACTGATGGAATTGTTCAAAGAGATAAAAACTGTCCTGTGGGCCGGGGCTGGCTTCAGGGTGGTATTGCACGGAAAATATGGGCCTGCCCTTTACGCGCAGACCACAATTACTGCCATCAAAAAGTGATGTATGCGTAGCGATCGCCTGGGCGGGCAGTGTGGTTTCATCCACGGTAAAACCATGATTCATGGAGACGATTTCAACCTTTCCCGTAGCCAAATCCTTGACCGGATGGTTGGCACCGTGATGACCCTGTTCCATTTTTTTGGTCTTGGCACCAAGCGCCAGCGCCAGCAATTGATGCCCAAGGCAAATACCAAAAATCGGCATGTTGGCCGCGATCAGGGCCTGGATCAGCGGGCTGGCATGGCTGGCCGTTGCCGCCGGGTCTCCCGGTCCGTTGGATAACAAGACCCCACCCGGTTCCAGTGCCAGAATTTCAGCGACGTTCATGGTGCAAGGGACCACCTTGACCCGCAAGTCCAGGGTTGCAAGGCGGCGCAGGATATTGCTCTTCACACCATAATCAATCACGATAACCAACGGCCCCGTATCTTTGCTATGCTCATACCCGCTGCCAAGGATCCACTTGGCCTCTTTGGCTTGATATGGTTTGGTCGTGGTTACGGCTTTGGCCAGGTCCGCGTTTTCCAGACCGGCCCAGCTTTTCGCCATGCCTTGCAGCTTTGCCACATCGAATTTACCATTCGTGTGGTGTGCGATAATACCGTGGGGCATGCCGTGACGGCGAATATGCACGGTGAGTGCACGGGTATCGATACCGTATATGCCGACAAGACTGCGGGCTTTAAGCCAGTGATCAAAGTTATCCTGGGCGCGCCAATTGGCGGCCTGGCCAGGGGCGGCACGCATGATAACGCCACGGGCACCAGATGGTGCTCCCCCGCGCCTGTTGGTTTCATCTTCAACATCTTCGCCATTGGTGCCGGTAATGCCAATATGTGGGAACGTGAAGCACAAAAGCTGGTCGGTATAGGAGGGGTCAGTCAGGATTTCCTGATAGCCGGTTATGGATGTGTTGAAACAAACCTCTCCCAGTGCATTACCTGTAGCCCCTGTTCCAAAACCGGCAAAAACCGTCCCATCTGCCAGCACCAGCAGTGCGGTTGGTGACTTAGGGTGCTCTTGACTCTTTGGCTCTGCAGTCATAGGCCAACGCTCCGGTTTTTTCTGCCTTGGAATTGACGCGAAACTAGGCAAGGCAGTTCGTAGCGTCAACCGGTGGGCGGTTCTGTCGGGTGCGTTATTTTATGAGTGACAGGGCATGATAACGCGTGACGGAACGGTCACATAAAGGGTGAATAACATGTCGCTACGCGATCAGATCAAGACCAAACTTATTGAAGCCATGAAGGCCAAAGACACTGTTCGTGTTTCAACTTTGCGTCTTGTGCAGGCGGCGATCAAGGATCGTGATATTGCCGCACGAACGCGCGATGTCGGTGAGGGCTGTGCCGAGGACCAGATCCTGCAAATTCTCTCCAAACTACTCAAACAACGTGAAGACAGCGCCCGCATTTATGAAGAAGCCGGTCGCGCCGATCTGGCCGAGCGGGAGCGTGAAGAAAGCGCCATCATAGCGGAATTTATGCCGCGCCAGATGAATGATGATGAAATTGATGCTGCCGCTCGCGAAGTGGTCGAGGAATTAGACGCTGCGGGCTTAAAAGATATGGGCAAGTGCATGGCGGCCCTGAAGGCCAAATATGGCGGGGCCATGGACTTTGGCAAAGCCGGCGCCGCTGTCAAAGCCATTTTGAGCTGACAATATACAGCTTCCATCCTTCGATAAGATCAGGATGAAGATTTATGAGCCTCTCACACACCTCATCCTGAGCCTGTCGAAGGATGGGGGGTCAGGCGTGTTTTTTCTTATTCTTCTGGTGCGTCATGTATTGGCGCAATACCGCATTCATGCGGGTTTGATAGCCGCGCCCGCTGGCGCGAAAAAACTCCAGCACATCATTATCAACGCGCAGACTGATGGCTTTTTTGCTGACGGGTATCCACAGTTCCGCGTCCGACCAGTCCAGATCAATCGGGGCCGCATCGGGGTCGTCGGCTACGGCCTTGGCAATATCTTCATCGGTAAGCGCGCGCACGCGCTTCCAGTCGGTTTCATCGGGAAGTTTATCCAGTTCCTCCCGGGTATAGGTCACGATATTCTCTTCGCTCATTTTTCCTTGCACACCGTGCAGAAATAATTCTGCAATTGCCGTCTCGTATTGTAAATATAACCGCGATAGTGATCGTATCTAAAATACCAACGACAATGTGTCGCTCCTCTTATTCAAAGCTCGATGGTTTGATGAAAACTGGGTCTTCAAAAATTGTGACAGCATCCAGAAAGTCGATGCCATGCTTTACTAAATTTACCGAGCGTTTATTTTCATCCCAATGAAAACTGGAAAATTCTAATTTCATATCGTG
Source organism: Robiginitomaculum sp. (assembly GCA_021776595.1). Lineage (GTDB taxonomy): Bacteria > Pseudomonadota > Alphaproteobacteria > Caulobacterales > Maricaulaceae > Robiginitomaculum_B. Next base: position 42,049 of record JAJFFP010000037.1, on the reverse strand, counting down.
CATGACGAATTCCTAAATTAATGTCCCCCGGATTACGTCAAGCAACATGTATATACAAAATAAATAGATAATTGTCAATACGTATCCACAGGGCGTTCTTGTGAACAACCGCGATTGCCCCCGCATTTCTCCTTTCCCTTTCTCCGTATAAGATTTATCTTCTCCAACCGGGTAATTGGCAAAACACATGCGCTTTGGCGAAGATTTTATTGAAGAGCTGAAAAGCCGTATCAAGCCGTCCGAGGTGATCGGGCGGACGGTGAAGCTGCGCCGCCAGGGCCGCGAATTTGCAGGGCTGTCGCCATTTAACAAGGAAAAAACCCCCAGCTTTTTCGTTAATGACGAGAAGGGCTTTTACCATTGCTTTTCATCGGGAAAGCATGGGGATGTTATCTCCTGGTTTCAGGAAACCGAGGGGCTTAGCTTTACCGAAGCCGTGGAGCGTCTGGCAGGCGTAGCGGGCATGGCCCTGCCGGCACCGGACCCGGAAGCGGCAAAAAAGGAAATGCGCCAGAAAGGCCTCCTGGAATGGATGGAGGAAGCGGCAGGGTTTTATGCGGCTGAACTTGGTCGCGTTCGGGGTCGTCATGCCCGTCATTATCTTGATAACCGTGGGTTGGACGAGAAGGTATGGGCTACTTTTGGTATGGGCTATGCGCCGTCATCGCGCACGGCATTAAAAGATTACCTGCTGCAAAAAGGGGCGAGCCTTGGTGCCCTCATAGAGGCAGGGCTGTTGATTGCGCCAGAGGATGGCAAAGCGCCTTATGATCGCTTTCGTGACCGGGTGATGTTTCCCATTCATGATACCCGGCGGCGGCTGGTTGGCTTTGGCGGGCGGGCTTTATCGGCTGATGCCAAGGCGAAATATCTCAACTCGCCCGAAACGCCGCTGTTTCACAAGGGGCGCACTTTATATCGCTATCCACAGGCCCGTGCAGCGATGCGCAAGGCCAACGCAAACGGACTCATTGTCGCCGAGGGGTATATGGATGTCATTGCGTTGGCGCGCGCCGGGATTGAGCATGCTGTGGCCCCATTGGGAACGGCACTGACCGAGGAACAGTTACGGCTGTTGTGGCAGGCGGGGCCGGAGCCTGTCCTTTGCTTTGATGGGGATAGTGCTGGCCAGCGGGCGGCGCACCGGGCACTGGACCGCGCTTTGCCCATGCTGGAGCCGGGCCGGACGCTGAAATTTGCATTTTTGCCAGCCGGACTTGACCCGGATGATATGATCGCAAAACGCGGCCGGGCGGCCATGGAAGACGTGTTACGCGAAGCAAGAGCACTGGTGGATGTGTTGTGGGAGCGTGAAAAGTCACGCGTTCCCCTTGATACACCTGAATCGCGGGCCGGACTGAAAAAGCGTTTGCGGGAAATTACCAGTGAGATCGGCAATAAAGAGGTTTCCGGTTTTTATATCAGTGAGTTTTTTTCGCGTATCGATGCACTTTTTCGCCGTACGCCAAAGTATCATTCCGGACGTGTTTCTGCCCGTGCTTTTCCCACCACAGATTTACGCAATATCGCCAAGCGGAAGGCGTCAGGCCTTGCCGAACAAAGGTTTTTACTGGCGCAAATTGTGGCGGAACCGCAAATGCTGGCTGAGGTGGATGAGACTTTTGCCAATTTACCCCTTAGTGATGAAGGGTTAATTCGTCTGCAAGAGGCCATTTTGGAACATTGGGTGACCGGGACAAGTGTTGACAGGGCGAGTTTGCATCGCCATTTAACCGGGAAAGGTTTTGCAGACGATCTTAAAACACTGGAGCGACGCACGATACCTGTTCTGGAACAATCTCTGACTGATCGCATTGAACGCTGGCTGCAGGCAGCGCAAACGCTGATCGGGAGGCTGGGATCTGTGGATGAACAGGCTTTGCGGGTGCAACAAATGCTGGAAGGTCTGAAGCGCGATGACCAGAGCGGCCTGCGGGCACTTGGGATTGCGCAGCGATCTGCAATAGCTGGCGAAGACGATGAGAGTGGCGCCTGACGAGGCGTTGCAGCATGGGTATAATACGGGTTCGCCCGGTGAGCAGGGATTACCACTATCGTGCCGGGCACGGTGGTGGGGATAGGTGATATATGGTCAAGGCCGCAGAAGCTTCAAAAGCTACATCGACGGAAAATCAGGACGGGCCATTGCTGGACCTTTCCGACAGCAGCGTAAAAAAAATGATTATGCTGGCCAAAACTCGTGGGTTTGTCACACATGAAGAGTTGAACAAGGCCTTGCCTTCTGGCGAGGTCAGTTCGGAACGCATTGAGGACATCATGGTTCTCTTGTCTGAAATGGGCATTAATCTGGTTGATTCCGAAGATGCCGAGAATGAGCCTGGCAAAGCAGTAGCGCCGCGCAGGGCAAATACTGTGGTGCGCACAGGTAATACTACAGCGGCGGCGGATCGCACCGATGATCCGGTGCGCATGTATTTGCGCGAAATGGGCACGGTGGAGCTATTATCCCGCGAAGGCGAGATTGCTATTGCCAAACGCATTGAAGCGGGCCGCGATACCATGATCCGTGGCCTGTGCGAAAGTGCTCTGACTTTTGAGGCGATAATGGTCTGGCGCGAGGAGTTGTCAGAGGGGCGTATCCTGCTGCGTGATATTATCGATCTGGATACTACTTTTGCGGCCCGCCATGGCGCTGAAGAAGATAATGCCGGTGATGATGCCGCTGGCGAGGTGCAGGCCGAAGTAAAGCCGGAGGCAAAGACAGACGAGAAAGACGAGGAAAAGCCTGCCGAGGGTGAAGAAGCCAAAGAAGGTGAAAGCACCTCTGATGATGACGATGATTATGATGACGATGAGGTAAATCTGTCGATCTCTGCCATGGAAGCCGAATTGCGCGAAGGCGTGGTGGCTGAACTGGACGCCATCGCCGCTGATTTCAAGACCTTTAACAAGCTGCAAGGCAAGTTGATAGATGCACAACTCAAGGGCAAAGACCTGACAGCGCAGTCACGGCGTAAATACACTGAAATTCAGGACGCTATCATAACCCGCCTGAAAGCCATTCATTTGAATAATAATCGCATTGAGGCATTGGTTGAGCAATTATACGCTATCAATAAACGTCTGGTTGGGCTGGAGGGACGGATATTGCGTCTTGCCGATGGCCATGGTGTGCCGCGCAAGCAATTCCTGGAACATTATTTTCGTCATGAATTGGACCCTAACTGGGAAAAAGATGTGGCCAAACTTTCCAAGGCATGGGCGAAATTTATCGAGCGTGAGGCCGACCAGGTGCGCCGCCTTCGTCGTCTGGTGGGGCAATTAGCCCAAGATGCCGGCGTGACGATTGACGAGTTCCGTCAGATCGTAAAAACCGTGCAAAAAGGTCAGCGCGAAGCAGCTCTGGCCAAAAAGGAAATGGTCGAAGCCAATCTGCGTCTGGTGATCTCGATCGCCAAGAAATACACCAATAGAGGTTTGCAATTTCTGGATCTCATTCAGGAAGGCAATATCGGCCTGATGAAGGCGGTGGACAAATTTGAATACCGTCGGGGCTATAAATTTTCCACCTATGCTACCTGGTGGATCAGACAGGCGATTACCCGATCGATTGCTGATCAGGCCCGCACCATTCGCATACCGGTGCATATGATAGAAACCATTAACAAGCTGGTGCGCACCTCGCGCCAGATGCTGCACGAGATCGGGCGCGAGCCCACGCCGGAAGAGCTGGCCGAAAAACTTTCCATGCCGCTTGAAAAAGTGCGTAAAGTGATGAAAATCGCCAAGGAGCCGATCAGTCTTGAAACCCCCATTGGCGATGAAGAAGACAGTCATCTGGGCGATTTCATTGAGGACAAGCATGCCATCCTTCCGGTGGATGCGGCGATTCAGTCCAACTTGCGCGAAACCACCACTAGGGTGCTGGCCAGCCTGACGCCGCGAGAAGAGCGGGTGCTGCGCATGCGCTTTGGTATTGGTATGAATACCGATCACACGCTGGAAGAAGTCGGTCAGCAATTCTCGGTTACCCGCGAGCGTATTCGCCAGATCGAAGCCAAGGCCCTGCGCAAGTTGAAACACCCCAGCCGTTCACGGAAGCTCAGGAGCTTTTTGGATACTTGATTTAGCCTTTCGACCGGTCGCAAGCTATCCTTCGACAAGCTCAGGATGAGGCGGTAAAGTAATATCCATGCCTCATCCTGAGCTTGTCGAAGGATAGCAACCTGTATGTAGGTTAGTTCCCTCGGCATCCTGATACGTCAAAATACCATAAAAGCCCATGACATTGACTTTTATTGTCTTTAGATTTGGCAAAGATATTAGCCAGTAATTGAGGATACATCCATGCGGTTCATTTTATCGTTTTTCGCACTTTTAGCATTTTCTACCCCTGCCTTTGCCGGACCTGAGGCGTTCCATGATGGCCCGTTAATTCCCGGATATGGCAAGATTGCCACTGTGAAGTCTGACCAGCCCATCCCCGCAGAGATGGTGTTCAAAGTTCGCTTTGATATTTCCAAGGGGGCTAAGGCGGGTGAGGTTAATCGTTCACTGGATACGGTGGCACGGTTTATCAACATGCACCTGGCCGCTGGTGTGAAGCCAGAGAACATCCAACTGGCCGTAGTGCTGCATGGGCAAGGGGCCGCCGATGTTACCAAAGATGAATATTACGGCACCCAAAAAGAACATGCGCTAAACGCCAATGCGCCTTTGGTGGCGGCCCTGATTGCCAATGGCACACGGTTTTACGTTTGTGGCCAAAGTGCTGCGTATTATGGCATAGAAAACGAAGATTTACTGCCGGGTGTGCAGATGTCACTTTCGGCGATGACCGCCCATGCCCTGCTGAATGCAGAAGGTTATTCGCTTAATCCTTTTTGATTGGATAGTGCCAATGACATATCAATTACTGGCTGCTCCGTTATCGCTTTATTCTGGCAAGGCGCGCGGGTATTTGCGCTGGAAAAATGTGCCGTATCGTGAGGTGCTTTCCAATCGCAAAGTTTATGAGAATGAAATCCTGCCACGCCTTGGTTATGGCATGGTGCCGGTGCTGATCACCCCGGACGACGAAACCGTGCAGGATACGACCGATATCATAGATTATCTGGAAGCGCAGGAGGGCGGGCCATCTGTTTACCCGGAAGGTGCCACCCAGAAGCTGGCAGCCCTGATACTGGAGCTGTTTGGCGATGAATGGCTGTTGATCGCGGCCATGCACTATCGCTGGGCCTATAATGAGGATTTTGCCTATCAGGAATTTGGCAACACGGCGTTTCCGGAATTGCCCAAAGAGGAGCGTTATGCGCTTGGCAAAAAAGCTGCCGAAAAGTTCAAAGGTTCATTGCCATTTTTGGGTATCACGCCCAAGACCGCCCCGGCAATTGAAAAAACCTATGAGGATTTTCTACGGTCCTTTGATGCGCATCTGGCCCAGCACCCGTATTTGTTCGGCAATCGTCCGTCCATAGGTGATTACGGCCTGCTTGGCCCGCTTTATGCGCATAATTATCGCGACCCGGCATCGGGGAAAATAATGGAGCGAGTCGCTCCCCGTGTAGCCGACTGGGCCCGGCGTACTCACGCACCGCAGCATCCTTTGCATGGCAAATTTCTTGATAATGATCAGATCCCTGAAACCCTGCTTCCAACCCTGAAAATGTTTGCGCGTGAGCAATTGCCAATCTTGTTGGATAGTCTCAAGGATTTGCAAAAATGGGTTGCGGATAACCCCGGTGTGCGCGAGCTGCCACGCATTACCGGTTTTCATAAATACACCATTGGCGGTGTTGAAGAAGACCGGGCAGTGTTTCCCTACCCCTTATGGATGCTGCAAAGGGTGCTGGATCATTATACCAGGCTATCCGGTGCAGAAAAGAATGCCGCCGATAAACTGCTAAAGCAGATCGGGGCTGAGACCCTGATGGGCATGACAGTCGAGCCGCGATTGATGCGTAAAGACTTTAAGTTGATACTGGCCTGAAGGGCTCCACTGGTCTTTTTTCTCAAAAGGCGTAAAAGCGTTTTGTAACATTTGGCAGGAAAATTTATGAATAAGCGTGCCGTATTAAGCGCAACGGGTCTTTGGACACCATCGCAAAGCATTTCCAATGATGAACTGGTCACAAGCTATAACACATGGGCAGAAGCGTGGAACAAAGAACACGCCGGGGAGATAGAGAAGGGCGAGGTGGAACCCAAACCCTTATCCTCCGCCCCTTTTATCGAGAAGGCGTCCGGGATCAAATCCCGTTATGTGATTTCAAAAGAGTCAATTCTTGATCCCGCGATCATGGCGCCTCGGATTGCCGAGCGGCCCAATGAGGAAATCTCCATTTTGGCCGAAATTGCGGTAAACGCTGCGCGGGATGCGCTAAAAACCGCCGGGCGTGAGGCTAAAGACGTTGATGCCGTGCTGGTGGCTTGTTCCAATTTGCAACGGGGTTATCCGGCAATCTCTGTCGAGGTGCAGGATGCCTTGGGCATGGATAATGGCTTTGGCTATGATATGAATGTGGCGTGCTCATCGGCCACTTTCGGGCTTTCGACCGCGCAGAGCATGATTGTCTCCGGGCAGGCAAAATCAGTGCTTGTCTGTAACCCGGAGATTTGCTCCGGGCATCTGAATTTCCGCGATCGCGACAGCCATTTTATATTTGGTGATGTGGCAACGGCTATTCTGGTAGAGGAAGAAAGCCGCGCCAATGGTGCTGCGTATGATATTCTTGGCACCAAATTGAAAACCAGGTTTTCCAACAATATCCGCAATAACTTTGGTTTTTTGAACCGTGCGGCCCCTGAAGGCATTGGCAAGGAAGACAAATTGTTTGTGCAGGAAGGCCGCAAGGTCTTTCGCGAGGTCGTGCCGCTGGTTGCCAATATGATTGTCGAGCATCTGGCCGAACTGGACCTTGCTCCGGCGCAATTAAAACGTCTGTGGTTGCATCAGGCCAATCTATCCATGAACCATTTTATTGCCAAAAAGGTGATGGGCCATGAAGTCAGCGAGGAAGATGCACCGGTTATTCTGGATGAATATGCCAATACCTCCTCGGCAGGTTCCATCATTGCCTTTCATAAACACCATGAAGATTTTACCAGAGGCGATCTGGGATTGATCTGCTCATTTGGGGCGGGGTATAGCGCGGGCACTGTAGTGGTGCGCAAACGATAATGATATTTTGCCAATGATAAAAACAACCCTTGATATGGTTTCCGATGTGGTCTGCCCCTGGTGTTGGATCGGCCTGCGAAATGCACAAGAGGCGATCAAATCCCTGGAAGGTGAGTTGCAGGTGAACTTGGCATTTCGGCCTTTTTTTCTGGATGCGGGTATTCCCAAAGAGGGGCTGGATTACCATGATTTTATGGACCGCAAGTTTCCCGATAAAGCGGCGCGAAAAGCCGGAATGGAACATTTGCAGGATGCTGGCGCGCGTGTCGGCATAGATTTTCGCTTTGACAGGATTACCAGACGCCCCAATACACTGGATGCCCACCGTTTGATCCGCTGGGCCGAAGGTCAGGAAAAAGGAATGGAAGCGCAAATGGCTTTATTCGCGGCCTTTTTTAATCAAGGGCTGGATGTGGGAAAGCCTGAGGTTCTGGCAAAGATAGGCGGACAGATTGGCCTTGATGAACCCTTATTGGCAAAACTGTTGTCCAGTGATCGGGATGTGGATCAGATCAAACGCGAAGTCAGCGAAGCCCAGAGCATAGGCGTAAGCGCCGTGCCGACATTCATTATTGCCAGATCATGCGGCGTGTCCGGGGCGCAGGAACCAGCAACGCTTGCTAAAATGCTTCGTGAAAGCACTAGCTGAAACCCACTTAGTCCAGACGGCCATATTCCACAAGGTTAAGCACAGCAAATATGGCGACAACAACAATAATAGCAATCAGTGCGCTCATGAGGTTTTCCTAATAGCAAATCAGCGTGAACAGAAATTATATCTTCCTATTAAAGAATTAGCCAGATCAGGAACGCATACGGCGCGAAGCATGCGCACTGGCCTGTCCGCGCCAGTTATCACGTAAAATGCGCCCCTTGAAGCGCAGGCGATCATCAATGGTGGCGGCCTGTCCATCGGTCCAGGCAGCAATCTGATGAAAATAATAAATGCCCATTTCGTTCAGCATTTTTTCCAGTTGCGGGCCAATGCCCTTGATGATTTTCAGATCATCAGGCGGTCCATCGGTGGGTGAGTCGTAATAATGCGGCCCGGTCTCGCCGATGGGTTGTTCAGGCGCAGATCCGGCGCGTTCAGTTTCAAATTCAAGCAATTTGGCACGCAATCTGGTTTTTTCTGCATCGCATTCTTCAATGCGCGCCCGCAAATTTGCCAATTCCTTATCGGCTTCTACGTCAACCTTTCGCGGGGGGCGGTGTCCAATCCATAAACCCAATAGCAGGCCGACGAGGAATCCTAACGCCAGTAAAACCCACATTTGCATTACAAGCCAGATCATGGTGCGTTCCTTCGCCTATTGCACATTTATTTCTATCCGCCGGTTCTGGCTTCGGCAAGAACGTGTATTTTTCCGGCATAATGGTTCGCGAGAACCAACGCCACGCGCCATCAACTGATTTTCTGCAACGCCTTTTCTGATCAGATACTTTCTGACAGCTTGTGCCCGTAGTCCAGAGAGCCAGTCATTATAGGTGGCATCGCCAAGATTATCCGAATGCCCGGATATTTGAAATTTAAAGGCGGCACAGTCTTTGCCAATTTTTGCAATCTGATCCAGCACGGCATAACTGTCCGGGGTAATGTCTGCCTTGGAATAGGCAAAACGGATAGTGTTTTTTGTCATCGTCTGGTTCAGACGCCGCTGGCAAACCAATGCCTCATCTATTTTTGGTTCGGTTGTGGTTGGCTCGACTAATTCAATGTTTATAGAGACAATTGCCGGTGCCGGTATATTGGAAAAGCGTTTTTCCAGTTCTGTTTTTATCTTTGCATCGCTGGTGCGGCCCTGTAGTGAAATGTTATTGTCAATCATTTCCGCTATTCCGTTTTCAAGCCGCGTCAAGGAGCGTGTCAGCTTGATCGCCGTCTTATCCCAAGCCGATGGGACGCCCGCTTCAATAGTTAAAGTATCTGTAAGGTTATACTGAGAATCGGTTGCCGGATTGGAGATCAATGCCAATATGGCTTTTTTGGTGTCAGAACTCGATAATTTGCCCGACAAACGCCAGTCATGGCCTGGCTGCTTTTGTGCTTGCCAGATAAAAGATTTTTTTGGCGCTGCAATTTGCAACTGCTCTGCATTTATCCGTGTGATGCCACCAAAGAATAGCCCGCCTTTGCCTGCACTGTGAAGAACCGTATCAATAGCTTTATGGCGTGCATTATCAGATGGGGCTTTACCCCCCAGAACTGCGCTTTGCCCGTTCATTTCTACGTGCGCCCAGTCCAGCCCGGCGGAGTGCAAGCCAAGGGAAGCATGAGTTTGCAGGGTTTTCTCAATATGACTTGCATTATTGCTGCCTGGAATAATTGAAAAAACATCAAAGGTTATGCCGGCCATACCAAGGGCGATAAACGCGACAAGAACCATAATCCACTTCACATTTTTCCCCAAATTTTACTGGTTGCAGGTAAGCATGCCCGCTCCTGATAATCAATCTTTGCTTGATTTATATACTTGCACTGAACATCTGGAGTTCAGCGTTGGAAATGCGATATGGAAAGTAAGTCAGTGATTGTAAATAGCCATTAAGGTAACCAACTCCAGATTTCAAATGATTACCCAGACGAAGGTTTGTCACTGCAGGCACAATGCCATTAGTATCGATAAGTGCAGTGTTACCATTAACCGAACTGACAAAATCATTTTCTTTCCAGGCGCTCGCCAATCGATAGTTGGTGTTGGAGACTGCTGCACTTGCATGACGGATCCAGGCCTCGTCAGAGCTGGGACTGTGTGCATAAAATGCAATTTCATCATTTGTGCCGCCACCCAGTTTGACCCCGGCAGATAGCCAAATGTTTGCTGTGTTATCATCAAAGCTATAGGCAGCTTGCTGGACACCGTCCAGGTTCTGAACCTGCGCTTCAACTACTATTGTGCCCTCAGCAGAGTTAAACCCGGCAAATGGTAATGATCCGCTTTGCACAAGTCTTATATCATCAGCGACACGGGTAACGGATGATCCAGATGTGGGAATATAGCTTGATGCAGTATCGGCTTCTTCCGACTGAACGCCGAAAGCGTAAAACCCGTTCCCAACTGCTGCTGTGCTGGTTGCAAAGGCCGCTGCCGTTTTGCTGTCGATGATTGCTGCGCGGACAGAGGAAGCGCTTGTGAGCATCATAGTGGTAATACATCGCCACCAGCCATCGCCTGCATTTTCTATGCTGGCTGTTGTGGTTACCCCTACATTGCCAATGGTGCCATCGGACAGGTCAAAGTTTGCATAAAAATTACCTGATGATTCATGTGCAATCTGCATGAAGTCATTACCGTTGGCCTTGAAATAGCCTGAGAAGGTAATTGTCGTTGTTGATAACGTGTCAAATCGTATGCTCTTTACCAAGGTGGAAGTTGTATCCGACACAACGCTGGTCCCGGCAACAAGTCCATGTGGCGCGGTGAGTGTAGAGGCAGCAAGGGTGGTGTTTGAATTTGCTTCCCCGGTTAAAGATTCACTCTCGGTTAGTTCATTGGTCCGGCTTTCCTCAATCAATAAACCCCTGTCCGTAACACGCGGCTCATTGGCCAAAAACGCGACCAAACTGCCATCCAGATTCTTCGCTACGGCGCTGCTTGAACGATTAGTCGTCATGATTGATGCCAGGCTCGCAGGGACATTATTCGTCATCGCCCGCGCCGGGCGTGTGAAATTTAATGCCAGCGTGGCACCATCAGGCCACCAGCGCCCGGTATAGCCGGACTGCATGATGCCGGTTTCAAACCCGATCATTATACAAGCCCGCAAAGATCAGTGGCGGTGGTGCCGGTGGCCAGTATTTTATTGACGCGTAGTGGCAGGATTATACCGGCCGGAACGGTTTTGAAAGTGACGGTACCACCGCCTTGCATTACCAGTGCTATGTCGCCGCCACTGCCAGTGTAAAGTGCGCGGGTGGTTTGACCAAGATTACTGGCATCGTCAGGCGTAATGGCAAAGGCATTGGTCGCAGGGCCACTCATGCCGGTGGCGGTATATGAAAATTGATCACTCATTGTTTTGTCCTTGGTTGCGTGGTGTAGTTGTGAAAGGGTAAATAAATCAGGAGGTTGGTGCGCTACACATCATGTAATGAATAGCCATGCGCACTTTACCGCCTATAAAATCTGCGGTGTTGGCGCTTAGGCGCACCGGTGTGTCTGCATAAAATGCCGTGGGGCCGGTCACACCGCTATTGGTGCTGTCCAGTGCAATGCCAAGGGCAGCACCATATTTGCTAAGCGCACCAACAATGCCGCAATCATAACTGCTGGCGCCGGTGATCGCTTGCGTTGTCCGGGTGGTTACCGCCAACACAATGGCCCGGTCAGGTATGATGATGGCGCTGTCTGTGAATGGTCCGGTAAGGGAAACTTCTTCTTCGAGAATTTCAAAACGGGTTTGCGCCAGCATAGGGGAGGTGTTGGCGATTAAGCTCGGCCCTTTCGGGTGTTGCTGCCATGAAGCGCCATCAAAATAAAGTTGCAGGGCTTCATTGTTGATCCAGGCTTGCCATCCTGTATTTGGGATAAAAAATGCCCAGGCCCCATCCTGCCAGGCGGCGATCTGCGTTTCTTTACCGGTCCAGACCCCACTGGCGACACTGGCAATGATATAGCGCGCCCCTTCCTGAGGCGTGGCTGGCGGTGCATCCAGTGTGCGATCCTCAACAACCAGCTGAACCAATGCGTCCAGCGACCGGATCGCTTCATTATGGGTGACGTGCTTTTGTGCCTGCGCCTCAAGAATATAGGGCATATTCAGGTTGGGGGTTTCGCTCATGATTTTTCCTTGCGAGCCTCATTAATGAGCCACAAGAATAGGTCAAAGGCACAGCCCTCGGATTAGTTTACATTATCCCCGGTTGATACGGATGGCTTCAATTTGATTGTGCGGCCAGACGGCGTTCTTTTAAGGCTTTCTCTGAGATTTCAAAGAATTGTATATTGTCCACATCTATGGGTCCGTATGAATAGGGCAGCATGATAATATCCGCAGTTATGCCCAGCTTGCGCGCAATGCCATGCAGGAGCTGGTCAAGGGTGGCGAGGCGAAATTTGTATAAAATAAACGGTGAAATGCCAAAGGCCTTGATAATGCGCATGGGGCGCTTGCCAAATTGCCCTCCGCCTTCAAATATACGCACTGCCTCCAATGCTTTTGCCGACCGAAAGGCATATAAATTACACGAAGAATACCCACCGTCTTTCAGGCGGTGATAAGCCAGACCCACTTCTGGAAAATCTGCAATAACCGTTTCGGCGGTGGTAAAACCAGCGGCAGCATCGCCTTTCAGTTCCAAAAACTGGCCCACAAAATCTTGCAGTATTTCCGGAGCATGCAAGGCATTGTCGCCAGTGGTAATGATCATTGGAAAAGCCGGGTCCATAACCTTCGCCGCCGCCAACACGCTATCTGCAAGATTACCACGCACAGGCGCCATACGAATAACGCCATCAGTCAGCCATTTTTCAAGCGCGGGCACAGAGCGCAACAGGTCTTCATTTTCGATGGACACATAAATCTGGCCAAGCACTTCTGAATCCAAAATGGTCTGGATAACCCGCTCCAGCATGACAACCCCGTCTATTGGGGCCAGACATTTGTGTGATGTGCCCTTCAAGCGTGCCACCGGATCATCGGCCCCAGAACGACTGGCGGCCAACACCAGAACGGCAGGCTTGGTTGGTTGTGTCGTAGACGTGCTCATGATGGCTCCGCAAATTTTCGGGCTAAGAAATCGGTCATGGTGGCGATGTTTTTCAGGTCAGAGAAATCCATAAGGGCAGCTTTTAATCCCTGTAAGTCCATCTCGTTCATATAAGGCGCAGTGCAGCTTTCAAACTTTGACCAGTATTGTGCGTCTGTGAAGGGCGTTGCCTTGCTGCCAAGGGGCATCGTGCGCACGGTCTCATGTATTTGCCCGTTATGCAGGGTGACTTTCACCTCGGTTGGGCACGCCCCTTCCAGGGCATCCACACCATGCAGGTGAATGAGCGGATATAATGATTTCACCTCAGGACGCATGACCGCCTCCTGTGTAAAATCAGCCAGCGTGAAATCCCCGGTCAGCAGCGCGGTGCCAAGCGCATATTCAAACGAAAATTTAGCCTGCAAGGGATCTTGCGGGTCATGATACATCAAATTATTCACATGCACTTGTGGCAGTGTGATGTCTATTCGGAATACATCATCAGCGCTAAATCCATGTTGTTCACGCAGGATTAAAAGGCCATCCAGCGCCCGGTGAGATGCGCCACAATTGGGAAAACGTTTAACCCGAAAAGCATGTTCGGTAATCAACAATGGTTCGCCAACATTAGTGGTCTCAAACGTCATGGTATGCCCGTGATCCGGCGCAGTCAGACCATCACGCAGTGCTTCATAATCGGGGCCTACCATCAGCCGGTTAAGCCCGATTTCGCTGTCAAAAGTATTCATGCTGGCATCCAGACCCGCGCGGGCCAGACAGGCAGCCATGACACCCGCTTTAGCGGCCAGTCCGGCGTGCAGGGGCTTGGCCATAGTGCCAAATTGCGACATGAATCCGGCGGCCATGCTGGTTGACAGTGACAGGGCATAGGCAGCCTGCTGCTCATCAAGTTGCAAAAGGCGGGCGCAGGCCGCCGCAGCCCCCATGGCTCCAAGCGTTGCCGTGGCATGCCAGCCGCGATCACGGTGGTAGGGGTTTACGCCCTGACCGATCTTGCCAATAATTTGCAGACCGCAAATATAGGCGTCAATACAGGCGGCACCACGACTACCTTCCTGTTCTGCCAGTGCCAGTATGGCAGGATACAGAACCGTGGTCGCATGAGACTTGGAGGGATCAAAATTGTCATCAAAGTCAAGCGCGTGACCAGCCGTGCCGTTTACCAGCGCAGCCCAGGGTGCCGCTAGGCGATTTCTCTGCCCGGCAGCGGCGCTGGAACCGGTGCCCCACGCGCTTACCACTTTTGCAGCAATCCGTGCCGCTGGCTCACGTGTGCCGGGCACGGTTACGCCGATCTGGTCAATCAATTCACGAAAGGCGGAATGACGGGCTTCCTGTGGCCAATTATCGGGCGTATTGGCTAGCCATTGGCCGTAGGCCTGAACCGGGGTTCTTTGCACAGTGCACTCCAAACACGAGATGGGTAGGATTGGCGCGCAAACTGTCAAACCCTTGCACCGCTTGCAAGGAAAAGCTGCATGAAGGGGAAGGTTTTGCCAGAAATACCCCGCACCGGCGCAAGGGCTTTGCGTTTACCGCCCTTTGGGCTATGGGTATGTGTGATCCGGCTGTGAACATGTTTACTGGTTGGATCAATTGCCGGGGAAGACCAAAGAACGATGGTGCCTATTTATGCCTTGCCAGACCATGAGGTCGTCTTGCGTCTTTTGCCGGGACGTTTTGACGATACTGTGTCTAATGAACAGGCGATATCTGATATACGCGAGAATTCCGGCCTGATCCCTGCTGCCATAGAACCAATGCAGCACGAAGATCGGGGGGGGCGTATATACTGGGTGGATATTGGCAAACATGCCTACAGGGATTGGCAGCATTTGTTTACCATCGAGCGCCTGGCACAGGCCGGGTTGATTGAAACTGCTTTTGCCTCCTCCATGGACATACTGGACGCGGATGATCTGATTACAGACAAAATCATGCCATCGGGTTTTGTTTTTCACACTTCACGTTGTGGCTCCACCCTTTTAGGTAAGGCACTGGCGCGTATTCCGGAACATTGTGTGGTCAACCAGGGTGGGCCATTACAGCGGGGTTTCTGGGCAGCATTAACCAATGAATGGCAGGATGAATTACCCGTAAATGCCAGCACATTACGCAAGTTTCGCAACCTTGTATTTGCACTAACCCGGCCTCGCTTGGGAATGGAAAAGCATAGTTTTGTGAAGTTTATCAGTTGGAACACCCTTTATCTTGATTTTGTGAGTCGTGCCTTTCCAGAGGTGCGAAGCCTGTTTTTATTTCGTGATCCCGTAGAAGTGATCGCTTCAGTCGTGAAGGAAACAACGGCCGCTTTAGTGGCCAGAAACCGTTCTCAAGCCAGTTTTTTAACCGGACTTGCCATGTCCGAGGTGCAAAAAATGGATGATACCACTTATTTGACGCACTGTTATCGCAATTATTTCAATGTGGTAACAGGGTTTCGCAATAATAATGTGGCGGCTTTAGATTATCATAACCTGCGTCCTGATACTTTGAGGGAAGTATTGAAGGCTGGATTTGGCTTTACACCGGGCGCGCAGGTAATCACAGAAATGACTACACAGTTTCACTTCCATTCAAAGGATGATTCTGATACGAGCACTTTCCAAAGTGATGGCACTGCAAAACGGGATGCCATTGTCAGCGAGGATAGAATACAAATTGAGCGCATAACATCTGCGCTGCTTGAGAATTTGCGAGCGGCGCCAAACACTATTTTTAGGTGTGATGCGCGCAGTTCTCAGGAACTGCCAGTTGAAAAGTGGGTATAGTCTATGAGTGGTGTTGTAACACCTGAGCTGTTATCGGTTATTATTCCTAACCATAATTACGGCCAATATATCGGTGAAACCATTGCCAGCCTGGCACGGCAGGACTATTCTCCTATGGAAATTGTCATTGTTGACGATGCCAGCACCGACACTTCTGTTGCGATCATTAAGGAACAGATTGAAGCCTATAAAGGCAGGCTGGATATTTCCCTTATCGAAATGAAGAAAAATGCTGGCAAAGTGGCGGCGGTAAACCGGGCCATGGAAGTTGTATCTGGCGCGTATTGTCTGCTGCTGGATTCAGATGACTATCTGATGGACAACCATATTGTCCGCTGCATGGCCGTATTGGAACGTGCGCGCGCCGAAGAACAGCATGCAGGCTTTGTCTATATGGACTGTCATCTGATTTCATCCAATGGCGAGTTTCTTGAGCGGGGCCGCTCCGCACCCTTTGATGCGGAACTCATCCGCACATTAAGTTATATCCCCGAACCGGCACTGGTGGTGATGGAAGCCATGAAGCAGGTGGCACCGTTTGACGAAACCGTGCGCAAGGGCACCAAACAGGATAAGTGGTGCCGCATTATCGATAATGGCTGGACCGGCGTTTATATCCCCGAACCACTATTTTGCTATCGCATGCACAATAATAACCTCTCCGGTATCGGTGCGCGGGTGCAGGAAGAAGTGGAAAACGGAAAAACCGGTGAGCGCATCCTTTCGGGCTATTGGCCAGTGGCTTCACGCAAAAAGACGGGTTAGTGCGTTTTACAGGCGTCATTCCGATGTAGGCTCTTGCTACTTCATCCCGGACTTGATCCGGGTCCAGTTTTGACTGACCGCTTTTTTGGATACTCCGAATAAATCGAGGTATGACAAAGAAAAAGCAAACTCAAAGTGTTAATATTGTATCCCAGCCGCGTCCGGGTAGGACAACGGATAACGCGCATGAGTGAGGGTTCTCAAGCCTTCCAGGGTGCGACTGCACCCCGGCAATCGTTTGCCGGCCCATCGGAAGTCTGCGCGTAGCGCATTGCCGCGAGATCAAACAAAAATGGTGCCGCAGGGGAGAATTGAACTCCCGACCTCGTCATTACCAATGACGCGCTCTACCACTGAGCTACTGCGGCGGGCAGGCTATGTGCACATGGACAAATGCCTGTTGGGCTGCGCATATAGCCCAGTGTCAGGGTGAGATAAAGGGTATAGCCTCACTTCCTTCTGTTTATGGGTGCATTTTTATGAGCAAGAGCACGGACGGGCGCAAGAAAACCTCGCCACAGACCAAAGAAGAACGCCTTGCCGAGGCATTACGCGCCAATTTACGTCGCCGTAAAGCGGGCATGTCAAGCCGGTCTGCCACACCCTCAAAACCAGTAAAACCATAAATCTGCCCTGCTTTGGTCTTGCCCTGGCCTGATCTGGCCGCTATCCCCCGGCCATGGATAAAATCGTAATCAATGGCGGTAATGCCTTAAACGGACAGGTTCGCATTAATGGCGCCAAAAATTCGGCGTTAAAGCTCATGGCTGCCGCTTTACTGAGTGATGCACCCATAACGCTGACCAATATGCCAGATCTCGCCGACACCCGTTTTATGGCCCATTTGCTTGCCCATCTGGGCGTGGACGTTAGCCGGGAAAATGGCACACAGATGCGGCTTCATGCCAAAGCCCTTGCCGCGCCATTCGCGCCTTACGATCTGGTGCGTAAAATGCGCGCCACCTTTAATGTGCTGGGGCCTTTGCTGGCCCGCCAGGGCCATGCCCGCGTCTCCTTGCCGGGTGGGTGCGCCATTGGCGCGCGTCCTGTGGATTTGCACCTAAAAGCCCTTGAGGCCATGGGGGTGCAGATTGATCTTCAAGAAGGCTATGCGGTGGCCAATGCGCCTAAAGGTCTGCAGGGCGCACAGATCAACTTTCCCTTTGTATCCGTTGGGGCAACGGAACACGCTCTGCTGGCGGCGGTGCTGGCCAAGGGTGAAACGGTATTGGAAAATGCCGCGCGGGAGCCGGAAATTACTGACCTGGCCAATTGTTTGAATGCTATGGGGGCCAAGGTTACGGGGGCAGGCAGCGCGACCATAACGATCAAGGGGGTTTCCAGTCTGGCGGGTGCAACACACCGGGTGGTGCCGGACCGGATCGAGGCGGGCACCTATGCGCTTGCCGTAGCCGCAACAGGCGGTGATGTGCTGATCGAGAATTGTGATCCTGCGCATCTGGGGGCGTTGTGGGATCGAATGCGGGCCATTGACTCAGGCGTTGAGCACGTAGATGCGCAGACCGTGCGCATCATTCAGAAAAATGATCGCTGTGCTGCTGCCGATGTGGAAACCCAAGCTTATCCGGGCTTTCCCACTGATTTACAGGCGCAATTTATGGCGGTGATGTGCCGTGCGAACGGGGCGTCTATCATTCGTGAAACCATATTCGAGAACCGTTTTATGCACGCGCCAGAACTTTCGCGTCTGGGTGCAGACATCACCGTGCATGGCCGCGAAGCCATTGTGCGCGGAATGCCGACACTGCATGGTGCACCGATTATGGCCACAGACCTGCGTGCCAGCGTATCACTGGTCATTGCAGCATTAAGCGCCAAAGGACAGAGCGAGGTAAACCGGGTCTACCATCTTGACCGTGGCTTTGAGGGACTGGAGCGCAAACTCAGCGCCCTTGGTGCAGACATAAAACGTGTCCGCGAAACCTAATCGCGCCCTCAATCGTGTAGCGTTTCCAGATACTCGATTAAGGCCTTGCGATCCTCTTCGCCTTTTATTCCGGGAAAAGCCATTCTGGTTTTTTTGACCAATTTGCGCGGCGAAGCAAGATAGCTATCGAGCGTAGCATCATCCCAGACCGCGCCGGTTTTACCATATGCAATCATGGATGGGCTGTATTTAAAGCCCTCTGCCGTGCCGGGCGTGCGCCCCACTACACCAAAAAGGCTGGGGCCAACCCGCTTCTTGCCAGGTTCAATGGAATGACAGGCCCTGCACTTTTTGAAGACGGCCTCACCGGCGGCGTGATCATCGGCCAAAACTGTATTGGCGCTCAGCCCAAGGGCTAGTGCGGTGCCTAGAATTAATCCAATTGTATGACGCATTTTTTTGTTCCTTTTTATGGCACACAAGCAAACTTGTCTGGCTCATATAGGCGCAGTGATTGCGAACCAGAAGCAAACTATGCGCGACAAAACGGCGCACTACCCCATCCATCAATGTCCGCCTGCCAGAATTCCGGTTCGCACAGAATAATCCACCGCCAAGCCATAGTCTGGATCATCATTTGAATCAACCATGAGTTGCCCGGCACGGTTTAACAGTTTGTGACAATCGCGGGACAAATGACGTAATTGCAGTTTTTTCCCGCGTTTTTGATACTGGCCTGCCAGCGCTTCAATGGCCTGCAGCGCGGATTGGTCAACCACACGAGAGCGCATAAAGTCTACAATGACCACATCGGGGTCCTGATCCGGGGTGAAGAGCTCGGCAAAGCCATCTGTGGAGCCAAAAAATAACGGTCCTTCGATTTCATAGACCTTGGCCCCGGCTTCGCTATGGCTTTCGCGGGTGGTGGCATGGATGCGCCGTGCGTTGTTCCAGGCATAGGCGAGCGCCGATACAATAACCCCGACGACAACCGCTGTGGCCAGATCATACATCACTGTAACGATCGTAACCAGAACAATGACGAAGGCATCAGTCAGTGGAATTCTACGCATGATGCGAAGGCTGTTCCAGGCAAATGTGCCAATGACCACCATGAACATTACCCCCACCAGTGCCGCGAGGGGTATCTGTTCAATCAGGCCGGAAGCTACCAGTATGAACACTAACAAAAACAATGCGGCGGCAAGGGCAGAGAGCCGCGTACGGCCGCCCGATTTCACATTGATCATGGATTGTCCGATCATGGCGCAGCCACCCATGCCGCCAAAAAAGCCGGTCAGTGTATTGGCCAGACCCTGGGCGATACACTCCCGAGAGGCACCGCCACTGTGCTTGCCGGCAATCTCACCGACAAGGTTCAGTGTCAGCAGGCTCTCTATGAGGCCAATCGCGGCCAGTATCAGCGCGTAGGGAAAAATGATTTCAAGAGTTTGCAGATTGAACGGCACTGTGGGGATATGAAAGCTGGGCAAACCGCCCTGAATACTTGCCAAATCACCGACGCGCGGCACATCCAGACCAAAACCGATCACTATGGCGGCAACGACAGCAATGCCAGCCAGCGGGGCCGGTATCGCGCTGGTGATTTTGGGCATCAGCCAGATGATCCCCATGGTCAGCGCCACCAGCCCAAGCGTCATCGCCAGTGGCAGGCCGCTCATCCAGACCCTGTCGCCTTCCGGCCCGACCTGAAATTGTGTCAGTTGCGCCAGAAATATCACGATAGCCAACCCATTGACAAAGCCCAACATAACCGGATGCGGCACCAGACGGATAAGTTTGCCAAGGCGAAACACCCCGGCCAGGATTTGCAAAATGCCCATCAAGACAACGGTAGCAAAGAGGTATTCGACGCCGTGCCCGGCGACCAGCGCCACCATAACCACGGCCAGTGCACCTGTGGCACCGGAAATCATGCCCGGTTGTCCACCAAGCAATGCGGTAATCAGACCAACCAGAAAGGCTGCATAAAGCCCGACCAGTGGATGTACTCCGGCGACAAAAGCGAAGGCAACCGCTTCTGGAACCAAAGCCAGGGCAACGGTCAGGCCCGCTAATACTTCAATTTTGATGCGGCCAGGGGAGAAACGATCTGCATTATCATAGGTGCCAGACATATGATCTACAAAAGCGGCAAGGGAGGCTCTCATACTTTACTCATTTTCTTGAATTCTATAGCGCACTTGTGTGCAGCGGATCGCCCTCATAGGGCAGTTTTGTAGCAAAGCAATATGTTACTGCATGGTTTTCCCAAGACATGCCAATTGCCAAGGCTCTGTGCTCCCTTGGCTGGGCACAGTTCTCCACTCAAATTGCCCCATTATACGCGGCTTTGCGTAGGCGGGGATAATTATGGGTAACCCCCAAAAAACACAGGGTCAATAAGGGTCAATAAGCCTGATTTAAGGGTCCATAAAAGGGCGATAAGGGTCACTTTAGGGGCATTTCAGGGACAGTGTGAGGGTCATTAAGGGGTAGTTGTGACCCTCAAAATGCCCCTTGTCAGTTTATGCACGGGATAACTCCTCTCTCCCCCAAAAGGAAAGCGGGAGAGGGCCGGGGTGAGGGGCTTGCGGGTTGATAAACGCAAATGCAAAGATATGCCTTATAGCGCTCCATCCCCTCATCTTACTCTTCTCACTATGGGAGAAGAAAGTGGCTGGTTTCCTGGCCGTGTCCTGTTTTCAAACGCGGGGGATTGCCTACTCTTGTCCCACAGGCGCGCTTTTGGGGTAATATCGGGGTATGGTGCCATCCATCCTTGGACAAGCTCAGGCTTTGGTCAGAAATTCCCTGGCACGGTCTGATAACTCCTTGAGGAGCGCTTTACCTACGGGATGGTTCGTGGTTTTGATATGGCCGCGCACGACCGCCCGGATACCATCTACATGGGCATTGACCAGTGACAGTGGTGCTTTGGCACGAATCTCTTTTTCAAGCGTAATTGAGCATAGGGAATCGGCCATGCTGCTGACAAATGGATAGCCATAGGTGAGGCCCAGGCCCTTTAAGTCATGGGCGGCGTTAAATAAACTTTGTCCTGAATCCCCGTCTATGCCTTCACTGAGCACACCCTTGCGGGCATTTTCAAGTTTGGTAACTTCGTCGTTTATCCACTCATCAAAATTACCAGATAAGGAGACAATGGCAGCTTCTGCCTTGGCGATCGCATCCATATCTACAGGACCCAGCTTGCCGCCAATTTTTTTTCGTAATGTATCCGGAGGGGTGATCAAAACACCTTCCGCGTGAGATTTTCTCATTTTGAGCCCCAGTTTGACAAGTGAGATATGTTCATTGTGATAAAGCTGATTGTTACCATTACCACAGACGTCTTAATGGGCTGTAAAATGCCCTTATTTTTCTCCGCCGGAAATGCCCGGAAGGTCTTTTGCTTTTTCCGGCAGGCGAGTGCGCGCGGCCATGGCCATCGTTAATTCAGCGGCTTTTCTGGCAGGCATAGCGGCCATGATTTTGGCCAGATTATCCGCTTTGATCCGGCTGGCGACCTGCAATAAAACGTCTTTATCAAGACCTGCGAATATCTGCGCTGCCGGTTTTGGTTTCATGGTATCATAGAGTTTGATCAAGGTCTGGATCTGTGCCTCTTCTTGTTGGTCCAATTGGCCAAGTAAGTCATTTATATCGCCTTTTAGAGCTTCCAGTGTTTTTATGCGCTCATCAATTTGTTGCTGGGAAACCTGTAATAATCCCTCGCGGGTGGCGATTTCGTTTTCGCGCCGGGTAAGCAACTTATTGCGTTGACCAAGGGTCAGATAAACATTCAGTTCCTGCTCGCTTAACCCGGCCTGTTCAGCCAGGCTTGGGCCTTCACATGAAGGCGCAGGTGTTGGCTCATTTGTGGCTTCTCTTTGGTTCGATGCCAAATATTCATCAGCTTTTTCAGCTCGCGCCGGGGCGGCATGCTCGTTTTTTTTCTTTTTTTCTTTCTTTTTACCGCCAGATGATGCCCAGGCCGGTGTTGCCGGGTCCAGAAATTCGAGAACCTCCGAAGTAAATTCAAAGGATTTCATGCCCAATAGAGCCATGGCCAGCACGGCAACAAAAGCAAGGATACGAATTTGGCGTGTCATTTGGTTAACCCGCTTCTCTTAAACGATCCAGCAGCCCGCCGCCGCGCGGGGACGGGCTGACATTACTTGCCATTGGCCGGGCATGATCATTCGCATTTCTGCCAAGTCTTTGCAGGTCGGCAGCCAGTTTCTGGGCGCTGTGGATGCTGGCATCCAGCTCTGCCCCGCTTTGCCCGGCAGTGGCGCGTAAGCCCTCGATACAGGCTTCGGCTTTTTGCGTGGCCTGTATCAGCTCCATGATCGCTTCGCGCATGCCATTTTGGCCTTGGCGCAAGGCGTTTAATCGCCCATCCAGACGCCAGCAGTAAAAAACCGTGACCAGCAATAATATCGCCAGCAGGCCTTCAAGTCCGAGTGACAGTGTCATCACATTTGCTCCTCTAATCGGCGGCGAATGTCCGGTTGCAGTCCATCTTGCACACGAACCGCTACATTTTTTCCCAGTCGTCCAATACGCCCGTTGGCCAGTTTGATATTGCCGGATCGCAACATGATATTACTTTGCGGCGTGGCATTCATCATCAGGGTATCGCCGACTTTCAGCTCCAGCATTTGGCGCAAGGGCACGTCGTGTTCATCAATCACGGCGCTAACCTCCATGGCGGTTGACCATAGCTCGGAGGCCAGATGGCTTTCCCAGATGTTATCGCGGCCAAATTTTTCGCCCATGAATTGCTGCAATAGCATTTTGCGAATGGGCTCTAACGTGGCGTAAGGCAACATCAGCTCAATTCGGCCGCCGCGATCTTCCATATCAATGCGCAGACGCACTAAAATGGCGGCATTGGCAGGGCGTGCAATGGCGGCAAAACGGGGATTGGTTTCTACACGGTCAAGGGTAAAGTCTATTTCTGTCAAAGGTTTGAATGCGGACTGGGCATCTTTGAGCACCACCTCGATCATGCGTTGCACCAACTGGCGCTCAATGGTGGTATAGGGGCGGCCCTCAACACGCATGGCCGCCGTGCCTCGCCGCCCGCCAAGCAGCACATCAACAATGGAATAAATCAGATTTGAATCCACGGTCAGCAAGCCATAATTGTCCAACTGCTCGGCCCGAAACACCGCCAATATGGCAGGCAGGGGAATGGAATTCAGGTAATCGCCAAAGCGGATAGAGGAAATATTGTCCAGACTGACTTCGACATTATCGGAGGTAAAATTGCGTAAAGACGTGGTCATCAACCGCACCAGGCGGTCAAACACAATCTCCAGCATGGGCAGGCGTTCATAGGAAACCAGCGCCGTATTGATGATCGAGCGAATGCCCGAACTGTCACTATCTTCTTCCTCACCGCCTTCAAAGCCAAGAAGGTTGTCAATTTCGTCCTGGTTGAGGATACGCTCTGCACCGGGGCCTTCTTCGGACCCGGCAATGGTCATATCATCGCCGCCTTCGGCCATGGCGGCCCATTCTGCGGCCATGGCGTCCTGGTCTTCACCCGATGCACCATCGTCACCGGCGCCCGCTCCGCCGCCGGTTCCATCTTCCTCGGCCATGGCGGCCCATTCTTCGGCCATGGCGTCCTGATCAGTATCGTCGCTCATTCTATCAGTTCACCAATAATGTATCTATGGTCAAATCGTTGACATGCACCGGGGCCACCGCCTGATTGACGCGGCGCAGAAGCTCCAGTTTCAGGCGGTAATAACCGGCCGAACCCTTCACATCCTCCATGCGCAACTCACGCAGGAAACCCTGATACCGGTCCACGATACGCGGTAATACCGGCTCAATTTTAGCCACGGTTTCCTCATCTTTTACTTCCAGAAGCACCACCAGTTTCAACACGGCGGTTTCGCCCTCATCATCGACGATATTGGCGTAAATCGGCGGGAGCTCATAAAACACGGGTGCCGGGGCACCATGGGCATCACCTTCGGCACCCTCATGACCTTCTTCGCCCGCAACGGTGGCATGTTCCGCATCGGCACTTTCCTTGTCACCACCCAGAAACATCAAAGCAGCCGCCGTGCCGAGCAACAGCACGACAAGCACAGGAAGGCCGATGAAAAGCAGTTTTTTCTTCAGTCCGCCTTTGTTTTTCCCGCCTTCTTCACCGTCTTCATCTTCGGTGTCGTCGTCCGGTTCTGCGTCTTCTTTTGCCATGAAATGCTCCGCAAAAAATCATTCTCTTATAATAGGCGTAATTATGGTTAAGGAGATGTTGCCAAAATCGGGATATTGCGCTGCCAATGTCGGTGGAATTATCACGGCATTTCCTGCCGCCTTACCGGCAGAAGTGTTCCAGTGCGCCCGTAATGTCTGAATATGTATGGTGTAACACATTGAAAGATAGGCTATAAATATCTGGCATGATCCCTGCAATGTAATCACCACAGGTCGCTGAACGCGCCCTTCACGGCAGAAGCAGGTGAACT
Source organism: Robiginitomaculum sp. (assembly GCA_021776595.1). GTDB lineage: Bacteria > Pseudomonadota > Alphaproteobacteria > Caulobacterales > Maricaulaceae > Robiginitomaculum_B. The sequence continues at coordinate 17,274 of JAJFFP010000037.1, read as the reverse complement.
CATGAATAACGCTCTAATGGTTGGGCTTACGCGGCAGATGGTGCTGCGCCGTCAAATGGACGTCACTGCCAACAATATCGCCAACATGTCCACCGCCGGTTTCAAAGTTGAAAAACTGCTTCTAAAAAATGTATCAGATGGGTCGGCACGGCATTTGGACGGGCCATCTAAAATTAATTTTGTGCAAGATACCGGGGTCACGCGCCGCTTCTCCGATGGGCAATTGGAAAAGACCGGCAGAGCCTTTGATCTGGCCATAAAAGGTCCCGGCTTTTTTGTAATCGAAACCCCGCAGGGGGAGCGCTATACCCGCGATGGCCGTTTTGCGGTCAATGATACCGGCACACTTAGCACCTCGGATGGCATGGCGGTGCTAGATGATGGCGGCGCGCCGATCGTGCTGGATGTGAACGGTGAAGCCCCGGTGATCACCAAAGATGGTTCGGTTCAGGTCGGCGGGCTTGAGGTTGCCCGGCTGGACATTGCCAATTTTAATGCTTTGGACAAACTCAAAAAAGTTGGCGAAGGACGCTTCAAGGCGCCAGCTAATCTGGAAGTTCTGGCCGTGGAATCCCCAAAGGTTCTGCAGTACCATCTGGAGCGCTCCAATGTCGTTGGCATTGTCGAGATGAGCCGGATGATCGAAACCACCCGCGCCTATCAATCCGTGAGCAATATGCTCAATCAGGCAGAAACCCTTTCCAAGCGCACCATCGAGCGCCTTGGCAGCGTGCGCTGAATGCAGCGCCAAACGAATTAGGATCAGGAGAATAACATGCGCGCCTTAAATACCGCCGCCACCGGGATGCTGGCCCAACAGCTTAATGTTGAGGTGATTTCCAATAATATTGCCAATATGAACACCACGGCGTTCAAGCGCCAGCGGGCAGAATTTCAGGACTTGCTGTATCAGAGTATTGAACGTCAAGGGGCCAGTTCCTCTGATTCAGGGACGATCGTGCCAACCGGTGTCCAGATCGGGTTGGGGGTGAAGGCCGGGTCGGTCTATCGCATTACCGACCAGGGAAATCTGGCGCAAACCGGCAATAAATTCGATGTCGCGATTAGCGGCAAGGGCTATTTTCGTATCCAGCTACCCTCTGGCGATGATGCCTATACCCGCGCCGGTAATTTTGCCGTCAATGGTGACGGACAATTATCCACCGAAGATGGCTATACCGTAGCGCCGGGCATCACCCTTCCACAGGATGCCACCGATGTGATTATCAATGCGCAAGGCCAGGTGCAGGCACTGACCCCCGGTAATCCGGTTCCGGCCGTTGTTGGGCAGTTGGAAGTGGTTACCTTCTTTAATGAAGGCGGACTGGACCCGCAGGGGGATAACCTCTTTTTGGAATCCGCCGCCTCAGGTCCGGCCAATGTCGGCACCCCTGGGTCCCCTGGGTTTGGCAAGATTGTTCAAGGCTTTATCGAAACCTCAAATGTTAATGCCGTGCAGGAAATTACCGCGTTGATTGCCGCCCAGCGTGCCTATGAAATGAACTCCAAAGTCATCACTGCTTCTGATGAGATGCTATCCACCAGCGCCAATTTGCGCCGCTAGTAACAGGGTTGCTTTTGCAATGAATATTTTATTTGAACATTTGCGTTTGCGCCGCACCACCACGCTTGTTGCCTTGGTGTTGCTGATCTTTGCTGCCAGTGCCGCGCTGGTATTGGGTGCAGAGGCCAGTGTGACAGAGCCTTTGCGTTTGCGGGCGCAAATCGAAAGTCAGGATGCCAATTTGCGCTTTGGTGATGTGTTTTCCAATGCTGACGATCTGGCAGATATTGTGTTGACCCGCGCGCCCGAACCTGGCCGCATGGTTTCCCTTGATCCGGCCTGGTTATCGGCCATGGCTGCCAAACACAAACGGGTCTGGAAAAACGCGGCATCCTTAAAACGCGTCACCGTGCGCCGGGCAGGCACCAAGATCGGCACCGGCGTTTTGAGCACCATGATCAAAGAAGAGTTAGCGGCAAGGGGCGATGGGATCCATTATGAAGTGGCCTTGGCCAATCGTGGACAAACCCTGTTTGTGCCGCTTGATGCCAAAGGTGAGGCCAGCATTGTCTCGTTTGATTTATCACCGCAAAACGGTGCCTTTAGTGCCCGTGTTCTGCCTTATGATGACGGGCGCCCGGTCGAGGTGCGTGGCCGCGCCTGGCGTCTGGCTTCGGTGCCGGCATTGAAGCGTCCATACACGGCGGGCGAAGAAATCAGGCCCGAAGATGTGCAATGGATTGAGGTGCGTGAAGCCAGTGTGCGTTCAGGCACGATTATGGACCCGGAAAGTTTTACCGGTCAGGCGACACGGCGGGCTTTGCGCGCGGGCAAGCCATTACGCGAGGCGGACCTGAAACGCCTGATGACGATCAATCGTGGTGAAATCATAACCATTACCTATGAGGTGCCGGGAATTCGCCTGACAGCCAAAGCCCGCGCGTTGGACGAAGCGGCGCTGGGCGAGCCTTTGCGGGTGATTAATCTACGATCTAATCGCACCATAGATGTGGTGGTTACGGCACCGGGCAGGGCCCGCGCCAACATAGGCCCGGTTGTTGGGGGCTAGGAGTAAAGTGATGAATATAATGATGAAAAAAGTGGTGCTCATTCTGGCTGGCGGTATATTGCTTAGCGGCTGCGGCACCTTTGATCGTATCAAACGGATCGGCAAAGCTCCGGACATGACGCCGATTGAGAACCCGGCCAATGTGTATGGACGCAAACCCATTGTCATGCCCATGCCCGCCGTGGCTTATGTTGATGATACCAAAAATTCCTTGTGGCGCTCTGGCGCACGCACATTTTTTAATGACCAGCGTGCCAAGCAAGTTGGTGATATATTGACGGTGGCCATCAATATTGAAGACAAGGCCAAAATTAAAAACTCTACCGAACGCACACGAACTTCGGGCGAGGATTCCGACCTGACCAACTTTTTCGGACTGGAAAAGCATTTAGGTAAATCCATTTCCCCTGCATCACTCACCAGCCTTGGCTCTACCAGTAACAATAAAGGCGAGGGTTCGGTAGATCGTTCTGAATCGGTCAACCTGACGGTGGCGGCGGTCGTGACCCAGGTGCTGCCCAATGGCAATATGGTGATTGCCGGTCGTCAGGAAGTTCGTATTAACAGTGAAGTGCGTGAGCTATTGGTATCCGGGGTTGTGCGCCCTGAGGATATTGCCTCGGATAACGTGATTGAGCACACACAAATTGCCGAAGCGCGTATTTCCTATGGCGGTCGGGGCACTATATCGGACGTGCAAAACCCGCGTTACGGCCAGGAATTATATGATATTCTCTTTCCGTTTTGATGGAAGGGTAGCCAGATAACGCTTTTTTGCCCATTTCACCACGCGCCAGGTCAACAGGAATACCAGGATAACACCATGCACCAGCGGCATGATCTGAAACCCTTTGGCCATGAAATAATGGTGCAGCACCGCCAGCAGGGCGGCAGGATAAATCAACCAGTGCAAGCGCGCCCAGCGCTTGGGCCCCAACCTGCGAATGGCCTTGTTAGTCGATGTTAAAGCCAGTGGAATGAGCAAAACAAAGGCTGTCATGCCAAAGGTAATGTAAGTGCGTTTTACGATGTCTTTCCACAACTTGGCCAAGCTAAAGAAGAGGTCTAGCCCCAAATAGCTGCTCAGGTGCAGACAGACATAAAAAAAGGCAAATAACCCCACCATACGCCGCCACCTTGTAAGCACCGCCAGGCGGGTCAGGTCGCGCAACGGGGTGATGGCCAGGGTAATCAACAATACCCGGATGGCGGTATCGCCCAAAAACCGGTTGGTGGTCTCCACCGGGTTAAAGCCAAGGGCATTGGGTTGTCCCAAAAGCAACATGGCCCATTGCCAGAAAATCCACAAAGCCGGCAGGCTAAGGGCAATGAAAAGCGCGTTCTTCATGTGGATGATGGGGGTGTTTTTGAGGTTCATATTTTTCTCCTCTCCCTTGGGGAGAGGATTAAGGTGAGGGGGTAATGGATGATGAGAAGATTTTCAGGATTGCTTGCCAGGCACAAGCCTCTCATCCCAACCTTCTCCCCATGGGAGAAGGAGACAGTCGCCATTCTAATGATTAACTTTCAAATCCATGCCCGTATATAGACTGGCTACCTGATCGGCATAACCGTTGAACATTTGCGTGTCGCGTCGTTGCAGTGCACCACCAAAGCCACTGCGGCTACCGATAACACGTTCGCTCGCCTGGCTCCAGCGCGGGTGGTCCACCAGCGGATTGACGTTGGAATAAAAGCCGTATTCGCGCGGGGCAGACATGTTCCATGAGGTTTCTGGCATGGTTTCGCTAAAGCGGATGCGCACGATGGATTTGATGGATTTATAGCCATATTTCCATGGCACCACCAGACGCAGGGGTGCGCCGTTTTGATTGGGCAGAACGCGTCCATAAATGCCGACCGCCAAAAACGCGAGCGGGTTTAAGGCTTCATCCATGCGCAGGCCCTCGCGGTATGGCCATTTTAGCACCGGCCAGAACGTGCCGGGCATTTCCTTGCGCGATAATTTGGTGAAAAACTGAACATATTTTGCCCGCGAGTTCGGGGAAAATTTCTGCAAAACCGGCCCCAGAGGCACACCGACCCAGGGGATAACCATGGACCAGGCCTCGACGCAGCGATGGCGGTAAATCCGTTCTTCCAGTGCATTAAAGTCAACCAGATCTTCCAGCGCATAAGTGCCCGGCTTATCGGTTTCGCCTTCAACCATAACAGACCATGGCTTGGTAATCAGCTTATGAGCCTTGCGGGCCGGATCGCCCTTACCGGTGCCAAACTCATAATAATTATTATAATTGGTGAGGGCTTCCCAAGGGGTAAGAGGGCCTTTGACCCTATAGCCGGTTTTGGTCGCATCAAGCGCGGCAAAGTCATTTTGTGCGGCGCTTTTGGCCAGCGCCGCAGGCGGCAGGGCAAGCGTGCCCCCGGCGGCAACAAAAGCAGCCAGAAACTCGCGGCGGCGCAAATAGAGCGATTGTGGCGTGACATCATTGTCTTTAAGCGCAAAGCCCGGTGGACGGCGGATCAACATATAATTTCTCCAATAAACGGATGCCCCGGCAATTATCTAGCGCAGGTGTGCACACAATACCACCGTAATGCCGCCTGCTCACAACAAGTTCATGTGCTGTGAGTGCGTAAAATATTTATTTTATGATGAACCAAATCTTGCGGGCAAGCGACTATATACTGTCTTGACCATTTGGTCGTCATCAGTGGAATGAAATGCGCAACGCACATGATATTGCCAATGAACTGTTGGTGCTGAAAGCACAGGATGGTGATCGTGCTGCCTTTGATGCACTGGTGCGTCACTGGTCACCAGTATTACAGCGTTATTGTGTGCGTCTTACCCAGGATCGCGATCTGGCCCATGATGCGGTGCAGACCTGTTGGCTCAAAGTCATCAAAAGTTTGCGCCGTCTTAATGATGCGGCTTGTTTTCCGGCGTGGATTTTGCGCATTGCCAGCCATGTCTGCACGGATATGCTGCGTGGTAAAATCCGCCGCCGCAAAGGCGAGGATGCGTTGGCAAAAATACCCGTTTCCGAGATGCGGGCCGATACCCATGATCTAATGGACTTACGAACCGCATTGGTGCAATTGCGCCCCGATGATCGAATTCTGGTCGGCATGTTTTATGGCCAGGGGCTGGGGGTCGTTCAGATCGCTACCATGCTTGAGGTGCCTGAGGGCACGATCAAGTCAAGACTTTACACGGTGCGCAAAACCTTGCGCGCTCATATCGAAGGAGAAAAACAATGACCGATATAGATGAGGAAATCCGCAAAGCCCTGTCTGGTGCAGAGCTGGAGAAACTAAAAGCTGTTGCCGACGAGCCTGGCTTGTTCGCCATGATATTTGGTCTCTTTCGTGGAAAGATGCGTTTCTGGAATATTTATGGCATGTTCCTGGTATTTACGGCCCTTGGCTTTGCCTTGTGGACCGGGTGGAATTTTCTGCATACGGATGATGCACATATGATGGCGCTCTGGGGTGCCGGTATGGGGGTTTCCATCTTTTTTGTTGCCATGTTGAAATTATGGTTCTGGATGGAAATGAATAAAAATATGGTGGTCCGTGAGGTCAAACGCCTGGAGTTGCAATTGGCGGTTCTTTCCAGCGCCTTGCGGGAAAAGGGCGCGCTCTGATTACTTGCCCATGCGTTCTTTTTGCTCGTGCCGTTCCTGCGCTTCAAGGCTTAGCGTGGCGATCGGGCGGGCATCAAGGCGCGCCAGCGAAATTGGCTCGCCCGTGGCTTCGCAATAGCCGTATGAGCCATCTTCAATTCGCAACAGCGCCGCATCAATTTTGGCAATCAGCTTGCGCTGGCGGTCACGGGCGCGCAGCTCCAGTGTGCGATCGGCTTCGGTTTGCGCGCGGTCGGTAAGGTCAGGGTGCGCTTCGGTATCTTTGCGCAAATTGGCAATGGTACTCCGGCTTTCCGCGATAATTTCATTTTTCCAGTTTATCAGTTTTTGCCGAAAATATTCCTGCTGGCGCGCGCACATGAAGTCTTCTTTATCGTTTGGCGCATAGTCTTCGGGAAGATCAGATGCAAGAGGTTCGTTTAGTGCCATAATGCTCTCCTGCTGATGATAGGGGCAAGGGGAAAACCCTTCGATGAATCGCGCGGAGTATAGCCAGAGTGCAGGCAGCGTCAATCATCTCTGACATTAAGAATAATCTATTAAGATCAACAAGATATAACGAAAAAGTGATCGCGGTCTATGACGCAAAATCCAGTTTTGCTTTTTCTACTTCAGCGCGAATCTCAATCTCATTAAGCAGACTTTCCAATCTGGCATCGCCAGTATTGGCGCGGGCGCGCTGCAAGGTTGAACCCAGGCGTTGCAGTGTGCGCACAGGCAGGGCGCCTTCCAAAAGACCAAGGCGAACATCAGACAATATGTCCAGCAAATCATCGGCTCTGGCCGTTGCCCGCCTGCGCGCCTGGGTAAAATCCTCCTGTCCCTGCAGGGCAATCAGCGCATCCAAAGAGGCAATTGGACTGGCAGACGCGGTTGAGGCCGCCCGGCTGGTTTCGTCGGTGCCGACACTATCGGGGGTAAAATTACCTGCGCTGCCGGCCTTGCTTTTTGTCTTGGTTTTGGCACTGGCCCGTGTGCGCCCGGTTGCGTTAATTCTCATGGCTGTCCACATTTTCCCATTTGGACATTGTGAGGCCCGGAGCGTTAACACGCCATTAAGCATAAAATTCTACCCGGCCAGTTCTGCCGGAACATTATTGCCGGGGGCCGAGCAAGATTAAGTTTGGGTCTAATAATGCGTTGAAATACAACAATAAATAAACCCGGATTCGTAACCCAAACTGGCATGACTTTCGCAAGGGGTTCTGTAGATTGATCCATTGGGGTGTGTTTATGCAAAGTATCAGGTCGGTTCTGGCGAGTGTTTTGGCCGGTATCCTATTCACCCTGCATCCAGGTCAACTTGTTGCCGGATCGCGGATCAAGGATATAGCCGATATTGAAGGGGTTCGGGAAAATCTGCTGGTGGGCTATGGGCTGGTGGTTGGGCTTAATGGCACGGGCGACAGTCTACGCAATTCCCCATTTACCAAGCAAAGTCTCGAATCCATGCTGGAACGGCTGGGCGTAAACACGCGTGATGCCAAGCTGAAGACCGATAATGTGGCTGCCGTCATGGTCACGGCCAATTTACCCGGCTTTGCCACCAATGGATCGCGTATTGACGTCTCGGTTTCGGCCATGGGCGATGCGCAGAGCCTGCAGGGTGGCCTGTTGTTGGTCACACCGCTGATGGGGGCTGATGGTGAGGTTTATGCGGTCAGTCAGGGCCAGGTCGCTATTGGCGGCTTTAGCGCTGGTGGTGAGGCGGCAACGGTAACGCAGGGCGTGCCCACATCGGGGCGCATTTCCAATGGTGCCATTGTCGAGCGTGAAATCGCGTATGATCTGGCGGGAAAATCAACCTTGCGTTTGTCTTTGCGTAACCCGGACCTGACCACAGCCCGGCGTATGGCGGGTGCTATAAACACCTATGCGGGCCTGCCACTGGCTGTGGCCCTGAACCCGACCTCCGTGCAATTGACGCGCCCGCCAAGCTGGAATGGCGATATGGTATCCTTGCTGGCAGAAGTTGAGCAATTGCGTGTTGAGCCAGACCTGCCGGCAAAAGTGGTAATTGATGAGGTGAGCGGCATTATTGTGATGGGCGAGAATGTGCGGGTCAGCACGGTGGCCATCGCCCAGGGCAATCTGACCATTTCGGTTGAGGAAACCCCACAGGTCAGCCAGCCCGGACCGTTTTCACAAGGCGGCGAAACCAAAGTGGTGCCGCGCAGCAGCGTTAGTGTTGAAGAAGAAGATGGCACCGGTTTGATTGTTATCAAGAACGGGGTGGCACTGAGCGATCTGGTAGAGGGTCTGAATGCCCTTGGCCTGACACCGCGTGATATGATCGCGATTTTGCAATCCATCAAGGCTGCCGGTGCCCTGCAAGCCGAGATTGAGGTTCTATAAGTCATGGCTGACGCGTTTGCATCCAACGCCTTTTTAGCCCAGACGCTGGCGGCAAAGCCCGCCAATACGCCCAATATTACCGGGGTGCGCACCGAAGCGCAGGCTGAAAAAGTCGCCAAGGAATTTGAATCTTTTTTTCTGGGCCAGATGCTGCAAGGTATGTTTGCCGGGCTGAAAAGCGATGGACCGTTTGGCGGCGGGGCCGGTGAAAAAGCCTTTTCCGGCCTGCTGCATGAAGAATATGCCAAGGTTTTTGCCCAAAATGGCGGTATCGGCCTTTCCGATCAGCTCAAGACAGAGATCTTGCGTATGCAAGGTATTGAGCCACAAAAAAGGCAATCATAATGGCACTGCACGCGCATAATGGCGCAGACAGGGTGGAGCAGATGATTGTGCTCACCCAGCGCTTGCGCGGTCTGGTGGAGCGTGAAACCGCCTTGTTTGAGGCGCGCACGCCCCATGAGGCGGCCAGTTTTGCCAAAGAAAAAAATGCACTGGCGAACACCTATCGGCTGGAGATCGCCAGGATCAGTCAGGATCCCGCTCTGGTGTCGGATGTGCCGCAAAATCTTAGACAAAACCTGCGTGAAGAAACCGTGCAACTTGATACGGCTCTGTATGCCAATCACAAGGCGTCTGGTGTAGTGCGCACCCTGACCGAAGGGCTGGTAAAGGCGATTGCGGTTGAAGCCGCACAAACGCGCGGCAAAATGCAAGGTTATGGTGCCAACGGGTTGGTGAAATCGGGCGATGCAGCCATCGCCATTACCCTCAACCGCCAAATCTGACTTTCTGGATTAATGACAAGCGAACAAGTGAATAATCTTAGGGTTTCAGTAACCCTAAAGCGCGAGATTATGCACCTCTGGCATTCTTATGGTGAAAAACATGTCTTCCTTTTCTGCACGCCCCCAAGCCCACATTTCTGAACACGCCGGGAGTGATGGCCCTATAGATGCTGATGCCTTAAAAAGTATTGCGCAAGAAATTGTGTCAGGTCGCCAGGTGGATATTGTTGCCAAGGTGCCTGCGAGTTTGCGCCCGGCCTTTCAATTGATCGCCGATGCCATTGCCAAAAGAGATGAACAAGACCTGGGGCGCACTGTTGGATTTTCCATGCAAGCCAGTGACTCCATGGCCTCGGTGGCTAAAATTACCGGTAGTGTGCGCGAGGTAAATGACCGGGCAGGCAATATGGCCGCCGCCATTGAAGAACTGAATGCGTCGATAGGGCAAATCAGTTCTGCCGCGCAATCATCGTCCGAGGAAATGGAAAATGCAGCTTTGAAAAGTCGCGAAAGCGCTGATTCCATCGATGAAATGCAAAACGCCAGTCACCAGATTTCGGACACCATGACCAGCATGGAAGAACGGGTGAATGTGCTTTCAAAAGCAGCCGAACAGATCAGTGAATTTGTCGGCAGTATTGAAGCTATAGCCAGTCAGACTAATCTGCTGGCGCTAAATGCCACGATCGAGGCCGCTCGTGCCGGCGATGCCGGGCGCGGATTTGCCGTGGTCGCCAGTGAAGTCAAGGCACTTTCCGGCCAGACCCAAACTGCGACAGAGGACATACAAAAGCATATTTCCCAGCTTAGCGCAGATATGAGTGAATTACTGGGAGCGGTTGGCCATGCCAGGGGTGCCGTCGATCAAGGCGAGACCCTTTCCACCAAAGTCAATGAGATGGTCAATGAGGTAGAAGGTTTGGTAAGCGGCAATGCAGCGCGCATGAGCGAACTGGCCGGGGTGCTGGCCGAGCAGACCGAGGCCACCACTGAACTATCCGAAAATGTCAGTATTGTAGCCCAACACGCCCAGGCTGCTGCCAATCATGCCGATGATGTGATTACCTCGGTCGGGGCCTCAGAATCATTGATCACTGAACAATTTGCCCAGCTTGATGGCCGCGATATTGCCGGTTTTGTTCGCCAGCGGGCAAAATCCGACCATTTTATGTGGAAAAAGAATCTTTCAGAAATGCTGGTGGGCCTGAATAACCTTACCGAGGCCGAACTTGCCGACCACCATTCCTGCCGTCTGGGAAAATGGTATGATGGAACAGAAGATAATACCATTCGTGGTAATGCCGCCTTTGCCGCTTTGCAGGACCCACACAAGCGTGTGCATGGTCATGGTAAACGTGCTGCCGCCCTTTTTGCATCTGGCGACCGGGCAGGGGCACAAGATGAAGTGGCACAAATGGAAGCGGCCTCTGTTGAAGTCGTGGCGCTGCTCGATCAATTACTACAAGTGCGCTGATCAATCAGGATTGGGATTACCATAAACCGCCTGGCCCAGCCGCTCGCGCAGTTTGATCGCACCGGCGCCGATAACCTGATCAAATAAAACCACGGTTATATCGTTTTTCGGATCTACAAAGAAGAAGGTGCCGGCCAGTCCACCCCAGTAAAATGAGCCAGGGGCATAGGGTGGTCCATCGGTGCTCGTTGTGCGAATGGCAAAATCAAGCCCGAAGGTTTGGCCGGGGCCAAGCTCGACGGGGTCAATATCGCCAAGCTGGTCGGTCGTCATCATGGCCAGGGTTTGCGGCTTGAGCAGACGTTTGCCATCCAGCGTTCCCTCATTTTGCAACATTAGCGCAAAGCGCATGTAATCATCAATGGTGGATACCAGGCCGCCACCGCCGCTTTGAAACGCCTGGGGGGTTAAAAATGGTTGATTGGCCTTGAAGGTGTCGCTGTCATCCAGCCGCTTTACGCCTTCCTTGGTAAGCTGGTATAATGCGCCGAAACGGTCCTGCTGGCCTTCTGGAACCGAAAAGCCTGTATTTTTCATACCCAGCGGTTCAAAAATACGGCTCTGCATAAAATCGCCAAGGGTCTGGCCGGAAAGAACTTCGATCAGACGTCCCTGCACATCTACCGCGACACTGTAATGCCATTTTTTTCCAGGCTGATAAAGCAAGGGAATACTGGCCAGATCATTACTGAATTCTACTGTGCTGCGCGCCGGGTCCAACAGGCCCTTTTCCCGATAGAGTTTGTCTATGGGCGTGTCGCCAAAGTAACCATAAGTCATACCAGCGCTGTGGCGCATCAGGTCGCGTATGCTCACCGGACGGTCCGTATCCTCCAGTATCGGTTGTTCGTTTTCATCCTTGCCGGCATAGACCTTTAAGTCTGCGTATTCGGGCATATATTTGGCGATTGGATCATCAAGGGTAAATTTACCCTCCTCAAACAACATCATCAGGGCAATGCCGGTTATCGGCTTGGTCATGGAATAAATCCGCACAATGGTATCGCGGGTAAAAGGTGTTTTGGCTTCTCGGTCACGATCGCCAAAGCTGCCAAAATAGGTTTCATGGCCATTACGGCTTACCAGCACGGAAGCCCCAGGCATGATGCCTTGTTCTCTTAATCCGGCAAGATAGGCATCCAGGCGGGCGGCGCGGGCCTGATCTTCGCCCGAAAATGTAAAGGCGGCCTCTACAGGCGGTGATACGGTTGGCCCGATCGCGGAACAAGAGAGAAGAAAAACACTGAAAAGTGCAATCAGGCTGATCTGAAAAATACGCAACATACTACCCCTTACGCCTATAATGGTGCGCACTATGGGATGGTGCTATGGCTTAGTCAAATTGCATCACAATGCTGGCGCTTGTATCCGTTTTAATGGTGACGTTTTGCGTATAGGTTTTGCCATCATAAATGGCCCTGATCCAGTAATCACCGGCGGGAAGGATGAAACGTGCCGGGGTTTTGTAAGAATAGGTCAGATAGTTTTTGGCGGGCTGGCCATCCACCATGGGGTAAATATCCCATTCCTTGCCGACGGGCTTCTGTGCGCCGCCAGCTCTGCCGCTGACTTCCAGCATGCCGGTATTAAAGATAATGACAGCCTTGGTGGTTTCGTCTGCCTTAATGGCAACATCCTTATATACGATGGCTTTGCCGTATATTGCCTTGATGCGGTATTGGCCGGTGGGCAAGATAAATTTACCCGGAATACGGTAGGAAAATCCGATATATTTTTTTGAAACTACGCCATCGATGATCGGATAAATATCCCATTCCTTGCCGACGGGTTTTTGTGAACTCTGCCCGGCTAGGCCACTGACTTCCAGCGTGCCGGTATTAAAGATAATAACGGCCTTGGTGGTTTCGCCGGTTTTTATCTCAACATCCTTATATACGATGGCTTTGCCGTATATCGCCTTGATGCGGTATTTTCCCGCTGGCAGGATAAAAGTCGCTGGAACGTGGTAGGAGAATCCGATATATTTTTTTGAAACTTCGCCATCGATGATCGGATAAATATCCCATTCCTTGCCAACCGGCTCGCTGGCATTTTTGTCTGCGCGTCCACTGACGATCAGGGTGCCTGTGCCAAACAGTAATTCAGCTTCATTAAGACCCTCGTCCTTAACCTCAAAATCCTGATACACAATGGCCTTTCCATGCACGGCTTTGATGCGATATTGGCCAGGTGGCAGGTTCAATGATGCGGGGGCATTATAGGAGTAGGTCAGGTAATCTGCGGCCAGTTTTCCATTGGTATAGGGATAAACTTCCCAGGAAACACCATCGGTAAGCTCCTCTGCATCCTTGTTGATTTTACCGTGCAGCAGCACATTATACTCATGGGTTGCGGCTTCGGATACGATCTCCATGGCCGCGCCAAGCTCACCAGCATTAGAGGCGGGGAAATACTGGCCACCAGTGTTTTCTGCGATGCAGCGCACCGCCTTTGTTTCTTTCTCGCCCAGATCAAATCCGATGACATGGGTGGTGAAGTCCACCCCCAGCTTTTCAAGTTCGCTGGCCATGGCGCAAGGGTCGGCATTACAGGTTTCCAGCCCGTCCGTGACCAGTATGACACTGGCTTTATTTTCCTCAAATTTCAGCGCTTCTGCTGCTTGTTTTACCGCCGCTGACAAGGGTGTCTTTCCCTTGGGGTTTAGGCTGTTCAGCGCCGTCATAAAGGCATCTTTATCGACGGGGCCGGGGGCGATGATCTGCTCAATATCGGTGCAATCGCCTTTGCGCCGATGGCCGTAGGCAATCAGGCCAAGTTCATTACCGGCCTGCCAGTCTTTTAGCACATTTTCAAAAACCGACCGGGCAATGGTGATTTTTGCCTTGCCATCGATTTGGCCCCACATACTGCCCGACGCATCAAAGACCAGTATGGTTTTGGAGGGTTCTTCCTGTGCCTGGGCAAAAGATAAAGGGAGCAGGCCCATAACCAGTCCGATGATTATTTTGACAAATATTGCACGCATCTGATTGTCCCCATCCTTGCTTCATTGGTATGATACCAAAAAAGCCGGGCACTTGCTATCGGTATGCGTTCACACGCTAATTAAAGCTCTGGATCAGGCTGCCAACCACCAGCCGCCAGCCATCAACCAACACAAAGAAGATTAACTTGAAGGGCAGGGAAATGATCACCGGTGGCAGCATCATCATGCCCATAGACATGAGGATACTGGAAACTACCAGATCAATGATCAAAAACGGAATAAAATATAAAAACCCGATTTCAAAAGCCCGGCGCAATTCAGAAATCATAAAAGCCGGGGCCACTATATGCAGCGGTGTGTCTTCGGCGCTCTGTGGTATTGGCGCTTCGCTTAGCCCCAGAAACAGACCCAGATCCTCCTCGCGGGTCTGGGCCAGCATGAAGGTTTTTATCGGGGCCGCGCTTTTGGTGAAGGCGTCGTTTAGTTCAATTTCCTGGTTCATCAAAGGCTGTATGCCATCAGCATAGCTTTGCTGGAACACCGGGGCCATGATGAAAGCGGTCAGGAATATTGCCAATGAAGTCAGCACCATATTAGGCGGTGCCTGTTGCAAACCCGATGCGGTGCGCAGCAAAGACAATACCACGACAATGCGCACAAAACTGGTGGTCATAATGACGATGGATGGTGCCAGCGATAAAATCGTGAGCAGGGCAATGAGCTGCAAAACCCGATTGGTCAGCGCCCCCTCATCACCGGCATCAATGGTAACCGATTGTGCCAATGCCGGATTGACCAGCAACATAAGCAGGCAAATCCCGGCCAACCCGATGAGTAGTGTTTTGAAACCCCGGTGCATCAGACCGCCTTGTTTTCAGGAGCGGTAACGGTCTCAACCGGTTCGGCATCACGGCTTTCAATCAACATATCGCCGGTTAGCCCAAGCAAAACGATATGTTCGCGCTTGCCACTATTGATCACCACTACGCGGCGTCTGGGGTCCAGTTGCAAAACTTCACGGATATAAAGACTTTTGCCTCCGCCGGTTGGGGCATTGCGAACCAGGCCGGGAGCATAGCGGCGGATCAGATACCACAGGCCGAAAATCAGCCCAAGGGTAAACACCAGTCCCGCCAGATACCGGCCCGTATCGAAATATTCCATTGCCCGCACCCTTGCAGAACCAAATCAGGTGTTAACATCGCGCTGGCGGTGTTAAGGTTCCGTTAAGCATAAATTAATGGGGTCAAAAACATGCAGGATAGGGCGGTGCGATGAAAGTTCAGGCATTGGGCGATGTCATTAAATTCTGGTTCATGGAGCTGAATGAAAAAGACTGGTTCATACGTAATGCCAGGGTGGATCAGCAAATATCTGACCGCTTTGGTGCGCTATACGAGGCGTTGGCCAGTGCGGCACCAACTGCCCGTGAGGCCCCTCTGGATACGCTGGCCTGCATCATTGTGCTGGACCAGTTCCCGCGCAATCTCTATCGCAATAGTGCCAAGGCCTTTGGCACCGATAACCTGGCGTTGCACCTCAGCAAGGCCGGTATTGCCGCAGGTCAGGATGAACCATTATCCGCGCCGCAAAAAGCATTTTTCTATATGCCTTTCATGCACAGTGAGGATGCGGACGACCAGGTGCGTTCTGTGGCCCTGTTCAACGCGCCAGGACTGCAGAGCAATTATGATTTTGCACGGTCTCACAAAGCAATCATTGACCGTTTCGGGCGTTATCCGCATCGAAATGCCGTGCTGGGCCGTAAAAGCACACAAGAGGAAATACAGTTTTTACAACAGCCTGACAGTTCATTTTAGACAGCTCAGCGGTATGATTTTCATCCTCCGTTAACCATAAACCGTGCATTTTAGGGCATTAAGAGGCCCAAAATGAGTATCAAAGGTTTAGCGATTTTTCAGGTGCTGCGCGGCACCATGTCCATGCTTGGTGAACGCCAGAAAGTGCTGGCGCGTAATATCGCCAATGCCAACACGCCGGGCTTTGTTGCCAAAGACATTGACAGCAAAAGTTTTGGCCGGGCTTTATCAGGTGCCATTCAAAAAAACGGGGCCAGCAGCGGTCATGTTAGCCTGAAGGTGAGCGATCCGGCGCATATCCATCGCTCCAACGGTTCGTCATCCACTGGGGTTTCCGGCAATTTCAAAATCATCACCCGGCCGGATTCGGAAACCACACTGAACGGCAATTCCGTGGTGCTGGAAGAACAGGTCATGCACGTGGCCGAAACCCGTATGCGCTACGAAGCTGCCGCCGGGCTTTATGAGAAAAGCATGGGGCTGTTGCGTCTGGCTATATCCAGACCCGGTCGTTGATCAGGTGAGAATGAACCATGAGTGATATGTCTGCTGCCCTGAAAATTGCCGCTGCCGGCATGCGCGCGCAAAGCTCGCGTATGCGTATCATTGCGGAAAATGTGGCCAATGCCGGCTCCACCGCCACCGGCCCGGATGGTCAGCCTTACCGCCGCAAAATCCCGGTCTTTACCGAAGAGCTGGACCGCGCGACCGGCACCCATACCGTGCGGATGAGCAAGGCCCTGCCTGATCCATCGGATTTTCGCTCGGTTTATGATCCCGGACACCCGGCCGCCGATGCCAAGGGGTTCGTCAAATACCCCAATGTAAATTCCATGGTAGAACTCATGGATATGCGCGAGGCCCAGCGCAGTTTTGAAGCCAATATCAGCGTGATTGAAAACAGCCGGGCCATGTTGTCACGCACACTCGAACTCCTCCGCAGCCGTTAGGAAAATAGATTATGTCATTCACCGCCATGCAAGCCTTAAAAGCCTATGGGCAAGCCGTGAATACGGCCAAAGCGGCCGGCGGCGCAGAAGCGGGTGACACGGCGAAAGTGGACTTTGGGGCCATGGTCAAGGAGGCGATGAGCACCATCGCCACGGATACCGGCAAGGCAGAACAAATGGCCATCGGTTCGGCCACTGGCAAGGTTGACCTGATCGAAGTGGTTGGCGCGGTCAATGAAGCCGAAATGACGCTGGAAACCGTGATCGCCGTGCGTGATCAGGTCATCCGCGCTTATCAGGACATTTTGCGTATGCCGATCTAGATTGGCTATGATTGCAGGTAAACAACGTCTTCCTGCACTTCTAAATGGCACCAGTATAGCTTGCTTTGCATGGGCGGGGATAATTACGGGCAACCCCCAAATAACACAGGGTCATTAAGGGTCAATAAGCCTGATTTAAGGGTCCATAAAAGGGCGTTTTGGGTCAATTAAGGGGTATTTGAGGGATAGCGTGAGGGTCATTAAGGGGTAGTGAGTGTCCCTTGATGTGCCCTTGAGGGTCTATGCACGGGATAAGCTCTTTCTAAATTTCAAACACTGCCCTTCGTCGCCCTCCGGTTGTATCTGGCTGTCACCTGCACATTTGTTATTTTTGTTGCATGATGTCGGGTGCCAGTGGCCTTTGGCCAAAGGCCACTGGCGGCGGCAAGCGGTTGTGACTCCGGAAGGTCTTTTACGACCGAGCTTGATCTAA
>JAJFFP010000036.1 GCA_021776595.1 Robiginitomaculum sp. | reverse complement strand
TAACGCGTGTTCCATTTTCATCGCTTCCAGCACCACCAGAACATCGCCACTGGTCGCTTTTGATCCGGTTTTTGCCGCCAGGCTTAGCACCTTGCCAGGCATGGGGGCGGTGATAACAACACTGGCCTCACCATCCTCGGTAGCGGCATCCGGGTTGGGCCGCGCAAGCCACCATGCCTCACCATTATCAAAGGTTACCTGCCCGCCATCCAGGGGCACGGTATTGGCCAAATGGCGAATACCGTTCAGCTCGAACCGAACACCGACTCCATCAAAGACAATGTTTTTCGCAGACAAATCAACATCTTCACATGAAACCTTCCAGTCATAAGCACCTTTTTCCTGCAAACCAACGCGCAAAGTCTGCCCCTCATAAGCATAGCTGCGGCTGATCCTTGGGTGCTGGTTCAGGCGCCAGCCATCCTCGACAGTCCATGGGCTGGACGGGTTGTTTTTCCTGTTCTGCATGCTCACCTGTTCCACAAGGGCGGTGATCGCGGCTTTATAGGCTGGTTTATGATGTTCCCCGTTTAGCAAGACTTCATGGGCATCAATAAAGCCTGTATCCACCTTGCCTTCGATAAAGGCAGGAACATCAAGGCAGTGCGTCAGAAACCCGGCATTGGTGCGCACTGGCCAGGACTGCACCGAAGCAATCGCATCGCGCAATGCAGAAATGGCCAGCTTTCGTGTTGGCGCATGAGCAATGACCTTGGCCAACATGGGATCATAAAATTCACTAACCCGATCGCCTTGCTGATAGCCGGTATCCACACGGATATTGCGCCCCTGCGGCAAAATAAAATGTGCGAGTTTTCCAGTCGAGGGCATATAGGCATTGGCCGGGTCTTCGGCATATAGCCGCGCCTCAATGGCATGGCCACGCAGGGCGATCTGGTCCTGTTCCGGCACGGAGCCACCAGCAGCAACTTTCAGTTGCAACGCAACCAGATCATAACCCGTCACGGCTTCGCTAACCGGGTGTTCAACCTGCAGGCGGGTATTCATTTCCATAAACCAGAAGCCATCAGCATGCAGGGGCCCGGAGCCATCTACGATAAATTCGACCGTGCCGGCATTTTCATAGGCCACAGCACGGGCGGCCTCTACGGCGGCAGCACAAATGGCAATACGCATTTTGGCGCTCATGCCGGGGGCAGGCGATTCTTCGAGCACTTTTTGGTGGCGCCGTTGCACCGAACAATCGCGTTCGTAAAAATGGCAAATCCGCCCGCGCCGGTCGCCAAAAATCTGCACTTCGATATGGCGGGGGTTCAAAATATATTTTTCGACCAGAACCCGGTCATCACCAAATGCGCCTTTGGCTTCACGGCGCGCCGATTCCAGCGCACCAATAAAACCTTCCGGCGCATCGACCCGGCGCATGCCACGCCCGCCACCACCGGCCACGGCCTTGATCAATACCGGATAGCCAATTTTATCGGCTTCAGCGGCCAGCGTGCTCTCGCGCTGATCCTCGCCGTGATAGCCGGGTGTTACTGGCACGCCAGCGGCCTCCATTATGCGTTTGGCCTCGTCTTTTAAGCCCATCAGACGCATGGATTGCACCGAAGGGCCAACAAAGACGATGCCCGCCCGCTCGCACGCCGCCGCCAGTTCCTGATTTTCCGATAAAAACCCGTAACCGGGATGGATGGCCTCGGCACCGCTCTTTTTGGCCGCGTCCATAATCGCATCCACACGCAAATAACTTTCTGCCGCCACAGCCGGGCCAATCAACAGCGCTTCATCGGCCTCGCGCACATGCAGCGCATGACGATCAGCCTTGGAATAAACCGCAATGGTGCGTATGCCCATGCTGCGCGCCGTGCGCATGATCCGGCAGGCTATTTCACCGCGATTGGCAATCAATAATGAGGTAAACACAGAGAAATGTCCTTATTTGTGTGGGGGCTGTATCATTGCATATCCCGGAAGCGGTTGGTAATTGGATAACGCCGGTCACGACCAAAGTTTCGACGGCTGATTTTCACCCCAGGCGGGGCCTGACGGCGTTTGTATTCTGCCAGATAGAGCAGATTTTCCACCCGGCGCACAATATCAGCATTAAAGCCCCGCGCGACGATTGCCGGGGCGTCAATTTCCTCTTCGATAAAACTGTGCAGTATGGCATCCAGGTCCGCGTATGGCGGCAGGCTATCCTGATCGGTTTGATCGGGTTTCAGTTCGGCCGTTGGCGGCTTGTCGATCACCGATTGCGGCACCACCGGTCCACGCGGCCCCAAAACTCCATCGGGCATGTGATGGTTGCGCCATTCGCAAAGCGCAAAAACCTCGGTTTTATAGATGTCTTTCAAGGCATTATACCCTCCAGACATGTCCCCATAAAGCGTGGCATAACCCACCGCCATTTCGGACTTGTTGCCGGTGGTCAGCAACATGTGGCCAAACTTGTTGGAAAGTGCCATCAGCGTCACCGCGCGCACCCTTGATTGCAGATTTTCCTCGGTGGTGTCGGCGGTGCATCCGGCAAACAATGGCTCCAGCATCTGAGCGTAAGTGTCCACCGCCGCCTCGATGGAAATGGTGTCATAACGCACCCCCAGCAAATTGGCGCAGGCTACCGCATCATCAAGGCTTTCCCTTGAGGTATAGCGCGAGGGCATCATTACGCACCAGACGCGCTCCGGCCCCAGGGCATCAACCGCCAGCGCCGCCGAAAGTGCCGAATCCACACCGCCGGAAAGACCCAGCACCACACCAGGAAAGCCGTTTTTATTGACGTAATCCCCAAGGCCCAGGCCAAGCGCCAACCAGTCTGCCTCCAGGCCATCAATTTCTCTGGCCATTGGGGGTGCCTTGCATTGCCAGCCCGCTTCGCTTTTGCTCCAGTGCGCAGTCTGAATGGATGTGAGAAAATCAGGGGCGCGCTGCACCATTTTGCCTTGCCCGTCCCAGGAAAAACCACCCCCATCAAAGACCAGTTCATCCTGCCCGCCGATCTGGTTAATAAAAATCAACGGCACCTGTGCGTCATTGTGCCAGGCGGCAAAGGCATCATGGCGAAACTGGTTGATGTGCCGACGATAGGGAGAGCCATTAATACAAAGCAGCATTTGCGCCCCAGCCGCCACCAGCGCCTTGGGCACGACATTTAGCCAGATGTCCTCGCAAATGGGCAAACCGATTTTCAGGCCGCGAAAATCCACCGGCTGCGGGATCGGCCCCGGCGCAAACACCCGCATTTCATCAAATACCGCATAGTTTGGCAGATCATGTTTGTAACGCCGGGCGGTGATTTCACCGCCATCCAAAAGCAGCGCCGCATTATAAAGCCTTCCCTCATCCACCCACGGCGCACCAACAAGCATGGCCGGGCCGCCATCTGCGGTTTCCCGCATCAACGCTTTTACGGCTTCCCGACAAGCGGCAACTGCTGAGGGTTTGAGCACCAGATCTTCTGGCGGGTATCCAAGCACGCCCAGTTCCGGCGTCATGACAATATCTGCGCCATCCCTGGCTGCCGCATCGCGTGCCGCGCGGATCAGGGCGCAATTGCCGGCAATGTCACCCATAACCGGGTTTAACTGTGCCGATGCAATGGAAATTTTGAGCGTCATAACGCCCTTTTATGTCGCTTAGGCCACCTTGTCGACGCGCAAGGCCAGCGCCAGTGCCTTGGCCCCGGCAATCCCGCAGACCGGCACCTTTTCCCCGTCCAGAATAGCCCGCACAAAGGCGTTGACTTCCGCCCCCAGACAATCCTGGGCTTCCGCCGTATCGGCAAACCCGGCATTGAGCGCAAAGGGGGTGCTGTTGTTGAATAAACGCTTGAAAAAATCTATCTCGACTACGCCAGAAGGGTATTCAATGCGCATATGACGCTGGCGATTTTTGGCAACGCGCGAAGCATGAATACTGGCTTTGGTGCCGCCAGGATAACAAATTTCCGCGCGGGCATCATCAATACCGCCACTGGGGCCAGTGCGCACGTTAGAGCGCACATCATTGGCTTCCCCGCCCGCCAGCAAGTTTACCAGATCCAGATCATGAGTCATCAGATCCAGCGTCACGCTGACATCGGTGCCGCGTTTATTATAGGGCGCAATACGGCTGGCCTGAATGCTGACCGGGGTTTCGGGAATATCAAACAAGCCAATAGCACCGGATATAAAGCGTTCCTGATGGCCAACCTGGAGGATAACGCCCTGTTCTTCGGCCATGGCCACCATTTCACGTGCATCTTCAAGGCTGGTGGCCAGCGGTTTTTCCACCAGCACATGCAGTCCGCATTCCAGCGCCGCCATGGCCTGGCGAAAATGCACACTGGCCGGGCTGGCCACGATCAGTGCATCGGCGGCCACAATCATGGCTTCGCGTGAGGCAAAAGCCACGCCGCCGTGCTCGGTCACCAGTTTTTGTGCGCGTTCAGGATGTTCCGGGTCATACACCCCGACAAATTCAATACGGGGGTGCGCGGCCAGCTTGGCCGCATGATGGCCGCCAAAGACGCCAGCACCGGAAACACATATTCTGATTTTACGGTCCATGGTCGGCCTTTTCGCATCACCCCGCCTTCTGCTTGCCACTGGCCAGAAGAAACCGCAATGACCTAACCGTTCAATAAATATGACCAATTCTTGCAAGCTGGATTTTCGTTACAACTATCGCTAGGGTATTGTGAGGGGGATTGAGCCGCATGACAAAAGAGGAACAGCTAGCACCTGCCAAGGTGCAACCCGCTCCTGAAACCCTGCGTGGGCCGGAGTTTAATCAGCTTTTTGACGCTTTCCTGGGGTTTGATCTGCGCTTGTTAATCACTATTCGCGATCTGATCCTGCATCCGGTGCGGGTGGCACGCGATGCCGTTAATGGCAATAAGGACAGCTATCTGGGACAGGTTCGTTTGTTCTTTTTCCTTTTAGGTATCCAGACCATATTCATGGTTCTGATGCAGGCTTATGATAATATTAATGTGGAAGCGATTATTCGCGGCCCCGAAGCCTTGGCTGATTATGCTGATTTGCTGGCCGCCAAAGGTTTTACCCTGGCCCAGGCCAATGCGGCCTTAAAGGGCTGGTTCAACCTTCTGATTACGCCGGTCAATCTAGTTTTCATCATCGTGTTTACCTTGTTTTTCAAGATGATCGCCCCAAAAATCACCCTTCTTGGTCATGCCCTGATTTATATCACAGCCAATAATGCCGCCACACTGGTTGGTGTGCCACTGGCCATTTTAGCGGTTAAAATTTCCGGCAATTCTGCGCTCTCCAATCTCCTGATGACGCCAGTGCAACTTTTTTATCTGGTGCTTTTTATCTGGGTCTTTATGCGCAAATCAGTCTGGGGCGGCATTGGCAAGCTGATATTGATGCTGTTGGCGTTTGTTCTGGCCATGGCGCTGGCTGGCATTATTATCTGGGGTGTACTGGATATTCTGGCGACCGCAAAATTCGGTGCCGGTCCGATGCGGTTTATGTTTGAACAGGCATTTGCCGCCGCGCGTGAAGCACAAGCGGCAGCGCCTTAATTCTCAATTTCCTCAAAAGTCATGGTTATTTTTTGCGCCCAGTCATAAAGCGCAGGCCAGCTTTGGCCACCATTACCCATCAGGCCCAGACGTACAATCACCAGATCGCGCGAAGGCACCACCCAGATAATCTGGCCTTCATGGCCCTGCGCGGAAAACGCATCACGTGGCCCAAGGGCAGAGCCCTGCCCTTTGGGGCGAATGTCATCCGGATTTGCCGCATTAATCCACCAGCCTGCTCCATAAACCGTGGCGTTATCAGCCGGGGTTTTGCTGCGGGAAAAATTCACCCAGCCTTTTGGCAACACCCGTTCGCCATCCCACACCCCGTCGCGCAGATAAAGATAGCCAAAGCGGGCAAAATCACGCGCTGAGGCCCAAACCAGCGAGCCGCCAAGAAACGTGCCGGCAGCATCAAATTCGATACGGGCATCCATGCCAATGAGGTCAAACAGGCTGGCATTGGCATAATCTATCATGGCTTTGGGCGCAGGCGGCGGTATTTGCACCTTTTTTGCGATCAAACCCTGCAAGGCACTGGCAATCAGGTGAAAACCGGCGGTGGAATAATTCCAGTTTGTTCCGGGTTTATGACGCAATGGTAGTTTATTAGCATAGGCGATCACATCAAAGCGCCC
>JAJFFP010000035.1 GCA_021776595.1 Robiginitomaculum sp. | reverse complement strand
GCTCTATCTGGCGCTGCCACCGCTCTACCGCCTCAGCCAAAAGGGCAAAAGCGCCTATGCCCGCGATGATGCGCACCGCGAGGAGCTGTTGCGCACCGAATTTTCCGGGCGCGGCAAGGTCGAGATCAGCCGCTTTAAGGGGCTGGGCGAAATGATGCCCGCACAACTAAAAGAAACTACCATGGACCCGTCAAAGCGCACACTGGCCCGTATTCGCTTTGATGAAGACAACCTGCCCACCACCGAGGCACTGGTGGAAACATTGATGGGCAAAAAACCCGAATTGCGCTTTGCCTTCATTCAGGAACACGCCAGATTTGTGCGCGAATTGGATGTTTAGGGGTTGTCATGCCGAGCGAACCTAAGAGTGAGGGATATCAAACCCATGTCACCCCGGCCTTGAGCCGGGGCCTATACTGAATATCCATCTATTCTGCCCTGCTTCATGGATACCGGATCAAGCCCGGTATGACACCTTGAGTGATGCTTAAACGGTGTTTTCAAACCAGTCAGAATCTGTTGCCCACCCTTCTGCAAGCACAGAAAAGTTGCTTTTTAAACGGGCATACATGTGGTTTGTTTACAAACAGGATGTTTAGGAAGGATAGTCATGAATTTTGAAACCTGGATCATCTATGTTGCTACTGTTTTGGTGCTGATGATCACGCCAGGGCCGAGCCAATTGCTGATGCTGTCGAACAGTATGGCCAATGGCTTCACCCGGTCCTTGATGACCGCGTGGGGCGATTTGACCGCCAATGTGGGGCAAATGCTGGCGGCCAGCCTGGGGTTGGCGGCAATAATATTGACCTATGGGCATAGCCTTCTTGTCATCAAATGGGTTGGTGTGGCTTACCTTCTCTGGTTAGGTATAAAAACCCTTTTACGTTCCAAAAAGCCCAATCAAATGGCGCAAAATAAATCGGTAACCAGCCTGCAACGGCTTTGGTTGCAGGGCTTTATCACCTCGGCCAGCAACCCAAAGGCTATTGTGTTTTTTGCGGCATTATTTCCGCAATTTATCTCGTCAGAACATGCATTTTGGATCCAGTTTTTTATATTAAGTACCACCTATATTATCATGGACGGGTTGTTTTTATGCACCTATGGGGCGCTTGCACACTGGATGGGCAAGGCTGTAAGAGGCCCGGGCCTGGTTTGGCTGGATCGTATCGGCGGGTCATTTATGATCATCGCCGCTATTCTGTTAGGTCTGAAAACCGTACAAAAAGCACAATGATAATCCGCCCTGCCCGCCCCGAAGACTTTGATACCTGGCTACCCCTGTGGAAAGGCTATCAGGCCTGTTACAAGGCTGATTTATCGGCGACCACCAAAGATACCTGGGCACGTCTGATGGACCCGCCAGCGGACGGCCCTTTTGCGTTGGTGGCTGAAGGTGATGCCGCAAAGCTGGTCGGCTTTACCCATTATGTTTTTCACGGGCACACCTGGCGACCGGGACCATCGTGCTATCTGATTGATTTATTCACTAGCCCCACCGAGCGCGGACAGGGCATTGGCCGCGCCCTGATCGAGGCGGTCTACGAACGCGCCGATCAACGTGATGCCGGGCAAGTCTATTGGCTGACCGAGGAGCATAATAGCACCAGTCGGCGGCTTTATGACAAGGTGGCCACCCTTACGCCTTTTATCAAATACCAGCGCTAAGCGGCTCAAACCTGTCTTGAATTTTCAATCTCTGGCACCATTTTAGTGCCAACAGAAAGATCGCCCTATGACCTCCCCAGAACTGATGACGCGCCTGACCCGTATAACGCCAGACTTTTCCACGGCCCCACAGGTCATGGCCGGGGATATGCAGATGGCCAGGCAAATGGGCTTTGCCCTGATCCTCAACGCCCGCCCCGATGGCGAAGAGGATGAGGACGAACAGCCGCCAAGCGCCACCTTGAAACAAGCCGCCCAGACCGCCGGACTGGCCTATGCGTATGTGCCCATAATTAACGGCGCTGCCTTTTCGCATAATGCCCTGATTGCCGCCGGTGAGGCCATGAGCGATAATCCCGGTCCGGTGCTGGGGTTTTGTCTGACCGGCATGCGCTCGTTGCGGTTATGGGCGCTGGCCAGTGCATTATACCGGACGGCAGAACCCGATGCCCTGCTCAGGGTCACAAATGATGCAGGGCTAAGGCTGGATGGCTTTACCGATCACCTGCACCGTCTGGCACGCGGCGAAGCACCGCTTTATGTTGCCGATGACGCGGCCATGATGATTTAGGCATACGGCTCACGCAAAATGACAATAATGTTAGGATTGACCTGCTTGCATCATGGGTGGGTGGTGTTAGCCTGCGCTCAGGAGTCCGGCACAAGTAAAGATAAGCCGGGTATAAGGGAGGCTAATGTGATCAGTAAACTCGCGCTTGTTGGCGCGTTGACAATGGTATGTGGCACCGCCACTGCCCAGATGGTGGAGATCGACAAAAATCCGTTTCCATCGACCTATCAGGCGATACCATCAGGACCGGTATTAATTCGCGGCGCGCATGTCTTTGATGGCATGGGTGCAGATATACCCAATGCTGATGTGTTGCTGGAAAATGGTAAAATCACCGCTGTCGGCGAGAATCTCAGCGCCCCGGACGGGGCCAGCATCATTGATGGCACCGGCAAATGGGTTACACCCGGTATTATTGATGTGCATTCGCATCTTGGCGTTTACGCCTCCCCCGGCGTTCGCGCTCAATCGGATGGCAATGAAGTGACCAATCCGGTAACCGCCGAGGTCTCTTCTGAACATGGTGTATGGCCACACGATCCGGGCTTTAACCGTGCCCGTGCTGGCGGCGTTACCGCCATGTTGATCCTGCCTGGCTCAGCCAATTTGTTTGGTGGTCGCGGCACCGTGCTGAAAAACGTGCCCTCGCGCACGGTTCAGGGCATGAAGTTTCCAGGCGCACCCTATGCGCTGAAAATGGCCTGCGGCGAAAATCCCAAACGGGTATATGGCCAAAAAGGTGGACCAGGCTCACGCATGGGTAATTTTTCCCGTTATCGCAAGGCCTGGATTTCCGCCAAGGCTTACCAAAAAAGTTGGGATGATTACCGCACGGATTATGTCAAGTGGGAAGAAAAGAAGAGCAACGCCAAAGACAAAAAAGACAAGGATAAAAAACCGCCCAAGGCCCCGAAACGTAATTTACAGATGGAAACCCTGGCCGGGGTGCTGGACGGTGAGATCATCGTCAACATGCACTGTTACCGTGCCGATGAAATGGCCCAGGTCATCGATATGTCAAAAGAGTTTGGCTATCATGTTGGCGCTTTCCATCATGCGGTAGAGGCCTATAAAGTCGCTGACCTTTTGCGCGAGAATGACACTTGTGCCGCCATGTGGGCCGATTGGGGCGGTTTTAAGATGGAAGCCTATGACTCGGTGCGTGAAAACATCCCCATGGTGCACAATGCCGGGGCCTGCGCGATTGTCCATTCAGACAGCCAGGTCGGTATTCAGCGCCTCAATCAGGAAGCAGCCAAGGCCCTTGCCGATGGCAATAAAGCCGGGCTGAATATCAGCCAGGGCGTAGCCTGGACATGGCTGTCGTCAAACCCCGCCAAACTGTTGGGTATTGGTGATAAAACCGGGGCCTTAAAACCCGGCCTGAATGCCGATGTGGTGGTCTGGTCAGGTAATCCCTTTAGCGTCTATGCCCGCGCCGAAACCGTCTTTGTGGACGGCGCCGTGACGTATGACCGTAATGATAAAGCCCATCAGGCCGTATCCGATTTTGAGCTTGGCCAACCCGGTGAAGGAGATGACAAATGAGCATTTTCAAAAATATAACCACTGCCGCCGCCCTCATGGGTATGGCTGTTGCTGGCCCTGCCCTGGCGCAAACATTTGCCATTACTGGCGGCAAGGTCATCACCAATACGGCGCAAGGCCAGATTGAAAATGGCACCGTCATCATGCGTGATGGAAAAATTGTTGCCGTTGGCACCAATATCGCCATTCCAGATGACTCCACACGCATTGATGCCCGTGGAAAATGGGTAACGCCCGGCCTCTTTACCCCCCTGGCGCAAGTCGGTCTGGTCGAAGTTGGTGCTGAATCCAGCACCAATGATTCCAGCGCCGGGGATTCTGAATTCTCGGTTGCCCTTGACGGGGTGGATGGCTTTAACCCCAAGGCCGAGGCCGTTGCCATCACCAAAATTGAAGGCATGACCCGTATGGCCGTGGCCACCGGACCTGGGGCCAACATATTCTCTGGCACGGGTTTTATTACCGACACCAGTGGTCGTTTTAATTCCATCACCAAAGGCAAGGCTTTTGTTACGGTGCAAATGGGCGAACGCGGCGCACGTATTGCCGGTGGTTCCCGCCCTGCCGCCTGGGCCTATCTTCGTAATGCACTGGCCGAGGCACGAACCGTGCGCCCTGGCCGGGCACGCGAAGGGTCTTTGTTGAATGAAGCCGATGCGCTGGCATTAAAACCTGTCACAGAAGGGCGTATGCCCTTGCTTGTCTATGCCAATCGCGCCTCAGATCTGGTCAATCTGGTCGGGCTGCAAAAAACGCAACCCAGGCTGGATCTGGTGGCCGTTGGTGCCGCCGAAGGCTGGATGGTAGCAGACATGCTGGCTGCTGCCGGGATACCGGTCATCGTTCAACCACAGGATAATCTGCCCGGTAGTTTTGAAACCCTGGGGGCGACCATGTATAATGCGGCACGGCTGAACAAGGCCGGCGTTACGGTTGCCATTGCCCAGATCGGCGAGTCATTTAACGCCCGTCTGGGGGCGCAACAGGCCGGTGACGCCGTTGCCAACGGAATGCCCTGGGCGGCCGCTTTTGCCGCCATTACCAGTGCTCCTGCTGAAATCTTTGGCCTTGATGACCGCCTTGGCACCCTGGCCAATGGCATGAAGGCTGATGTGGTGGTCTGGGATGGTGATCCGCTGGAGCTGATGAGCAGCCCCGATTACGTCTTTATTGATGGCAAGAAACAGAGCCTGACATCGAGACAGACGAAGTTGCGTGATCGCTACATTGATTTAAGCCATGCCAAAGAAAAGCCTTTTGCCTATCGATAAGGCTGAATCATGCAATAATGTGCGGGCTGGACAGTCTTTACCTGTCTGGCCCGCATTGACTTGGGCACAAGTCGCCTTATGGTCCGCACCGCGCGGGATATGTTATCGACGCGCCCATAATTTTAACCATGGTGCCCATGAATTTTGAAGATATGGGGCTAGACCCCAAAACCCTGAAAGCCGTCAAAGAAGCCGGCTATAGCGAACCTACTCTGATCCAGGCCGAAGCCATTCCCCATGTGCTGGCGGCACGCGATGTGCTGGGCATTGCCCAGACCGGAACCGGAAAAACCGCCTCTTTCACTTTGCCAATGATTGATATTTTGAGCCGTGGCAAGGCGAAAGCACGTATGCCACGCTCTTTGATATTGGAGCCTACGCGTGAACTGGCTGCCCAGGTTGCTGAAAATTTTGAAAAATACGGAAAGTATCACAAACTCTCCATGGCGCTGTTGATTGGCGGTGTGGCCTTTGGTGATCAAAATCGCAAACTGATGCAAGGCGTTGACGTCCTGATCGCAACCCCTGGCCGCCTGCTCGACCATGTGGAGCGTGGTAATTTGCTGATGAACGGTGTGCAATTACTGGTGGTTGATGAAGCTGACCGCATGCTGGACATGGGCTTTATTCCCGATATTGAACGCATCTTCAAGATGACGCCTTTCACCCGCCAAACCTTATTTTTCTCGGCCACGATGCCACCAGAGATTCAGCGTATCGTAGATACTTTCCTGCACAATCCAAAACGGGTTGAAGTCACCCGGCCAACAGCAACCGCCGATACCATTGTGCAATTTCTGGTAAAGCTGGACCGCAATGATGCACGGCATAAGAACGAAGCCTTGCGTAAAATTATTGATCAGCATGAAGTGCGTAATGCCATTGTTTTCTGCAATCGCAAACGCGATGTGGACCGGGTGGCCTCCTATTTGAAGAAAGCTAAATATAAAGCCTCGCCAATTCATGGCGATCTGCCGCAAAGTGTGCGAACGCAAACCCTGGAAAATTTCAAAAATGGTGATATTGACCTGCTGATTGCCAGCGATGTTGCGGCGCGCGGGCTGGATATTCCAGACGTCAGCCATGTGCTGAATTATGACGTGCCCATGCACCCTGAAGATTACATCCACCGTATTGGCCGCACTGGCCGGGCCGGCAAAGTGGGCCATGCGGTAACCATTGCCACACCCCATGATGCCAAATCACTGGCCGGTGTGCAAAACTTGATTGGCCAGGAAATCCCGACAACCCCTGGTGCAAAAAAGACTGAAACACCAGTAGAATCCGCGCCAGAGGACGTTTCAAAGCCCACAAAGAGCGAAGCGAAGGAAAGCGGAAATAAACGCACCGTCCGACGCCCGGTTAGAGGGCGCAAGCCAGAAGCAGAAGCCCCGGTCACTCCCCCCGCGACAGAAGAAACGGTCAAGGATATAAAGGAAGACACACCAAAACCTGCGCGTCGCAAGGTCAGGTCCCGCAAACCCGCATCAAGAAAAGATGAGGCACCGGTTATTGCGCATGTGCCCAGCGTGAAAACCAACGAAACAGCCAAGCCCGCTACGCAAAAAAAACAAGACAAACCACGGCCTGAGCCAAAATCACAAAACCATGAGCCTGGGCAGAAACCTTCTCAAAAAGGCAAACCCCTGGGCTTTGGAAATGCCATGCCAGATTTTTTCAAACGCGGGTAATTGGTAAGTTGATACCGTAGGGCTTCTATTTATTTCCTTGCTTATTCGCAATTTTCTTTACCCTCTGTTTGGTTTTGCATCGTAGTCTATTGCAAACAAATTGATGGCTCGATGTAACACCTTGAGCCGCGTAAAGGGTTTGAATATGTCTACTGCAACAAAAGTGACGGGTAAAAACAATCAACAGCAGGCACAAAAAGTTATAAAACTTCTTGATGAGCTTGGTCTGGATGCAAGCCCTGATAATTACCAGTTATTCCATGCGTATGTTAGTGGTGAGAAGCCCTCGCTTGCAAAAGAAATTCGCCCTCTGATCAAGGATAAAGCCCTGGATCAAACCCAATGCACCACGCTGCACAAACGCTATTTTGCAGGCACAGACCTGACCGATCAGGCGCTAAAGGCCGGCGGCAAATTCAGTAAGGAACTTGGCACGGTATTGCGTATGCTGTCGGCGGCGGAACGTAACACGGTTGAGTATGAAAAAACCCTGTCTGGTGCCACTGATATTCTGGCCCAGGCCAATGATGATAAATCGCTTAAAGAAATGGTCGATACGCTATTGGCGGCAACGACCAAAATGCAGGACCATACCCAACAGCTTGAGAAAAAACTCAACAAAACCACCGACGAAGTTAATTCACTGCGCACCAATCTGGAACAAGTGCGCACCGAGGCCATGACTGATGCACTGACCGGCATTGCCAACCGCAAACGCTTTGATGAAAGCATGTTGCTGCATTGCTCGGCGTCAGAAGAGGGCGAGAAGCCGTTAAGCCTGATCCTTTGCGACATTGACCATTTCAAACGCTTCAATGACACCTGGGGCCACCAGACCGGTGATCAGATCATCCGCTTTGTTGCTTCATGCCTGCAACGCCATGCGTCCAAATCCCATCTGGTGGCACGTTATGGCGGTGAAGAATTTGCGGTCATCATGCCCGATACCGATGGACAGACAGCATTTGATCTTGCCGATAACATCCGTGCCAGCGTGGAATCCAAGAAACTGCTGCGTAAGTCCACTAATGAGGATATGGGCACAGTGACCGTTTCATTGGGTGTCGCGCAGTTCAGCCAGAATGACAGCATTGAAGATCTGATTGAGCACGCCGATGAAGCGCTTTATCGCTCTAAACATGCGGGACGCAACAAGGTGTCCATCAATTCGGATGCTGCCAAAGGGCGTGACGCCGCATAGAGGCCTAACGCATTCAGATCAATGATTCCGGTGCTTAAAATCTGGCTTTAACCGTTGAGCATATCAATGCTCAAGAATTCGATATGATCAATTTTATCTTCAGATAGCCAAGGCTTGATCGCCTCCTTTATCAAGGCAATTGTATGTTCTTCGTCCAGCGCCGCGCGCTCTCCATCCTTGCCAAAGGTATGTTCATGGGCTGCACGAACCACTGCATCGCGCATAAAGTGAGATTTTGCCCGCATTTTCCATGTATCAACTTTATCAGCCACAATCACCCGGATTGAGACAAAAGCGTAATTGACCAGCCGTCCGTTGAGAGCAATCGGGGCAACCACCACCGGAATATCCACCGCATGGACTGATTGTGACTGATCTGGTTCTTTATATTCTTCCGGCGTCAGATCACTTTTGATCGTCCATTCGGCCTTAATCCGGTTACTCGGCCCGTGACTGGCCTTTTTGCCTTTACCACTATTGGCATAAGCCGGGGCGCACAGCGCCAGAATGAGTAGTGATGTGCCAAGAATACGCATGGGTTTTCCTCTGATCAGCCGAATTTCAAATCCAACATAACCCAAAGAGTTCAAAAATGCGTAAAGCCTGTTTTTGGGGCGGTGTGCCTCTGCCCTGCCTCATTTTCCAGCAACACCCCTTCGCCCGCACACACTTTACCGATCCGGCACAGATTTATGCCAAGCGCTGCCGATAGCCCTGTAATTTTATCGGCTTTTTCTGTCGGGGCCGTAAACAACAATTCATAATCATCCCCCCCGGTCAGAAGAGACACCCGCGAAGTTTCGGGATCGTTTTCATCGCGCAACCAGTTTTGCGTGGCCGCAGATAAAGGCACCAAAGCGGGCCGGATCGTAAGCGCACATCCGCTGGCTTTGGCTATATGCACCGCATCGCCAAGCAGGCCATCGGAAACATCTATTGCGCTATGGGCGATACCCGCCAGTGCCACACCCAGTTTCAGCCTGGGTTCGGGATATTCGTAACGGCGCAAGACAGATTTTTCATGCGCAGAAGAAAGCGAGGTGATTTTTTGTTGCGCCACCTGAAGACCAAGCCAACCATCACCGATATGGCCACTGACCCAGACATCATCGCCAATTTTCGCCCCTGAACGGCGCAAGAGCGGCCCTGCCGCCCAGCCCAACACGGTTATGGAAACCGTAAACGGTCCTTTCCCGCCAATGGTATCCCCGCCAATCAACGAAACGCCAAAATGTTTTTGTTCCTTATCAAGAGCCGAAACTATTTGTTGTATCTGCGCCGCTTCTGGTTTTTTTGGTAAGGCAAGGGTGCATAAAAAAAAGGCAGGTGCCGCGCCCATGGCGGCAATATCCGATAAATTCGTGCGCAGGGCTTTGCAGATGACCTGATCTGGCGAGGCATTACTTAATGTATGCACCCCAGCTTGCAACATATCGGCCACGACAACCAGCTTGCGCCCGTCCCCAAACCATAGCGCCGCGCCATCATCGTTAAGACCCAAGGCCTCTGGCGCTTCTGCCACATGCTTTGCCAAGGCCTCGATAAAGGCAAATTCGTCTATTTTATCCGTTTTAGAACTCATCTTTTCGCTGATCTCTGGCCAATGCCTCCAGAGCCGCATTAACAAAGCCTGGCTCCGGCCCGGAAAAGAAATCTCCCGCCAGATCAACATATTCATCCAATATGGCCCTGGCCGGTTTTTGTGGAAAATACAGCAATTCAAAACTGGCCGCACGCAGCAAGGCGCGCATGGTTGTATCCAGACGATCCAACCGCCAGTTTTTCGCCAAATGGCTGCGGATGCTGTCATCAATCCCGCTCTGGTATTCTACGACCCCCTGAACCAGTTTTTCAAAGAGTTTGGGGTCCGCCTGCCCGCTTACACCGGTATCATCGCCGCCATCAAGGCGGTTTTCCTTGAATTCCTCAATGACCCTGCGCGCACCCATGCCCCCCATTTCCATCTGAAACAGTGCCTGAATTGCGCGCAAGCGCGCGGCGCGGCGCGAAGCCGCATGGTCTTCTGCATGTTTTTGTGCAGCCTTGTTCATGGAACAGTCCTTCGTGGAAATCATCAATTTTGATAAAAGTTAGTCGTCCAGCTTTTCATCGGCAATGAAACGGGCAAAATCACTGCTTTCGGTAAAATCCTTGTATACGGACGCATAACGCACATAAGCAACCGGGTCGAGGTTTGCAAGCGCCTCCATGACCATCTGCCCGATCCGTTCCGAGGATATATCCAGATCACCTTCTCCTTCAAGGCGGCGCACAATGGAAGACACCAGTTGTTCTATCTGATCGCGCTCCATCGGCCTTTTCTGCATGGCCACCAGCACAGACCGTAACAGTTTCTCGCGGGCAAAACGCACGCGTCGCCCAGAGCGTTTCACCACTGTCAGTTCGCGCAACTGCACCCGCTCAAACGTAGTAAACCGCTGTCCGCAGGAAACACACTGGCGACGGCGGCGGATAGCGGCGCCTTCTTCGGCCGAACGCGAATCCTTTACCTGTGTATCTTCACTGGAACAAAACGGGCAACGCATTAATGCAATTCTCCATACAGCGGATAACGGGCAGTCAGCGCCTCCACCTCCTCACGAACGGCAGCCTCAATGGCGGCATTACCTTCCGGATTCTCTGCCAGAGCATCCAGCACACGCACGATCATAGCACCAACAGCGCAAAAATCATCCTCGTTAAAGCCGCGCGTGGTGGTGGCCGGTGAACCGATGCGAATACCTGAAGTAATGGTCGGTTTTTCCTGATCAAACGGCACACCGTTTTTGTTGCAGGTGATATAGGCCCTTTCAAGCGCCTGCTCGGCGGCATTGCCCTTGACCCCCTTGGGGCGCAGATCAACCAGTGCAAGGTGCGTGTCCGTGCCACCTGAAACAATGGCATACCCGCCATCCACCAGGACTTCAGCCATGGTTTGGCAATTGCGCACCACATTTTGTGCATAGCCTTTGAAAGCCGGGCGCAAGGCTTCATCAAAGGCCACCGCCTTGGCCGCCACGACGTGCATTAGCGGCCCGCCCTGCAAGCCAGGAAAAATGGCGGAGTTGACCTTTTTGGCAATGGTTTCATCATTGGTTAAAATCATCCCGCCCCGTGGCCCGCGCAAGGTCTTGTGTGTGGTGGTGGTAACAACATGCGCATGGGGCATTGGGCTGGGGTGCACACTACCGGCAACCAGACCAGCGATGTGAGCCATATCCACCATAAGATACGCACCAACTTCATCGGCGATTTCGCGAAAGGCGGCAAAATCAATGACGCGCGGATACGCAGAACCGCCGGTGATAATCAGCGAAGGCCGGTGCTCACGCGCCAGATCACGCACCTCATCCATATCGATCTGCGCATTATCCTCGCGCACACCATAATGCACCGCATTAAACCACTTGCCAGACAGGTTTGGCCGCGCACCGTGGGTCAAATGCCCACCGGCGGCAAGGCTTAGGCCCAATACCGTGTCGCCCGGCTTGATCAGGGCCAGAAACACACCCTGATTAGCCTGACTGCCAGAGCTTGGTTGCACATTGGCAAAACCGGCGCCAAACAGGGCCTTCGCCCGCTCTATGGCCAGATTTTCCACTATATCGGCGTTAACACAACCGCCATAATAGCGCCGCCCCGGATAGCCTTCGGCATATTTATTGGTAAAGACAGAGCCTTGCGCCTCAAGAACCGCGCGCGAAACAATATTTTCCGAGGCAATCAGTTCGATCTGGCGGGCCTGACGTTTCTCTTCTCGTAAAATAGCTTCAAATACCTGCGGATCATCCTCGACCAGACGGTCATGGAAGAAATGATGATTTGCATCCGGTGCATAGTTTTGATCTTTCATGGCCTTATCATTCCTGCTCGCTCAGCGCCCCTGTGAAGTCCATGGTGATAAGTCTTGTGCAGGCGGGTTACAACCTTCTTTTTTCAGCGCTTTCACACCAGATTTTTCCATAAAACCATCGCCATCAGTGAAGATTTACCAAATGCACAGTCTTCACAGGTGAAACTTGCATATTACAAGCACAAATCTCATATTTATAGAATGTTCTTGCTGTTTTTTATGCACTAATAATTGCATCGGGTCTATTGCATGAAAAATAATAAAGCCCATACTTATATACATCAATTCAGTTCATTACAGTTTGTTCATCAACCGTATAAACCAAGAAAATCTCAAAAGGATCGTGTAAATGACCGATGAAATTGAACCCACGCCAAACCCTGCCGATAATATCCAGCTAACTACCGATATTGTGGCCTCTTTTGTCAACAATAATACCATATCTGTTGAAGAATTACCGGGATTGATACAATCTGTATATTCCACCATGGCGGATTTATCCAATGCACAGTCCAAGCCGGTAAATCAGAAACCTGCGGTTTCAGTGGCTCGTTCTATCAAGGATGATTATATTGTCTGCCTGGAAGATGGTGCCAAGCTGAAAATGTTGAAGCGTTATATTCGCACCCGCTTTAACCTGACGCCCGATGAATATCGGCAAAAATGGAAATTGCCTTCGGACTACCCCATGGTAGCACCGGCCTATGCCCGCCGCCGATCTGATCTGGCCAGAGAAATCGGCCTTGGCAAAGGCAGGCGCAAAGCCAAGGCAAAAAAGTAAAAAATCATTTCCCGGTAAATTGCACACTGGCGACCAGTCCATCATGGGCTGGCAACACGCCTTTGGGCAATTCAGCCTTCAGCGTCGCATAGTCGAGGGTAAGGTGCATATTGGTCAGGATCGCCTGTCCCGGTTTAACCTGTTTTATCCAGTCCAGGGTTTGCGCCAGATGCGTGTGAGTGGGGTGTGGTTCACGCCGTAAGGCATCTACCACCCAGATTTCAAGCCCGGAAAAATGCGCCATGCTTACCTCAGGGATTGCCGAAACATCCGGGGCGTAGGCAATGTTGCCAAACCGAAACCCAAGCGAGCGAAAATTCGGGCCATGTTCAAGATCAATGGCCATCACCGGTAATTTCCCGCCAGGTCCGTCTATGGAAAAGCTCTCACCTGAGTTTGGCATGGCGCAGGCTTGTAAAATGGCCGGATAGCCTGACCCTTGTGCCTGTTCAAAGCAATAATCAAAGCGCCGGGTCAGGGATTTTGTGGTTGGGGGGTCCATATAAACCGGCACCCGCTTTTTCATCAGATAACAAATCTGACGCAGATCATCGATGCCGTGCGCCTGATCGGCGTGATCATGGGTAAAGAGCACTGCATCCAACCGATTGATTTGTGCGGCCAGTAGCTGTTCACGCATATCGGGGGACGTATCCACCAAAATATTGGTCGCCTGCCCCTCTTTATTAAAGCGTTGCACCAAAAGCGAGCAACGCGAGCGCCGGTTGCGCGGCTCATCAGGGTCGCAATTTCCCCAGTTTGGCCCAATACGCGGCACTCCACCAGAGGAACCGCAACCCAAAATGCGTATTTCAATGCGTGCTTCACCCATGAGATTGCCCCATGTTTTCAGAGTTTGATGCTGCCGCCCTTGGAAACAGTCTGAAAAAATTCTGTGTGGTTTGCGCCTCGACCTGCGTCCGCGTTATACCCTTAATTGCCGCCAGAACATCTGCAATCAAAGGAAGATAGGCCGGTTCATTGCGTCGTCCGCGTTTTGGCACCGGGGCCAGATACGGGCAATCAGTTTCCAGCATGATCCGGTCCATGGGCATAATATCGGCAATAACACCACGTACACTGCCGGCATTGCGAAAACTGGCAATCCCGTTAACGCTAAAATAACCCCCGCGCGCTGCCGCCAGCCGCGCCAGTGCCTCGCCGGATGTATAAGAATGCAGGATAAAGGCAAAATCCTCGCCAGCATTCTCCTCCTCAAGAAAGGCTTTCATATCCTCATCAGCCTCGCGGGTATGCAGAACCAGCGGCAGGCCGGTTTGGCGCGCCGCCTCGGCATGGGATCGCAGATTGGCAAGCTGATCATCACGGTGGCTATAACCATAATGGTAATCCAGCCCGGTTTCACCAATACCAATAACCTTTTTGTGCATAGCCAGTTCTGCAATCAAGTCCGGTGACACATGCGGATCATCCCCCGCATGGTGCGGATGAACACCGATCGTGCACCAAAAATTCGGGTCCATGTCAGCCACCGCCAGCGCGCGGGGGAATTCATTCAAACGGCAACAAATTGTCGCCATAACACCAATATCAGCCTCGCGCGCACGCCTGAGCACATCATCCAGATCATGGGCATAGGCATTGGCATGTAAATTGGCATGACTATCAATCAGCATTCATGACCTAACTCTCTTGGGTTTTCAGGCGGTGCATCGATGCGGTGCGCCAGGTGTCCTGAATAGCATGGTTTATCACTTGCGCCGGATCGAGATAGAGGCGTTCCATATCGCGGGCAAGAGATTGTAGCCCATCGCGCAAGTCAAACCAGCGCTCTAAGGCAAACGGTTCCGCGCCGGTGCAGTGCGCGCGAATTTCCTGTTCAATGCGCATGAGCAGAAGTTCAAAAAAGAGCTTTCTTTGTGGTGCCGCCTTTAACATTGCCAAACGCCGCGCCAGTGCCAGTGCAGCGCCCTGCCCTGCCCTTGGACCTTGCGATACGATTTTGTCCACTTCGCTCCACAAACTTGCACCATCGGCGGCCACCAGTGCCAGCGCACGGCCGGGGCTGCCAGCCGACAAGGTGCTGGCCAGACGGGCTGCTTTTTCGCCGGCACCATGAGAGATCACGATTTTTGTCGTAGTTTCCTCATCAAGCGGGCGCAAATCCAGTTGGCGGCAACGCGAACGTATGGTAACCGGCAATCGCCCCGGTGCATGAGCAATTAGAATAATCAGCGCCCGCGCCGGTGGTTCCTCCAGCATTTTGAGCAGGGCATTGGCGGCATTAAGGTTAAGCTCGTCAGCCGTATCAATAATGCAGACCCGCCAGCCCCCCTCCCCGGCACGCGTATGGTACAGCGCCGCCATTCTTCGTGCTTCCTCGACGGTGATTTCCGCGCGCCAGCGCTTGCGTTTATCATCAAAGGGGCGACGCAGGGTCAACAAATCCCCATGGCTCATCGCGGCAATGCGATGGCAGACCGGATCGGTCGGGTCAGACCCCAAAATCCCGCGCGCCGTGTCTGTCCTTGCCCCCAAAACCCGGCGCGCCATACGATAGGCAAGAGTGGCCTTGCCAATGCCGCGTGGCCCGGCAAGCAACCAGGCATGGTGCAAATGCCCGCTCTGAAAGGCCCGATCAAAAAGATGCTCGCCAGCCTCATGGCCATAAAGGTCATAGGTTTCACGCGGGCTGGCACAGCCCGGTGCCCGGTCTGGCTCCTCAGGGTAATCGACGGGTTCCGCTTTTGCGCTCACAGTAACACCCCGGTGCGTTCTTTGATGACACTGGCAATATCCGCCCCCACCATGTCCTGCGATTGCCCGGCATCAATCACAACATAACGTTCTGCTGTTTTGGCAATCTCCAGATAAGCGGCGCGAGTGTTTTCATAAAAGCTCTCATCGCGTTTCTCAAACTGGTTCAGCGCTTCCGCGCGCGTATGCACACGCTGCATACCGCCCCTGGCTTCAATATCCATGATGAAGGTGATGTCCGGGTTGAAATCCCCCAACACCAATTTGTGCAGTTTTCTGACCTCATCGGGATCAACACCGCCGGCATAGCCCTGATAGACCAGTGTTGAATCTGCAAAGCGATCGCTGAGCACCCAGGCACCACGGGCCAGTGCCGGAGAGATCACCGTGCGCACTAATTGTGAGCGCGCCGTATACATAAGCAGCATTTCTTCCATGGCGGTCCAGCGACCTGGATCGCCATTCAGCACCAGATCGCGCACCATTTCGGCTTCGGGCGTGCCACCAGGTTCTCGCGCCAGAACCACTTCATGGCCGCTGGTGCGCAAGGCTTCGCCTAGCCGCTTGATCTGGGTGGTTTTTCCTGAGCCTTCACCGCCTTCAAAACTGATGAATTTTGCCGGGGATTTTGCCACAGTCCGGCTCATGGATTGCCTGACCCTCTGATCAGGCCAACCAGCCCGTCCATTACCAGGCCAAAGAGACCCTTTTTCTCTACCGCTTCTCCGGCAAGTAAAGGATAAGTTGCGGTAACCACACCCTTTTCCTCGACCACCAATTGCCCGACCGGATCCCCTTTTTGCACTGGTGCGCGCAAAGGTCCATCGTAAAGTATGGCAGTTTTGATTGTGCGACGATTGGGCCGATAAAAAGCAATATTAATTTCTTCTGACGTTACCAGTGGCACATTGGCGGCCTTGCCCAGCACGACTTTGGCTTCACCGACGACTGCGCCGTTGGCATAAAGCGACTTGATTTCAAACTCCCCAAAGGCGGCGCGCATAAGGCGTTCGCCCTCGCTGGCACGGCCACGGCTGGACTTCATGCCATTAAAGACGACAATGCGGCGCTGGCCATCACGTTGGGCAGAAGCAGCCAGCCCAAAACCGGACTCTTTAGTGTGACCGGTTTTCAGGCCATCGGCCCCCGGCACCACCCCAAGCAAAGGATTGCGGTTATACCGGTTGGAGGGCGCTGCCGTGCACCAGTCGTATTCGCGTTCGCCAAAATATTTATAATCTTCAGGGAAATCGCTAATAATAATGCGCGATAATTGTGCCAGATCATGGACGCTGATTTGATGGCTGGGGTCCGGCCAGCCCGTGGCATTATGAAACTCCACCGTTGAAAGGCCCAGCTCATGGGCACGCTCGGTCATTTGCCGGGCAAAGGCAGCCTCACTGCCTGCAATATTTTCTGCCAGCGTAATCGCGGCATCATTGCCTGATAAAACGATTACGCCACGAATCAGGTCTTCAACACGCACACGCTCTTTTGGGCGCAGGCACATGGTCGAAGAGCCAGAACTGAACCCGCCGCGCCGCCAGGCATCATCGGAGACGGTAAATTCATCATCCAGCGACAAGGCACCGGATTTCAGCCGCTCAAAGACCATATAAAGCGTCATGATTTTGGTCATGGAAGCCGGTGGCACTGGCTCATCTGCCGCCTTGTCAAAAAGCACAAGGCCGGTGTCATAATCCAGAATAACCGCATGGGTAGCCGGGGTTTCCAGCTCTGCGGCACGGGCCATTGGCGCTATACCAAACAGAATCAAGAAGCAAATTAAGGGGCGCATAAGCAATCTTTCATTTGGGCTTGAAGGTAACATACTCCATTGCACGATTCAAAAGCGGCGGCAAAGAGGCAATCGCTAAAAATCTTGCTGCGACATGACGTCATTTTGCTTAACTGATGCTTTTTTGCTATGGTGCACTTCCACTGGTGAACCGGGGGCATGAATGGCGCAAGAAATTGCACTACCGGCAACGGCACGCAACATCCGCGCTTTGCGCGGTGTGCCCTGGACCTTCAAACGTCTGGCAGAGCGCTTGCTCAATATCTCCGCAGGTCGTTTAAGGCTAACCCTGCCGGACGGCAAAACCCTGCTTTTTACCGGTGATCAGGACGGCCCCGATGCGGCTATGCACATTCACAGTTACGCGCTGGTAGGCCGGGTGGCCAGAACCGGCGATGTCGGTCTGGCTGAAAGCTATCTTGCGGGCGAATGGAGCACACCGGATCTGGCCAAAGTGTTGACCACCATTTCCTTAAATCTTGATCGCATGAACAGCCTGGCCGTTGGCTCCAGCCGTTTCATGCACCTGCTGCACAATTTGATGATGCGATTGAATGCCAACACACGCACGGGCTCAAAACGCAATATTTCTGCGCACTATGATCTTGGCAATGCGTTTTACGAAAAATGGCTGGACCCTTCCATGACCTATTCCTCGGCGCGTTTTGACGGTCTGGATATATCATTGGAAGAGGCGCAGCGGCGTAAATATCAATCCATGGCGCGCAATCTCGATCTGAAGGCGAATGATCATGTGCTGGAAATTGGCTGTGGATGGGGCGGGTTTGCCGAATACGCGGCACGGGAAGTGGGTGCCCGCGTCACCGGTATTACCATTTCACGTGAACAGTTTGATTATGCCCGTGAGCGCATCCAACGCACCCAGCTTAATGACAAGGTGGAGCTGCGTTTTGTCGATTACCGCGATGTTGAGGGCAGCTATGACAAGGTGGCCTCAATTGAGATGTTTGAAGCCGTAGGGCAGCAATACTGGCCGGATTACTTTAACAAGATCCGTGAAGTGCTAAAACCCGCCGGTCGGGCCGCCGTGCAGATCATTACCATTCGCG
The DNA here is from genome assembly GCA_021776595.1 of Robiginitomaculum sp. Classification (GTDB taxonomy): domain Bacteria; phylum Pseudomonadota; class Alphaproteobacteria; order Caulobacterales; family Maricaulaceae; genus Robiginitomaculum_B. The sequence continues at coordinate 36,068 of JAJFFP010000035.1, read as the reverse complement.
ATGATATTTTCTCGCGCTATGCCAAACGCATGGACTTTATCCAGCGCTATATTTTTCCGGGCGGTGTATTGCCCTCGGTCAGCGTGCTGAAAGAGGAGGTAAAGTCTGCCGGGCTTGGCCTTAAAGATGCGCAAATGTTCGGTCAGGACTATGCCAAAACCCTGGCCGAGTGGACACAAAACTTTACCGCTGCGTGGGACGGAATCAAACCACTGGGCTTTGATGCACGTTTTAACCGGTTATGGCGTTTTTATCTGGCCTATTGTGAAGCCGGGTTTGCCACCGGGCGCACAGATGTCGGACAGTTTGTGCTAAGCCCGCAAGCGTGACTTGCCAGCGCGCTTTGGGGTGATTACCTGTGCATCATAGAAATATGCGCCGGAGTGCCCTCATGTCCCCTGCAAAGTCCGTTATTGATCTTATCGGCAACACCCCTTTATTGCGACTGCGCCAGGCCTCCGAGGCAAGCGGGTGTGACATTCTGGGCAAATGCGAATTTTTGAACCCCGGCCAGTCGGTAAAAGATCGCGCCGCCCTTGGCATTATCCGCCATGCTGAAAAGACCGGGGCGCTTAAACCCGGTGGCACCATTGTCGAAGGCACAGCGGGCAATACCGGGATTGGCCTGGCCATGGTCGGGCGCGCACTTGGGTATCGTGTGGTCATTGTCATGCCAAGCACCCAGTCGCAGGAGAAAAAGGACGCCGTGCGCCTGTTCGGTGGAGAGTTGCGTGAGGTCGATGCGGTGCCCTATGCCAACCCGAATAATTATGTGCATTTTTCGCGCACACTGGCCGAAAAAATGGCCAAAACCGAGCCAGCCGGGGTGCTCTGGGCCAATCAGTTTGACAATACCGCCAATCGGGACGCCCATTATCTAACCACCGGCCCCGAAATATGGGAACAAACCGATGGCAGGCTGGACGGGTTCATCAGCGCCGTTGGCTCTGGCGGCACCCTTGGGGGCGTTTCTCTTGCCTTGAAAGAACAAAATGCGGATATAAAAATTGCGCTGGCAGACCCCGGTGGTTCCAAGTTGTTTTCATGGGTGAAACACGGCACGCTGGAAACCACCGGCGGTTCCATAACCGAAGGCATTGGCCAGAGACGCGTCACTGGCAATCTGGAAAATGTGATGATTGATGACGCCTATCGGATCGAGGACAAAGAGGCCTTAAACATTCTTTTTAATCTGGTCGAGCACGAAGGACTTTGTCTTGGTGGTTCGTCCGGCATTAATATTGCCGGTGCCATGGCGTTGGCCCGCGAACTTGGCCCCGGCCATACCATCGTGACGTTGCTCTGTGATTATGGTAATCGCTATCAATCCAAACTCTATAACCCTGCGTTTTTGCGCGAAAAGAACCTTCCCGTTCCGGGCTGGCTGTCATGAGCAAAAAAAAAGCCGGAGAGAACACCCGCCTGGTGCATTCGGGCCGCAAGGTCATGGGTAAAGCCGATGATCTGGTCAATCCGCCGGTTGAACGCGCCTCGACCATCTTGTTTTCCAAAGCAGAGGATTTATACGCCCGCAAATCCGGTCAGCGCTATTATGGTCGCGCGGGAACCGCCTCGCAAGACGCCTTAAAAGCTGCCATTGCCGATCTTGAAAATGCCGCCGGTGTGGTGCTCACCCCCTCTGGCTTATCGGCCTGCACCCTGGCGTTACAGGCGGTATTAAAGCCCGGAGATCACCTGCTGATAACCGATAATGTATATGGCCCTACCCGGCATTTTTGCGATGAAGTGCTGACCCGCAATCGCATTGAGGTCGAATATTTTGATCCGCGATTGGGTGATGCTTTGCAAAAGCTGCTGCGTGAAAATACCCGCGCTATATTTCTGGAATCCCCCGGATCGCTGAGTATGGAAATCAGCGATCTGCCGGCCATTGCCAAACTCGCCAAAGCGCGCGGTATCACCACGTTAATTGATAACACCTGGGGCGCAGGGTGGTTTTTGAAACCACTGGATCTGGGCATTGATTATTCCATCGAGGCGGCCACTAAATATCATACCGGCCATTCTGATGTGCTAATGGGGGCCATTGCGGCACGGGATAAGGCAATGGCGGCACAGATGCAGCATTATGCCTATCTTACCGGCAATGCGGTATCCCCCGATGATGCTTATCTGACCTTGCGCGGTATGCGCACCATGGGGGTTCGTATGGACCACCAGCAACAAAGCGCGCTAACCATTGCCAAATGGCTGAACGAACGTGAAGAAGTCGTGCAGGTGCTACACCCTGCCCTGCCGGAACACCCTGATCATGCCCTCTGGAAACGCGATTTTACCGGTGCAGCGGGGCTGTTTTCTATTATTCTCAAGCCAGCACCCCCTGAAAAAGTGCATGCGTTTGTAAATTCCCTAAGCCTGTTTGGTATCGGGTTTTCATGGGGCGGGTTTGAAAGCCTTGTGATCCATTGCGACCCGCAAATCCGGCGCACCGCGCATCCCTGGCAGGCCGAAGGTCCGCTGGTGCGTTTTAGCATTGGCCTGGAAGATACCAATGATCTGATCGCTGATCTTGAAAATGCCCTGACAGCATTGGCATAGTGTTTGCTATTTTCGCCATAAGAGCGAAGCATCGCCGTAAGAGTAAAACCGGTATTGATTAGCAATGGCGTGGGCGTAGGCGGCGCGCATTTCATCCAGCCCGGCCAACGCGCAAACCAGCATGAAAAGCGTGGAACGCGGCAGATGAAAATTGGTCAAGAGGCCATCCACGGCACGAAATTGATAGCCCGGCGTAATGAAAATATCTGTGTCGCCTGATCCGGCATGCAGGACGCCATTTTCGTCGGTAATGCTTTCCAGTGTGCGCAAGGCCGTAGTGCCAGCGGCAATAATGCGCCGTCCATCGGCGCGGGTAGCATTTAGCCGGGCGGCGGCTTGCTCAGTAACCTCATAATATTCGCTGTGCATTTTATGCCCGGTGGTATCACCGGTTTTAACCGGCAGGAATGTGCCTGCGCCCACATGCAAGGTAAGCTGCACCCGCTCCACCCCACGCGCATCAAGGGCGCTAAACATCTCTTCGGTAAAATGCAGGCTGGCCGTAGGGGCCGCCACCGAGCCGGGGTCTTTGGCAAATATGGTCTGGTAATCGCGCGCATCGCGCTCATCAACTGGCCGTTTTCGCGCGATATAGGGCGGCAGGGGCATTTGCCCAACCCGCGCAATGGCTTCATCCAGCACCGCACCGGAAAAATCAAAGGCAAGGGTGATTTCGCCTTCACATTTGTCGGTCACAAGCGCGTTTAGTGCGCCGCCCAGACAGGCACCATTATCATCACCAAAAGCAATACGATCACCCACGCGCACCCGTTTTGCCGGGCGCACAAAGGCGCGCCAGTGCGCATCATCCAGACGTTTGTGCAGATTAACCTCAATCCGTGCCGGTCCGCCGCCGCCATGTTCCCGCGCCGGGCGATAGCCATAAAGCGCGGCGGGCAGCACTTTGGTATCATTTAGGACCAGCACATCACCGGGGCGCAGACGTGTGGGAAGGTCGCTAAACATCCAGTCCGCCAAAGGCTGGCCGGGATTTATCTCCAGCAAACGCGACGCATCGCGCGGCGCCGCCGGGCGCAAGGCAATCCGTGCCTCCGGCAGTACAAAATCAAACAGATCAACACGCATAAAAAGTTGAGGGCGAAAATCGCCTACTCATGCGCCATATTGTTGGGGTTGGCATTGTCGCCAGGCGAAAGCCCAAGCATTTCACCGGCGGCTTCCACCCCAAGGCCCAGAACCGTGCGGTTTGCATAGGAAAAATATGAGGCTACCTGATTGATTTCCAGAATCTGGCCATCATCAAAACCGGCCTGACGCATATCGTGAATATCCTGCTCAATCAGCGCATAGGGTGCCTGGGTCAGGGTGCGCACATAGCGCAGGGCCACCTGCTCGCGCAGATTAAATACCGGTTCCAGAATATTGCTTTCCAGGGCGGTGCGCATGCGCTCGGCCCGGTCATCGTCCTCCAGGAGGCGCTTTAAGCCAGTGAAATGATGCTCCACACAATACCGGCAGCCGTTCAGCGCACTGACATAAACCCCAACTGTTTCCAAAAAGGATTTGGTCAACGTATTCGCCCCGTGATGGAGCGTGTTTTTATACAGCGCCAAATGGCCTTCAAGCGTATGCGGGCGCAATGAGTGGGCAGTCAGAATATTATCCAATTGGCCCGAAGACCCGCTCACCCGTTCGTATAGACGTCGCAAACGGCCAGTCGACTCTTTGAAAAATATACGCTTAATCCAGCTCATAAGCCTCCTCCGTTATGCCACACTGGCACTGATTATGGTGCCAGGCTCTGCTGGTGGCTCGCCTTTGGGCAGAGCATCAACGGCATCCATGCCTTCGATCACTTCACCCCAGACGGTGTATTGATTATCCAAAAAGGTGGCATCATCAAGGCAGATAAAAAATTGCGAATCGGCACTATCGGGGTCTTGCGCCCGCGCCATTGAGCACACGCCACGCTTGTGTGGTTCGGCGTTAAATTCTGCCTTCAAATGCTGGCCTGAACCGCCGGTGCCGGTGCCGTGCGGACAACCGCCTTGCGCCATAAAGCCATCGATAACCCGGTGAAAGGTCAGACCATCATAATAGCCAGAATTGGCAAGTTCGATAATGCGCGCCACATGACCGGGGGCCAGATCGGGCCGCAAGCGGATTTTAACATCGCCGGTGGATAGTTTGAAGGTTAGAACCTGCCCGTCATCGCTCATTATTACTTATCCTGTTTTCTGTGTTTTCATCAATTTTTGCCCATTGGACATAAACCGGCACGGCAATATTGCAAACCCCTGGCATCGTGCCATCATCATTTTTTTGCTGTTCAAGATAAGAAGCAAAAGCGCTGCCCCCGGTGCGCAAGACCCAAACCCGCGCGCGTTCATCTTTTGGAATATCAGTGCCAAGTTTAAGACCCTCAATCATGTCTGGCGGAAACGCAGGCTCGCCAAGTTTGATAGACTTTACCGCCTCCTGTCCGGCGCGTATCCGGCCCCAGACGGTATATTGGCCGTTCAACCATTCGGGATAGCCGGTAGTAATATAAAATTGCGCATTGGCACTGTTTGGATCACTGGTTCGCGCCATCGCCGCTGCGCCAGGGCAATGTAATGCCCATGCCTGCACTTTGCCATCGGCGGTCATCATCGCCAGCGCATCAGATTGTGACGCCACAGAAAATCCATCCACAAAGCCGGTATTGGCCGTGCGGTCCTCGCCTACTATGGTCAATTTTTGCTGTGGCGAGCGGCGGAACTTAAACTCCCCCTGCAAAGGCGGTGTTGTCGGTGGCGGGCGGCGCACCAAAGACGGCTCTCCAGCCTGGGCCATAAAATTCTTGATCACCCTGTGAAAGGGCAGACCATCAAAATAACCGGCATGGGCCAGTTCACGCATACGTTGCACATGGTTTGGGGCAAAATCCGGTGCCATCTCGACCAGGGTAATGCCATGCAGGGTATTTAAATAAAGCAGATTTTCTGCCGGCACTTCACGCCATTGCTCCGGGGCCTGCTGCGGCGTTGGAATACCTGCTGGCAAAGCCGCGCCGAGTGGGTGCCGGGAATCGCTATTGGCATCTTGCGTAACGCTGCTCATGGCACCCTGGCTGCCTTGGTTTTCCTGCGCTTTGGCGGATTCCACCTGATCAGGTGCGCCGCAAGCCCATAATACCAAGGCCAAGAATAAAACACTTCTTCTATACATGATTACCGATTTTCTCCATCAATTTACGGGCGATCAGAGGCGAAACAAATGGCCTGATATCGCCGCCCAGCCGGGCTATTTCCTTGATCAGGCGCGAGGAAATGGCCTGATGTTGCGGGTCTGCCATAAAGAATACGGTTTCTATGTCTGCATTAAGGCGCTGGTTCATGCAGGTCATCTGAAATTCATATTCAAAATCTGAAACCGCACGCAAACCGCGTATAATCACCTGGGCCCCCACATCCTGGGCAAATTGTATCAACAGCCCAGTCATTGGCAGCACTTCGATTTGCGCCATGTTTTCAAACGCAGAGGCCTCAACGCGCATCATCTCAACCCGTTCTTCCAGTGAAAAAAGCGGATTTTTATCGGCATTGCGCGCCACCCCGACCACCAGCTTGTCAACCAGCTTGACCGCACGGCCCAAAATATCCACATGACCGTTCGTGGCCGGGTCGAAAGTTCCAGGGTAAAGGCCGATTTTCATATTACTTGCCTGTTCTGACCATCATTATCAGGATGAGCGGCGCGAAAGAGCAAATCCGCCCATAACCAGATAGACCATGCCGGATGCCCAGTTCAAACCATTTCGCAATTTATAGTGTCCTAACACCCGGCGAAAGCTACCAAAGCCCAATGCCCACAAACTATCAAGAGATAATGCCGTCAGTAAAAAGCTGATAGCCAGAATCATCAATTGCGGAACCGCCGCAAAATCGCTGGAAACAAACTGGGGCAAAAAGGCTGCATGGAATAACATCGTCTTGGGGTTGGCCAGCGCCACCAGGATACCACGCCTGAATAAATGCCCAAAGGCAGGGGTTGGCATGCTTTCTCCCCCACCGGCTACCATCCGGGCCTGCTTAAACGCACGAGAAGCCAGCCAAAAGAGATAAAGTGCACCAAGCACCTTTAGCACACCATAAGCGGCACCCCAGACAGTCAGGATTGCGGATAATCCGGTCAGCACCAGCGCCACCTGAATGGCCTGCCCGGTAGTCAGACCAAGCACAACCAGCAAACCGGCACGGCGGCCATGCAGCGCACTTTGCGCCGCAATCATCATCACATTAGGCCCAGGGATGGCAATCAGTATGGCACTGGCCAGTAAAAATCCGAAAAAGAGCGGTAACTCAATCATCGATTTCCGTCTCGGTATTTTCCCCGGCCTCATCCTCTTCGGTTTCGACAATCCGCTGCACGGCGACAACCCGTTCGTCATTTTTAAGGCGGATAATGGTTACCCCGGCGGTGGCTCGCCCGGCTTTGCGAATACCGCTGATCGGCACACGGATCAATTGCCCGCCATCGGTGACCAGCATAATGCCGTCACCATCCTCGACCGGGAAGGAGGCTGCCAAATGGGCACCCTTCATTTTGGCAAGGCGCAAGTCGTGGGCAAACAGACCTTTGCCGCCGCGCCCGGATACCCGGTATTCATAGGCCGACGTGCGTTTGCCATAGCCATTATCGGATATGGTCAGCACAAATTGCTCCGCCCCTTCAAGCGCACCAATGCGCTCTACGCCTAGGGCAATTTGCTCTTCGCCCGCCTCGGTATCGTCACTGGCGGCGGCATTTTCGATCTCGTCATCCTCACCAGTGGCGCGGCGCATGGCGCTGGCGTGTTTAAGGTATGCCCGTGCCTCAGCAGGGGTAATATCCATATGGCGCAATATTGCCATGGAAATCACTTCGTCACCATCGGCCAGCCGAATGCCCCGCACACCGGTTGAGGTGCGCCCGACAAACACCCGCACGGCCTCAACCGGAAAACGGATACATTTGCCATTGCGCGTGGTTAGCAACACATCATTACTGGCAGAGCAGGCTTTCACGCCGATAATACCATCGCCCTCATCCGGCTTCATGGCGATTTTGCCATTGCGCATGACATTGGCAAAGTCAGACAGTTTGTTGCGGCGCACATGGCCGGAGCGGGTGGCAAACATCACGTCCATATCAGACCAGCTTTTCTCGTCCTCTGGCATGACCATGATGGATGTGATGGTTTCGCCCTTGTCCAGCGGCAACAGGTTGACCAGTGCCTTGCCCTTGGTGCGCGGATCGCCCAGTGGCAAACGCCAGACTTTCATGGTGTAAACCATCCCGGTTGAGGAGAAACACAGGATCGGTGCATGGGTGGAGGCAACGAATACCTCGGTCACATAATCCTCATCCTTGGTGGTCATGCCGGCCCGGCCGGTGCCGCCCCTACGTTGCTCGCGATAGGTATCCAAAGCCGTGCGCTTTGCATAACCGCCAGAGGTAATCGTCACCACCATTTCCTCGCGGGCGATCAGCGACTCATCATCAATTTCCAACTCGGCATCAATGATCTGCGTTCGACGGGGCACGGCAAAACGCTCTTTTGAATCGCGTAGCTCATCGCGGATGATGTCCATCACACGGTCACGGGATTTCAATACTGCCAGCAGGTCCGCAATGGTTTCCGTGATCTTTTTAGCTTCATCGCCAATTTCCTCTGCCCCCAATGCCGTCAGGCGTTGCAGTCGCAAGTCAAGGATAGCCTTGGCCTGCTCCAGAGTCAGGCGGATATCGCCATTATCATCCAGACGCGAGCGCGGATCGGCTATCAGCTCCACCAGTGCTCCCATCTTGCGCGCAGGCCAGGCCCGGCCGAGCAGCGCTTCACGGGCGGAGGCCGGGTCAGGCGCCTTACGGATCATCACGATGACCTCATCTATATTGGCCACCGCCACCGCCAGTGCCACCAGAACATGGGCCCGATCGCGGGATTTGGCCAGATCAAAGCGTGTGGCCCGTGCCACCACTTCTTCGCGAAAGGCAATAAAAGCCTCAAGCATCTGACGCATATTCATGAGTTGCGGTCGCCCTTGATGCAGGGACAACATATTGACGCCAAAATTGGTTTGTAATTGTGAATAACGGTAAAGCTGATTTAACACCACTTCGGCATTGGCATCGCGTTTGATCTCGATTACCACCCGCAAGCCATCACGATCAGACTCATCGCGCAAATCCGATATGCCCTCGACGCGTTTGTCACGCACCAGATCGGCAATTTTCTCAATCATCGTGGCCTTGTTCACCTGAAAGGGTATTTCGGTCACGATAATGGCGTCACGGCCTTTGCGTATCTCTTCAATATCGCATTTGGCACGCATCACCACCGAGCCGCGACCAGTGGCCAGACCGGCGCGCGCCCCGGCCCGCCCGACAATCAACCCACCTGTGGGAAAATCCGGTGCCGGCACAATATCCAACAGCGCCAATTCATCCAGTTCCGGCTCATCAATCAGCGCCAGCGTAGCATCGACTATCTCGCCAAGATTGTGGGGGGGGATATTGGTGGCCATGCCCACGGCAATGCCACCGGCACCATTGACCAGCATATTGGGAAAACGCGTTGGCAATACCGCCGGTTCACTTTCCGAGCCGTCATAGTTTTCAATAAAATCAACCGTGCCCTTGCCAATATTGGCGAGCAAGGCTTCGGCAGAACGGTCCAGACGCACTTCGGTATAGCGCATGGCCGCCGCCCGGTCGCCATCGAGTGAGCCAAAATTACCCTGCCCGTCCAAAAGCGGTAGCGACATGGAAAAGTCCTGCGCCATGCGGACCAGCGCATCATAAATCGCCTGATCTCCATGCGGGTGATATTTACCCATCACGTCGCCGACCACACGGGCGCATTTGCGATAGGCCTTGTCGTGGGTATAGCCCGACTCATACATGGCATAGATGATGCGCCGATGCACCGGTTTTAAGCCATCGCGCACGTCGGGAATGGCGCGAGAAACGATGACACTCATGGCATAATCAAGATAGGATTTGCGCATTTCCTCGACAATGGAAATCGGCGCTACGCCCTCTACAGAACCTGGCCCCTCCGGCCCGTCACCACCAGGATGATCCGGTGTCTTGTCGCCCGTTTCGCTCAATGCCCTATCCCCTGAAACCAAATACAAAAACACCGCCCGGTCTGGCCTTTTGGCCTAGTCTCGAATCGGGCAGTTTTTAGCGGTTTAGAATAGCAGCCCTATACTGGATGGGCCAGTGCCCGGCATGGGGAAAAGTGTAGGATAAAACGCCATCCTTCGAGGCTCGGCTTCGCCTTCACTCCTCAGCATGAGGCGGTATTGCAGGACAATGCTCATGTTTTTCTCCGGGTCGTCACGCTTGTCCATCCCATGTGCTAAAAAGCGGGTTTGAAAACCATCAGCCCGTAAATGCCTATGATACCGGCAAATGCAGGCCACCCCAGCGCAAACCATACGCGCATCAGGACATCGATTTGGTGACGGTTTTCCGCCTGGAATTCCGGGCCAGATTCCGCAAGATTTTTACCCGGATTTGTATCCAGACAACGGGTAGCCAGCAAAGGCCCACAATAACAAACAGGACATAGCTTAGCATTAGCCAGTGCGCGAAAGGGTCATAGCCAGCCAATGTAATCAACATGATGCCGCTTACAGGTTGAACAAACACTGCCGTAGTCGTAAAAATCCAGTCTGCGAGCACCACATGCCGTGCCGTCACCGCAATGATATTCACTTGTTTTGAACGCCATGCCATCAGCATGAAAAAAGCAATGCCGGCCCCGGTTCCAAACAGGACGGCGGCAGACAGAATATGGATTAACTTGACCAGTTCAAACAAGATCATCGCTCATGTTGCAGACTTGCAATCAACGCCGCCAGCGCCAGCATCGGAAAAACCTTTATAACGCTGGCCAGAGGATCTAGCCACAGTGTCGGCATCGTCAGTGTTATGACGCTGACATACGCCAAGGTCATGACAATCATCGCCAAACAAACACGCCGAACGAAAACGCCAAATAACAGTAAACCGCCCAATACAATATCGACCAGACCGCCAATCATCCAAATCATAACATGACTGCTTTGCGGAAAGCCTGCCGCTGTCAGCATTTCAAATGAGGCCTGTTTTGAAAACAATAGCGGGATAAGTCCTGACAAAATCCAGTAAACAGCTAAAATGGTCCGACCGGCCAGAAGCCAAAATGCGGAGCGTGCCTGTATCCGGTCGGCCGCTGTAGCAGGTCCAATATTAAAACAGGTTTCAACGGATCTGACTTTATAGCCCAGTAGCGTTTCTACCTGGCCCGGATCGCCGCCAACATCATACTGCATTTGTTTTTTAGCCGTCGTGCAGAACGCATTTCGAATACCCACAGCACCCAGTAGGTCGCCAAAGGCAAATATTGGCGCGGCAAGCCAACCTGGAACCGTCACAAACACGGCCTTACCAAAGCCTAGCCAATTGCGGATAATAAAAATGATACTCTCAAGGGAATGCGTCTCAGGACCGGCTATTTCCATCTGAATTTTATTGGGAGCGTTATCGAGCAACAAGCGGGAAACGATTAGCGTAAGATCACGCATGTGAATGGGCTGGAACTTGGTTCGCCCATATGCCAGCGGAATAATGCCCGGCAACCCGGCCAGCATTCTAATAAGTGCTGACCCTCCATAAGCATTGCGGTCCAGCACCAGGGATGGCTCTAAAACTACCCAGTTAAGTTTAGAGGCCATTACCAGTTCAGCGCCTTGATGTTTGCTTCTGGCATAAGCGGTTCCAGCCGCAGGGTCAGCTCCAATTGCTGAAAAATGTATAAATGTTTTGACCCCTGAGATTTCACAGGCTTCGAGCAAGGCTTTTAAGCCAGTTACATGGGCATTTTGCGTATTGTCCTGGCCACCGTCTTGCAGCACGCCCACACAGTTGATAACCGCATCAATATTTTTTAACCGGTCCACCCAGAGGTCTGGCACTATATCCTGGTTGAAATCGCAAAATACCCATTGCCAGCCGGAGAAGCGACGACGCGCCCATTCGACACGCCTACCAGCGCCAATGACTTCGTGTCCTTCGGCGAATAGCCTGGCGCAAACCGATGCGCCAATAAACCCATAACCACCAGTGACAAGGATGCGCATGTGATTTGCCTCCCTCACCTATTCCCGTGGCCGTTTTCTACTCGCATAAGCACCCCTAAAAGGGGATGTCGTCATCCATATCGCGGTCGAAGTTTTCGGACTGGCCGCCACCTTGCTGGCTACTACCGCCTTGCTGGCCACCGCTACTACTGCCGGAGCCACCACCGTAGGACGAACCACCGCCGCCGCCTTCGCCGCGACTATCCAGCATTTGCAATTCACCGCGAAAACGGTTCAGCACAATCTCGGTGGTGTATTTGTCATTGCCATCACGGTCCTGCCATTTGCGGGTGGCAATCTGGCCTTCAAGATAAACCTTGGAGCCTTTTTTGAGATAGTTCTCAGCAATACGGGCCAGATGCTCGTTAAAGATCACCACCCGGTGCCATTCAGTCTTTTCGCGCCGCTCGCCAGACTGTTTGTCTTTCCAGCTTTCCGACGTGGCAATGCGCAGATTGACCACCGGATCGCCATTATTCATGCGCCGCACTTCGGGGTCTGCGCCCAGATTACCAACCAGAATTACTTTATTTACACCCGCCATGGTTCACTCCCCTGTTTCATCAGTGATTCTAGGGCGATTGTTCATGTTCCCGCGATCACGTCCAGCCTAAACCTGCAATTGCCACTCGAATAATTGAATTAAAAATGCTTGAGTATGAATTCATTTTGTTCATACTATGTTCTTTTCGTCAAGTGAGTCTGTGTTCTCTATGGCTGATCCCTTAAAATTCATTCGCGTTATTGGCGCCAGGGAACACAACCTGCGCGATGTCAGTGTCGACATTCCCCGTGACAAGCTGGTGGTTATCACCGGGCTTTCGGGGTCGGGAAAATCTTCATTGGCCTTTGACACGATCTATGCCGAAGGCCAGCGGCGTTATGTGGAGAGCCTGTCAGCCTATGCCCGCCAGTTTCTGGAACTCATGGCCAAACCCGATGTGGAAAGCATTGAAGGGCTGTCGCCGGCCATCTCGATTGAACAAAAAACCACTTCGCGTAACCCGCGCTCCACCGTGGGCACGGTGACCGAGATTTATGACTATATGCGTCTCCTCTGGGCGCGCATCGGGGTGCCTTATTCCCCGGCCACCGGCCTTCCTATTGAAAGCCAGACCATTAGCCAGATGGTTGATATTCTGATGGCGCTGCCGGAAGGCACACGGCTATATTTGCTGGCGCCCATCGTGCGTGGTCGCAAGGGTGAGTTTCGCAAGGAATTTTCCGATCTGATGAAGCAGGGTTTTGCGCGCCTTAAAGTCAATGGTGAATTTTACGCCATTGAAGATGCCCCGGCGCTGGACAAGAAATTCAAGCATAATATTGATGTGGTGGTGGACAGGCTGGTCATCCGTCCTGATCTTGAGGCGCGCCTTGCCGACAGTCTGGAAACCGCATTGCGTCTGGCCGATGGGCTGGCGGTGGCGGAACTGGCAGACCAGCCGTCCTTCGAGACGCCATCTTCGGCGGCTCCTCAGGATGAGCAGAAAAATAGAAACCGCATCCTGTTTTCCGAAAAATTTGCCTGCCCGGTATCGGGCTTTACCATTGCCGAGATTGAGCCACGCCTGTTCTCGTTCAACAATCCATTCGGGGCCTGCCCTTCGTGTGATGGATTGGGAAAACGCCTTGAATTTGACGCGGCTCTGGTGGTCCCGGATGAAGAAAAAAGTCTGGAAAAAGGGGCGATCAAGCCCTGGTCCTCTGGCACCTCGCGCATGTATCGCCAGACCCTGGAAGCCTTGTGCCGACACTATGACGCAAACATGCGTGTGCCCTGGTTTGATCTGCCGGAGGACTTTCGTCAAAAGCTGCTTTATGGCACCGGTAAAGAGGTGTTAAAATTTGTCTATACCGAGGGCAAGCGAAAATTTGAAACCGAGAAAACCTTTGAAGGGATTATCCCTAATCTGGAACGGCGCTGGCGCGAAACCGACAGTAGCTGGGTGCGGGACGAGCTGGGTAAATACCAATCCGCCGCCCCCTGCCCCGCCTGCCATGCCAAACGCTTAAAGCCCGAAGCCCTGGCGGTGAAACTGGGCGGGCTGGACATATCCGAAGCCACGGCCAAATCCATTGCCGAGGCTGATGTATGGTTTACGGCGCTTGAAAACGAGTTGACCGAAAAGCAAAAATCCATTGGTGAGCGGGTGCTAAAAGAAATCCGCGAGCGTTTGTCATTCCTCAACAAAGTCGGTCTGGATTACCTTTCGCTAAGCCGGGCATCGGGCACCTTGTCGGGTGGTGAGAGCCAGCGCATCCGCCTGGCCAGCCAAATCGGCTCTGGCCTGACCGGGGTGCTTTATGTGCTGGATGAGCCAAGCATTGGTCTGCACCAGCGTGATAATGCACGGCTGTTGGAAACCCTGAAAAACCTGCGTGATCTGGGCAATTCAGTGCTGGTGGTCGAGCACGATGAGGAAGCGATCCTCACCGCCGATCATGTGATCGATATGGGCCCGCTGGCCGGTATTCATGGCGGCGAAGTGGTGGCGCAAGGCACGCCTGCCAAAATTCTGAAAAGCAAAAAGAGCCTGACCGGGCAATATCTGAGCGGCAGGCGCTCTGTGCCGGTGCCGGCCAAACGCCGCGCCGTCAATGCGCGTAAAGTGCTGCACCTGGAAGGCGCACAGGGCAATAATCTCAAAAATATTACGGCGGAATTTCCACTGGGGCTGTTTGTCTGCGTTACCGGGGTATCGGGCGGCGGCAAATCTACCCTGACCATTGAGACGCTTTATAAGGCGGTGGCGCGCAAGCTGAACGGCGGCTCGCGCCTGCCAATGACGCATGATTTTCTGGATGGGGTCGAGCACCTGGACAAGGTGATCGACATTGACCAATCCCCCATTGGCCGCACACCGCGATCCAACCCGGCCACCTATACCGGCGCTTTCACCCCTATTCGTGACTGGTTCGCCGGGCTGCCCGAAGCCAAAACGCGCGGCTATAAGCCGGGGCGATTTTCCTTTAATGTCAAGGGCGGACGCTGCGAGGCCTGTCAGGGCGACGGCGTGATCAAGATCGAAATGCACTTCTTGCCCGATGTGTATGTGCAATGCGATGTGTGCAAGGGCGCGCGTTATAATCGCGAGACCCTTGAGGTATTGTTCAAGGGCAAATCTATTGCCGATGTATTGCACATGACGGTGGATGAAGCCGCCGATTTTTTCAAGGCTGTGCCATCAGTGCGCGATAAAATGCTGACCCTGCAACGGGTCGGCCTTGGCTATATCCATGTGGGGCAACAGGCAACCACCTTGTCGGGCGGTGAGGCACAGCGGGTAAAACTCTCCAAGGAGCTATCCAAACGGGCCACCGGGCGCACGCTTTATATTCTGGATGAACCGACTACGGGCCTGCATTTTGAGGACGTGCGCAAATTACTCGAAGTGCTGCAGGAACTGGTGGAAAACGGCAATACGGTGGTGGTGATCGAGCATAATCTGGATGTCATCAAGCAGGCCGACTGGATTTTGGACCTTGGCCCCGAAGGCGGCGATGGCGGTGGTGAAATTGTGGTGGATGGCACACCAGAGGATGTGGCTAAATGCAAAAAAAGCTGGACCGGGCGCTATCTGAAACCATTATTGGAAAGTGCGCGCACGCAAGAAACCTAGGGTCCAGACTCATTCAGATGATTGATTTCACGAGGAGAGGTTTTTTTGCCAAAGGGGAAAATTTACAGGAAAAAGGGCGCAGGAAATATGGTGTATTTTCAAGGCCTTTTGACGGTGATATTTCGTTTGTCGGGCTAGCCCGACAAAAGGTCCGGTGGACCTTTTGCGAACAGAACGCCCGAAGGGCAAAGCGAAAAAGAACTCTCGCCCTTTGGGTGCTTTTAAGAAACGCCGCCTGTCGTAACCCAGCCTTGCAAAGGCGGGTAGCCTTTGCTGCATTGGCTTATCTCCATTCAGCATTTCCTAAAAGCATGAAATTAAACCATTTGAAGAGGCAAGGACCCTAAACGGCTTCACCGTTCTTCAAAATATAATAATATTGATCCGGATCTGTCAAAACCTCATGATGACCATCATCATGGATACGGGCCGCCCCATCAGCCATATATTGAAGAATATAGGATTTGCGCGTTTCGTTGGTCAGATTGGGACCCGTCATATGAGGGGTAAGTGAGGAAAAAACCACCATGTCCCCGGCCCTGGCCGGTGTGCAAATGGCCCGATCAACAATGCTGTCATGGTCCAGACCGGCAATGACCAACCCCTCGTCAGTTCTTTCATGGGCAAAGGTGCCATTGCGATGCAGCCCCGGTAAAATCCATGGGCAACCGTTTGAAGCGTCAGCATCCGATAGCGCCAGCCAGCAGGTGAGGTAATCCTGGGGCTCGGTAAAAGTGTAACCATTATCCTGGTGCCAGGCGAAATCGGCCACATGGCGCGGCTTTTTATACACCGCCTGATCCCAGTAAAGACGCACATCCGGACCGATCAGATCGTGCATCAGCCCCTGCATCAGTTCACCTTGTGAAAAGGCTTTCAATACGGTGCTGCGCGCCGTCAGATTGCAGGCGAAGGTCATTTCATTGGTATTATATTTTATCGCTTCGCCAGTATCAAAAGTCAGCACCGTGGCGTCTTCGTTGCTTTCCAGCCGGTCGATGACAGCCAGCAGGTTTTGTAACTCTTCAGCGGGAACCGCATTCCTGATCAGCACATAACCTTTTTCGTTAAAGTCACTAACCGTGCTGACATCCAGACGCCGAAGATCATTGGTCGGACGCGATTGCCAAGAAAACCCGTTATTAAACTTATGAGTTGGCGGCAGTATCATTCGCGTCTATTTCCCCCAATGCGAATATTGTCTACCCAGTCAAGGTCCAGTTTGTTAGATCGTCAAGCGCTCTTACTGTAATAAGACGTCTTCTTGCACGGGTTTTATCCTTACCGCGCAGTTTATTGCCGTGCTCATCTTTAAGCGGTGTGGCCATAGGCGGGAAAAGGCCAAAATTAATGTTCATCGGCTGAAAACTTTTTTTATTCACCAGATGCCCGCCGGTAATATGGGCAAGTAATGCCCCCAGTGCCGTTGTCTCCGGTGGGTAGGTCAGTTCTAGTTCGTGGTATTGCCCTGCCGAAAAGCGCCCGGCCATCAAACCGCACGCCGCGCTTTCCACATAGCCTTCCACCCCGGTAATCTGTCCGGCAAAACGCAAGCGCGGTTGTGCTTTCAAGCGCAAATCATTATCCAGCACTACCGGTGCGTTAATGAACGTATTGCGGTGAATACCGCCCAGGCGGGCAAATTCTGCATTTTGCAGCCCCGGTATCATTCGAAAAACCACCTGTTGCGCGCCGTATTTCAACTTGGTCTGGAAACCAACCATATTATAAAGTGTGGCCAGGGCATTATCCTGGCGCAATTGCACAATGGCATAGGGTTTGACAGTGGGATTGTGGGCATTGGTAAGGCCAACCGGTTTCATCGGCCCGTGGCGCAAGGTTTCGCGGCCACGCTCTGCCATAACCTCGATAGGCAGGCAGCCATCAAAATAAGGCGTGTTTTTCTCCCACTCCTTAAACTCGGTCTTATCCCCATCTATCAGCGCATCAATAAAGGCTTCATATTGCGCCTGATCCATTGGGCAATTGATATAATCTGCCCCATCGCCCTTATCATAGCGGGACTGGAACCAGGCCTGGTCAAAATCAATGGTGTCACGATGCACGATGGGTGCCAGCGCATCAAAAAATGCCAGCGCATCCTCGCCGCTGACTGCCAATATGGCTTCGCTTAAAGCCGGTGACGTGAGCGGACCGGTGGCGATGATCACATTATCCCACGCATCGGGTGGAAGACCGGCCACTTCGCCGCGCGCAACCTCAATCAGGGGATGTTCATACACGGCCTTTGTCACCGCCTCAGAAAATCCCACACGATCAACCGCCAAAGCACTGCCGGCGGGCACTTTATGTTGATCTGCGCAGGACATGATCAAAGAGCCACAGCGACGCATCTCTTCGTGAAGCAGACCCACCGCATTATTTTCATAATCATCAGAGCGAAAAGAATTGGAACAAACCAGCTCGGCCAGAGCATCTGTCACATGGGCATCGGTGCCGCGTTCGGGGCGCATTTCATGCAACACCACAGGCACATCGGCTTGGGCGCATTGCCAAGCCGCTTCACAGCCCGCCAGACCACCGCCAATGATATGAACAGGTTTTTTTGTCATCAGCGCGGGTATTGTGCCCCACCCGTCTTGCGTCAAGCCCCGTGCGCATCCTATTATACAGGCGGGTGGAAATAAAATGGGGGCAGGATCATGCGTTTTGCAGATCTGATAATCATTGTGCTTATGTTTACAACCGGGGCTGGCTTTGCGGCCTCGCCAATGGTCGAAGCCTATAAAGCCTATCTGGCGGCACTGGAACGTGGTGATATTATCTCTGCCGATCGTGAAGGAAACAAAGCCTGGAAAGCCGCAGAAGAAGCAAATAATGAGCGATATAGCGCCATTTTGGCCTATAATCTGGCCGAGCTCAGGGTGCGTTATCTGCCTGATGCGGACGCATCAAAACCGGCCAAACGCGCCTATAATTTGACCAGGACGTCTTCCGATGCGGCGCTGGCATTACAAAACGCCCAGGTGCTGATGGCCCTGACCAGTTTTATGAACAAGCCACAGAAAAACACCCGCCGGACTCTGAACCGTGCCCTGAATGCCTTTGAATTAGCGGGGCTGGAGATGAACTATCCGGTATTTCGGTCCCATTTTGAATTAATGCGCGATGCCAGTAACCAGAAATACTGGAAATTAACACGCAAAGAAGCCAAGGCCGCTAATGCCGCTTATCAGTTACTGGAAATGAACGAAGCGCCAACCCTGGCGTCGATCAAACTGTTTAATGCCTCAGCAATATTAATTCAGTCAGATTTTAGGGAAATAGAAGAAGCGAAGAAAGAATTACAGACAATTATTGATCTTACCGAACCCGCAAGAGAGGGTCCATTAAACCCGGTTGTTTCGTATGCCATCGCCTGGGGCATGGCGGCGCAATCCATGCAAAACTCGCGCGGTGTTTCGAAAAAGAAATTGATCAATATCGATACATCCATTTTGAATTCACGACCGGAGAATTGTCCGAACGTGAAATGGATAAGCCGCAAAGAACCCGAATATCCAAAAAATCTGGCTAAAAAAGGCTATAATGGCGCCGCCCTTATTCAGTTTACATTGGGTGAAGACGGAATACCGACTGACGTTAAGGTGGCTGCAGAAGTGCCCATGCCCATGTTTGGCAAATTTGCTGCGCAAGTGGTGCCAAGCTGGAGAGCTGAACCCTTGCCAGGTGTTCCGTTAAAATGCCGCAATTTCATCCACACGCCTTTCCTGTTTCAGATGGCACATTAAGGAAGCGGCTCACTCAAACATGTTTTTTACGAACCGACCAGATGAAGCCATCATACCAGAAGTGTAAAATAACTACGGTAAGCACAAAGGCATAAAGCCAGTTCGAGGGCACCTCAATGTATTCCTGCACAATGCCGTAAGCTATGGGCGGCAGCAAGAAGAGCACAAAAGGCAGCCATTTTTTATGGCGGGATTTATCCAGGCCTGTTCGCTGTCTCAGGTTTTTGCCTTCCTTGAGCCAGACAATGGCGAAATACTGTATGGCGTGAAACGCATTCATCACCACAAAGGCAATAAAAAACGGGTTAAATCCCCAGGCAATAATCGAGGTGATCGCGGTGCTGGCCAGCAGCATGACTTTATGCGCGGAAATTTTATACCCCTGCCGGGCCAGCCGCCAATAGCCGTAAACATAGATGCCGACCATGACCAAAGATGCCGCAATGACCCAAAAACGAATAATGCCGGCCACGCCCTCGACCGTTTGGGGAAAAGCCGCCAGTGCCGCCCAGCCGATATCATTAAACTCGCCAAAATCCTCCACATGATCCATAAGCGCCGCCCCCGCCGCGATCGGCCCGGCGTAAAACACCAGATTGATCCAGCTATCCAGCAACCGCCCGGCATTGGGTGGATTACCCGCCTTCATGTCATAAATACGGCCCAGCCCGAAGGTTTGCATGGAGGAATGATAAACATCCCAAAACGTTGCCGTAACGGACATCACCACCATGAACCATGGCATAAGACCCAGCGAAAAGAACAACACCACCGGCACCAGGGTAAAACGCAATGGCCAGCGCCAGAACACCTGCGCATTGCCATGCGAGCGATAAAACACGGCAAACAAATGCGAGGCCGTAAGCACCCCGCCAAATGTATTCAAGATCGCATCATCTTCGTGAAATGGAATTTCCTGTATTTCCCATAGCGGGGTTTGCGCCAGACCCAGCACCAGTAACAGACACAACAATGGTGAGCCAAAAAATATCAACGCATCAAATAAAGGGGAATAAATGGCCCGCGCCGGATTTTTAAGTTCGATCATAAAGGTGCCAAACCAAGACTGGCCCGATTGGGCTTTGGTAAAATCCGGTTCGGCAATGGCCATGACATTCTCCGCAAGTGGAACGTCTGCGCAGGCTGCGCCGTATGGGTTAAAAAGTGCTTACATCACCCATCGACAAGGCGGTTTTTCGGTTGACTTTTCGGGCAAACCACGCCCATATCGAATAACGATAAGGGGAGCCAGAATCATCCATGACCAACCCGAATGAACATGTGCCAGTAATGCAATGTGTGGTGTCTGCTTTCGTTTTTTTGAAGCGAAACCTTGCCTGGATTTACAAAATCGGCGGGGTATATTTGTTCACCAGTATTGCCAGCACCTGGCTGATTGTCTTTTATCCGCAAATGCCGGCGCTAAACGGCCTGGGGGCAATGCTCAGCCTGGCCCTGATCCCTTTGGTGGTCATGCTGTTCGCAGCATATTTGCGCAAGGGTCTTGGGATTAATTCTTCCGGGTTTATGGGTTTGCAATTTGGCACGGACGAGCTGCGCCTGTTTCTGACCATGTTTGCCATTGGCGCCATCACCGCTTTCATTATTTTTTTAGGGGCAATGGCCGGGGTATTTGCCCTAAGTGCGGTTGTCGCCACCGTGGTGGATCCGGCCATTTTGGAAGCAGAACCCACGAGCGCGTTTGCCAATGCCGGAGCCACCGGGTTCATAGCCGCCGTATTGGCTGGCCTGGGGGTTGCGGCCCTTGGGCTATACACACTGGCACGGTTTTCACCGGCCTATCCGGCGGTGATCGCCGAGGGACGGGTTGTCATTTTTGAAGCTGCCAACTGGAGCAAGGGACAGGGTTGGCGCATGGCACTGGCTATGGCGCTGATCAGCACACCTTTTTTACTGCTGCTGGCCCCCGGCATGTTCCAGTATGTCCGTTTTTTTTGGGAAAACATGCCCGCGCCCGGAACCGGCGCTGTCACCATAAGCCAACCGGACTTGAAACCTTTATTGTGGTTCTACGTGCTTTCTGCGATACTCTGGCCAGCCGCAAACGGCATAAGAAGCGGACTTTATGTCACTTTCTATCGAGGGCTTCGCGCCAGTAAAAAGGATATATAATGGGCAATGATCAAAAACCGACTCTGGAAGTCGGCGAGGTATTGGCCGCCGGTTTCAAGCCCATAAAATCAAAATTCTGGACCCTCTTGGTAATGGTAGGCACCCCCTATCTGCTGGCCATCTTGTTCTTTATCGGGGGTGGCTTCTGGATATATTACAACGCTTTTGGGCCGCTGTTTATGGAACTGATTGAAGAACAGAAGCATTTCTCGGATCCCGCCAGGTTATGGCCAGCCTTTTGGGGCTATCTTGGGATCATGATTGTGTCCTTTATTCCCTCAGCCCTTTCCAGCGCAGCCCTGTTTCGTTTTAACACGGGCAAAGGCCTGCGCGGACAGTTTTTTGCTTTTCGCTTTGGTGCCGATGAAGTCCGGCTTTATATTATGCTCTGGCTAGTTCTGATTTTCACTGTGTTTTTACCAACCGGTCTCATCGCGGCCTTGATCACCCTGGCCGTAAAAATGGATGCCAAAGGTCTGGCCCTTGGCCTGATGCTGGCAGCGTTTTTCATCCTGCCAGTCATAATGATCTTTATCGGTGTGCGGTTTTCTCTGGCTTTTGCGCAGACCTTTGCCGAAAAAAAGTTGCGCCTGCTGGGTAGTTGGCGGCTGACACGCGGGCATTTCTGGACTTTATTCCTAAGCTATGCCGTTCTGATCGTTATCTTTGGTCTGTTGTCTGCGTTGGTAAGCACACCGGCCAATATCCTGTTTTATTCCCAACCGCAAACCGGCTGGTTAGGCGATGCAAATATTCTGGAGGGATTGCCTCCCGAAGACATCCTGACCCTGTTCAAGGAAACCTTCCTTAGCAAACTGACCCTGATCGCTTTTTTCTGGGCCTTGCTCGCAGGATCAATTGTCAATGTCCTTCAAACCACCGTCTATAATGGCGCCAGCCTTTTTGCCTATCAGCAAAGCAAGGCGGCGCGTTCATTTCAATCAGGAGAAGGCTCATGAGCGACACAGAAATAAAGACCCGGCCCGTAAAGGCACAGCCATTTGGTGGTTTTGGTCCGCGCCCACGCCTGCATCCGCTCTACGTAGCCTTTGTCTGGGTGATTGCCGTCATTGTAATGTTTCTGGGGCAAGGGCTTGGCGCCGTCATTGTGGTAAAACTCCTGGGTATTGATCTAGGTGGTTTATCAGAACCAAAGACCTTGCTATATTTTCTGATTTTCGTGTTTGGTGCCGGGGCCTTAATCGCCTTACTGTGGGTCCGGTTTATTGAAAACCGGCCTTTGGCCAGCATGGGGCTGGTGGGCAGGGCGGCTTTGCCGCGATTTATGCGCGGTCTTGTCATGGGCCTGATTTTCTGTGCGGTTGTGGTCTTTAGCATTTTTGCCCTGGGTGGTTATGACATTGCCGCCATTGCTCCCGCCCTGCAGTCGCCTCCGGCGCTGCTGATGATCGGCTTATTGCTGATCGGCTTTATTGTGCAAGGCTCGACCGAAGAAATCCTCATGCGTGGTTGGGTCATGTCGGCCATGGCATCGCGTTTTGGGCTTATCATTGCTGTGTTGGTCAATTCCACCGTGTTTGCGGCCCTGCATCTGGGCAATGAAGGCCTTGACCATATAAACTGGATCGCCATGGCCAATATTGTGCTGGTGGGTATATTTTTATCATTTTATGCCATCCGCGAAGGCTCGCTGCTTGGCGTTTTTGGCTGGCATGCCGCCTGGAACTGGTTGTTGGGCCTGGGCTTTGGGCTTGAGGTTAGCGGCATGAGCGTCAATGCCCCGGCCTTGGTGGTGGATTTTGATGCCAGAGAGAGCGTGGCACCCTGGATAACCGGTGGCACATTCGGGCCGGAAGGCAGCCTGATCGTCAGCTTGGTCCTGACCGCAGGTATTATCTGGTTTTTACGCCCGCGCAAGCAAGGAGAGGGCCATGAGTAATCGCAGCTTTTCAGCCGACAGAGCCGCCTTTTTCGTATTTGAGAAACGCGATGATGCAAAGGCCTTGCGGCGCTTGGGAACGGTTTATATTGTCATCCGCTTGCTTCTTCTATTCATCGTTCTGGCGATTGCCGCCCCTTATATGATCGATGCGGTGCCAGCGCTTTTTGCACTGGATGAAAAATCAACTGAATTTGCCTTGAAAATTCAGGCCATGGGCAATTATTTTCAGGCCGTCGGCATGTTGGCCAGTATTGGTTTTCTGCCCTTTTTCATTGCCATTTATACCGCCCTGTTGCGCTGGATGATTTTTGGGCAATCCAGTAAAAAATGGTTCGGCCTGCGCTTCGGTGAACAGGAATTACACGTGCTGGTGGTGATGATCGCCATCGCTATCATCACTTTTCTGGCCATTCTTATCTCTTTATTACCCTTTGGCATTCTCGTTGGTATTACCGTGGCACTAAAAGAAGGCGGCAATGCCGGCCTGCCATTGATCCTCTCGATTATTTACGGCGTTATCTGGCTATGCGGCATTATCTGGTTTGTCGTGCGCTTATCGCCTGCGCCGGCGCTGACCGTCCAGCGCGGAAAAATTCAGGTGTTTGAAACCTTTGCGATCAGCAAAGGGCATTTCTGGGGCTTGTTTCTGGCCTACCTTTTGCAGTTTTTTGTGGTTCTCGCCATTTCCCTCGCCATCTTGTTTTTTGCGCTATTGGTTTCCCTTCCATTTTTGGGCATTGGCTATGCCATGTTCGGCGTGCAGGAACCTGATATGGCCAATGTGCGCGCCTATATCGCATTGGCAGCGGTGCCCTTGCTGCTCCTCACAATTTCTGGTCTGGCGCTGGAATATTTGCGCTATGCCATGGGGGCTGGCGTAGGGGCATCTCTGGTTCTGGCGCAGGCCAAACCAGAAGACAAGAGCGCCCCCACAGCAATACCGCCCAAAGAGCCACCGGTTACTGAAGCTGAAGAAGCCAAAAAAGAGCCATCGGGTGATGGCGACAATAAGGGCGATGCAGACGAGACTGAACCGGCCTCATGAATGTCTTTGCCGCACCGGGTGAAAACGCACGTTCCACCCCGGCATGGGCGGCATTTTTGTTGTTATGGGCATTTTGGCTGGTTGGTAATCTGGCCACTATCCCTTTTGTGTTTGCCATTATGGCACCTTCCTTGCTCGCCGGCACGACCGAACAACCCGCCAATGTCCAGGGCCTGGTCATCATTATAACGCTTTATGTGATGTTCAGCACTTTTGCCGCCTGTGCACTCGTATGGATCCGATATCGGGAGCGACGATCATTTGCCAGCGCCGGCATAAGCTGGCAACGCGCCGGGCGGCGCTATCTGCGCGGCCTGTTCTGGGGTGCCGTCTTTGCCCTCTTTTTGATGCTTGCGGCCATTCTGATAAGTGGCTTGTCCTCTATCAGCGAAACCCCGGTGGATCATTTTTCCTGGGAAGTTCTATCGCGCCCTTCAACCCTGATGGTCCTCGGACTACTTGGCCTTGGACTGCTGGTGCAAAGTGCCGCCGAGGAAATCATCTGCCGTGGCTGGCTGCTTTCCAGTATTGCCATGCGGCATGGGCGCACGGTCGGGCTGCTGATCAGTGCGATTTTTTTTGGCTCCCTGCACATACATTTCTTCTTCTTTGGAAATATCGACGCCGGGCTGGTGGCCATCATTTCCATAACCCTGATGGGGCTGATGCTGGGCCTTTATGCGCTTAATGAACGCTCGATCATTGGCGCAGCCGGTATGCACGGTGCATTTAATACGCTGGTGTTTGGCATCACCCTGGTTCTCATTTTAGGCACCGGGGAAGCCTCGGACCCGCTGGCCGGATTAAGCCGCGCGTATGAGCTTAGCACCCAGCCCAAGGCCCTGAGCGCAGAGAATTTTATTCAGGGCGGGCTGGCGCTGCTGGCCTCCACCATCCTGTGGCGGCGATTGCGACCGGTAATAAAAAACCCCGGCGCAAGCACCGGGGTTCTTCATCAATAACTGCAAAATGCGCTAACCAAACAAGGTTTGCGAACCGGCCATCGCCACCAGCATAGGCAGTGATAGCAGCGTATTGGTGCGCGAAAACAGCATGGCCATACGCGCCGCTGCCGGTTTGGCTTCGGCGGGCGCATCAATCAGGCCCAAAGCGATTTTCTGGTTTGGCCAGATAATCACCCAGACATTAAACGCCATAATAATGCCCATCCACATGCCAAGGCCCAAAAACACATGCTGTGCATTGGAAAACCCGTCCATGGCACCAATGGTCAAGGTCTGCACCAGATAACCACGATGACCGGCCAATAGCAGACCTGTGATCAAGGTTGCCGCCGCTCCCCAGCGAAACCAGAAAAGTGCCGCCGGGGCAATTACCTTGCCAATGGCAGGTTTTTGCTCATCAGGAATTTTTGCCATATTGGGGATTTGCACAAAATTGAAATACCACAAAAGGCCAATCCACATCACGCCGGATAGAACATGTATCCAGCGCAGAAAAGCCACGGTCACAGCCATGCCGTCATAGGCACTGCCCGACAGGACGTAATAAAGTGCATACATCAGCACACTTAGAATAAGTGATACAATAATGGTCGAACGAAGATTGGAAAGAATGCCAGCCATAGGAACCCCCTTGAAAACTGAATATGTGCATTATGACGCATGTCAGGGGGGGCGCGTCAATCCGCCGCAAGCGGTAAAAATGAAATTATTTCATTCCTCGAATTCGCCGCGATTAACCCCAAGGATCAGCAAAATAGGGGCGGCCACAAAAATCGAGGAATAGGTGCCAACCACCACACCCCAGATCATGGCAAACGAAAAGCCGCGCAAAACCTCACCGCCAAGGAAAAAGAGAGACAGTAAAGCCAGCAAGGTGGTCAACGAGGTAATCGTTGTGCGCGAAAGCGTTTCATTGATCGACAGGTTCAGCACATCTATCAAAGACATACGTTTGTATTTGCGCAAATTCTCGCGAATACGATCATACACCACAACCGTATCGTTCATCGAATAGCCCACAATGGTCAGGATCGCGGCAATGATTGAGAGGTTAAATTCCAGGCGAGAGATGGAAAACATCCCGATGGTGAGAATCACATCATGGGCCAGCGCCACCACGGCACCGACAGAAAACTGCCATTCAAAGCGAAACCAGATATAGATCAGCATACAGATCAGCGCACCAACCACCGCATAGATACCGGCATTGACCAGTTCGCCAGAAACTTTTGGGCTGATGACCGAGGTTGCCCGATAGGTTACGCCCTCAATATTGGCATCCAGTGCTTTTTTGACCGTGGTAATGGCCGCCTGTTGCGCATTGGCACCCTCAGTGCCTTCGCCGGCCTGACGCTCAATGCGGATCCGCACGATGGAATCACTGCCAAAATGCTGCACCTGCACATCTCCCAGATTCAAATCTGAAACAATGGTGCGGATTTTAGTCAGATTGGCGGGACCTTGCGTTTCAATTTGCAATTGTGAACCGCCGCGAAAATCAATGCCAAAATTCAAGCCCAGCATCAAATACGCAGCCATTGAGACCACAATAGCCACCGCCGAAACGCCAAAGGCAATAAACCGCATCTGCACGAACGGAACTTTGGTGCCTAGCGGAATATATTGTGACAGTGCAAAAGACATATCGGTATCCTTAAATCGGCAGGGTTTTGGGTTTGGTTTTAAACAGCCAGTATGAGGTCAGCAGGCGTGAGAAAACAAAGGCGGTAAATACCGAGGTGATAATCCCGATCGCGAGCGTTACACCAAAGCCCTTTACCGGGCCAGAACCAAACTGCAACAACAATACGGCGGCAATCAAAGTGGTGATATTGGCATCCAATATGGTTGATCGCGCCTTGGCATAGCCGGTTTCAATAGCATTCATGGGGGTTTTCCCATTGCGGTATTCTTCGCGCACACGCCCGAAAATCAGCACATTGGCATCCACCGCCATACCGATGGTCAGGATGATCCCGGCAATACCCGGCAAGGTCAGGGTCGCCTGCAAAGCCGATAAAGCCCCCATCATAAGAAGCACATTGGCAATAAGAGCCGCATCAGAGATAAGGCCCAACATGCCATATACCAGCACCATAAAGATGACCACAGCGACAAACCCGATGATCAGCGCGATGGCACCTGCCCGGATCGAATCCGCCCCCAGCTCGGCACCCACCGTGCCCTGATCCAGTACCGTGAGCTTGGCCGGCAAAGCACCGGCGCGTAGCAAAATGGAAAGATCATTGGCGCTTTCGGTGGTAAAGCCGCCTTCAATAATGCCTGAGCCACCCAGAATGGGGGAGTTAATGACCGGTGCGGAGATGACCCTATCATCCAGAACGATGGCAAAACGGCGACCAACATTTTCTGCCGTGGCCTTGCCAAACCGCCGCGCGCCTTTGCCATTAAAGCGAAAAGACACAGCCGGTTGACCACTTTGGTTAAATGAGGGCTTGGAATCCACCAGGTCCTCACCATCCACCAGCGGGCGACGGCGGATCAGCACATAAGGCTCAGATGGATTGGACCCCTCCACAAGTTTGGCACCTGGTGGTATTCTCCCGGCGCGCGCTTCACCAATGGTCACAGAAGTATCCAGCATGTGAAAGGTCATTTTGGCAGTTTGTCCCACCAGTTCCTTGATCCGTTCCGGGTCACTCTTGCCCGGCACTTCAACAATGATGCGATCATCACCTTTACGCTGAATGGTTGGCTCACGGGTGCCCAGCTCATCAATACGCTGGCGGATCACCTCGATGGAACGCGCCACCGCATCCCTGATTTCCTTGTCCAGGGCTTCCTTGGTCAGGGTCAGGGTGATCTTCCCGCTTAACGGATCGCTTTCAATAACAAAAGGTGGCTTTGATCCACCAGTCAGCGATAACGCCTGATCCACCGTATTGATGGGCTTGATCCGCTTTAGCGCCTCTTCCATCTGCGCCGGTCGGGCCAGACGAAACGTAACCGTATCGCCATTGATTTTGAAACCAGTAGCCGGAATGATTGGTTTTTCACTACGCAAAAACTGACGGGCATCATCAGCGGCGGCTTCCAGTTTGGCCTGCTTGACCGATTGCACATCCACTTCATAAAGAAGGTGTGTGCCGCCTTGCAGATCAAGCCCCAGATTGACCGTTTTATAGGGCAAAAATGATGGCATGGAGCCTTGCACATCCGCGCCGCCGCGAATTTTTTCGGGCAACACATTGGGCAGGGCAAAGAGCAATCCGGCAAGGACAATCAGCCAGAGAATTGCTTGTTTAAGTTTGGAAAAGTGTAACATGTTTTATGATTTTTTCGCCTTGGCCTTGGCATCATTGGCCGCCCTGGGTGCGGTTTTGGACTGAATGTCCTGCAAGGTGGACTTGATCGCGGTGACCCGCATTCCTTCACCCAGATCAATTTGAACTTCCTCACCGCTTACCTTGGCCACTTTGCCAATCAGGCCGCCACCTGTAACCACGCGATCACCGCGTTTGACCGCATCGACCATAGAGCGATGTTCCTTGGCGCGTTTTTGTTGCGGGCGAATGAGCAGAAAGTAAAAAATGGCAAAGAGCGCCACCATCATCCCTATGGAATATAGCGGGCTTGCCCCCTCTGGTGCAGCCTGAATTGCGACAGCCATCATCGGTAATATGGTCATTAATCTTCCCCTATGTGATGCCACCGCCTAATTGTGCAAAAACAATTCAGGCGCGGTGCCGGACCAACGGCGTCCAGTTGTGGGGAATATAAGAGCGATGGCGTGAATTGCAATTACCCAAGGCGGGGAATCCATGCAAATCACACCATCTCATATAACAGGCTTATATAAGGGCCTGAAAATTTATGCAGATTGCACATCGGCCAAAAAGCCATCCACGTTTTTACGCAATTGTTGCGATTGTTCGGAAAGGCTGGCAACGGCCATTTTTACCTGGCTTGAGACGCTGCCCACTTCATTGGCAGATTCGCTCAGCCCACCAATATTATGATTAACCTCTGCAGTGCCTTGCGAAGCCTGCACCACGCTGGAGGCAATTTCCTGCGTGGCCTGTCTTTGTTCGTTCAGTGCGTGTGAAATGGCATCTGAATTATCGGCAAGTTCCTGAATGATCTTGCGAATACCGGAAAGTGATTGTGCCGCTCCGGTGGTGGCACTTTGCATTTGCTCGATCTGTTGGGCAATCTGCTCGGTGGCTTTACCGGTTTGCGAAGCCAGGCTTTTAACCTCCGAGGCCACAACTGCAAATCCAGACCCGGCTTCACCGGCACGGGCCGCTTCGATGGTGGCATTAAGCGCCAACAGGTTGGTTTGCTCGGCAATATCATTGATCAGGGCGGTCACTTCTGAAATGCCCGCAGATACCTCTTGCAAGGTTTTCATCTGCTCTGTGGTTTTTTCGGCTTCCTGCACCGCATTGGCGGCTACTTGCGCCGAAGTGCCTACCTGTTCAGAAATCGAATCCACGGTAACCGATAATTCCTCTGCTGCTGCGCTGACCGCCTGAACATTTTGCGCTGCCATATCGGATGCTGAAGCCACAGAACTGGCGCGGCCAGCCGTGCTTTCGGCCACATCGGTCATGATACCGGCGCTGGAATCCAGCTCACCCATGGATGCACCAATAGATTCCAGTAAAGTGGTAATGCCGGTATCAAATTCCTCGATCAGTTTGGCCAGATGCTCGCCGCGTTTAATACGTTCTTCAGCGGTTCGTTGCTGCTCTTCGGTCATACTCCTGGTTTTGATCATGTTTTCCTTGAATACAAGCAGGGCACGCGCCATTTCAGAAATTTCATCCGAAGCCGCCGGTTCAATAGTCACCGACAAATCCCCCTCAGCCAGACGGCGCATCACCGCACTCATGCAGGAAAGGCGATAAGAAACATTACGCACCACATAGAACCAGACGATGGCCGCGCTGGCCGCAATGCTGGCCACAGCCATAATCAAGAGAAGAATCCGCCCCGTGCTGGCCGCGCGCGATGCCCGCTCACCGGCAGCCAGGGCGGCCTGACGGGTCTCGGCACCAAATTTTGTGACATCCGCATCCAGTTTGTTGGAAAGCTCCTGCAACTCGATCACCTTGTCCTCGATCATGGCATTTTTGACCAATTGCGTTTTGCGTTCGGCAAAGATGGAATCATTCCCACGCCCAATGCCCGATAGTTCACCGGCGCGATTGCGCACATCATCGGACAGACTGCTGCCCATGATCGCCACATTGGATTTCAACTCACTGGCAGCCCCGGAGAATTCTTCTTCAATTTGTGCAATATCTTTAACGGAATCACTGGCAATCGCTTCGGCATAGGTCACGGTCAGCACATTGGCTGACATTAGAATCCGCAATAGAGATTCAATATCAAATTCATCAGCGGTTTCCAGCTGGGTTTCCAGTTCGGTGTTTAGCCCCTGTCGCAATACGCGCGCCCTGTTAAAGGCATTCGCCACCCGTTCGTTCCGCTCCAGCCGGTCAGTGACAAGGGTTTCAAGAGTGTTGACCATTTCGGGAAAAGCCGCAGCCTCTTCAGTTAGGTCTTTGACGATTGTGCTCTTATTACTTTGCTTGCGGCTCACTTCGGCCACAAGACGGGTCAATGCCTCATTATGCGTGCCTATACGTTCCATCGCTGCCATTTCCTCGGCTCTGGTGCGCGATCGTTCCAGATCATCTACGGCGCTAAGCAAGGCAGAGCCTGTAACAGACAGTTTTAGTGAACTGTCCAGATTGCTTAAATGAACACTGCTGATTTCATTTTGAACGGCAGTGGTCTTGGCATTACTCCACAGGCCAATCCCAACCGCAATGATAGTGAAAGCCGCTATTGTGCCAAAGGCCAACAATAGACGAGCGCTGATGGTTTGCAAAAAATTGAAGCGTTTGATGATAGCCTCCCCGATTAGAGCTATAAAACAGCCGTGTCATGCTGCTAGTACCGGGTAATTTTTAATGCAAATGGTTAATAAAAGGCTCCCCCGCGCGCGGGGGAGCCAGATATTTCACAGTTTATTTTGGTAAACTTACAGCTTAAAGCGGATTTTAGCCCGTGCCCCATCAACCGGGTTTGCAGGCGGCTCATACTTCCATTTGGAAACCGCTTTCATGGCAGCATCATCAAAGACACCTTCGGGCATGGCTTCGGCCACGGCCACATTGCTAACCTTGCCATCGACACCTACTGAATAGGTCACCACCACATGACCTTCTATTTTGCGACGCTCTGCACCGCGCGGATAAACCGGTGCCACGCGCTTTTTGGCCACCAGCTTGGCATCAGCAGCCATTGCCGTTGGCACCGCAATCATGGAAGACGTGGCAAAAACCAGACCTGCACACAAAGCCATTTTTTTAATCATGTTCATTACAGTCACCCCGATATTTTTTACTACAGCGCCTTGATTGGTCGCCATTGAATGCACCATAACAAACGGTTTCTAACGGTGATTTAAAAAGATAGATAAAATTTTATCGATCAGGGTTTTTCGTGCAGTTTGTCGTGAACATTGCACAATTGGTCAGGCTTTTGGCAGGTGCAGCAGCGGATTTAACGGATCACGGCCACGGCGGGTTTCAAAATGTAATTGCGGGCTGCTGACCGATCCTGTGGCCCCCACTTCGGCAATGCTGTCGCCGGTTTTGACCTTGGCACCTTCCTTGACCAGCAGCTTTTGATTATGGGCATAAGCGCTAACCCAGCCATTGGGATGACGGATCAAAATCAGATTACCAAAACTCTTTAGCTCCGCCCCTGCATAAACAACAATACCATCGCCGGCAGCACGAACCGCCGTGCCCGCCGGCGCGGCAATATTAATCCCGTCATTGCGGGTGCCGCCAGGCTTGGCCCCAAAACCGGAAACCACCCGGCCTTTAATGGGCCAGACAAAGGTGGATGTTTTTGCCGGTGCCCGCACCTGTCCTCTTTTGGCTATCACCGGGCTTGTGGATCTGCCTTTTGAGGGTTTAACTGCACCAGTTCGGCGCGCTGCCGCGCTTTTCCATTTACCATCTACGGCGCGCGACAGGGCCGGCAGGATCAGCAATTCATTGGCGCGCAGATTATATGGCGGTGCAATGTTATTGATCAGGGCCAGCGAGCGGAAATCCAGCGAAAAGCGGCGGGAAATTGACATCACCGTATCGCCGCGCCGCACCCGGTAATGCAGAGGCGGGGGCAGTTTAAGCGTCTGCCCGGCGTTAAGGGCGTAAGGCGGTTTCAGATTATTCACCGCAATCAGAGGCTTGAGCGCAATCTGGTATTTTTCGGATATGGCAAACAGGGTATCGCCCTTGCCAACCTTGACGCTGGCCGGACGGGCCTTGGCAGGGACGACTTCCACCTGCCGGGGGGGTTGCACCGCAGTTCGGTCAAATTTCGGGCGCTTATCCTTGACGCGCTTACCATTTTGAATGGCCTTGCGTCCTAATTTGCCGCCGGTTTTGGCAATTTTTGCCGCTCCCTTTAGCGCGCTTCCCCCCGCTGAGGCCGTTTGCCCGGCTACGGCGCCTTGTGCATTTCTGGCTGCTGCTTGTGCATCAAAGGCAACATTGGCCGCGTCTTTTACCGGCACATCTGGCAGACGCGCTAAATTGGATGATCTGCCTTGAACATCACTATACTTTCCATCGGGACCAACCGGTTCCAGCGGTTCCAGATCATAGCTTTCGACCGCTTGCGTTGGTGCTGCATCGGGAATGCTTTCATCACGAGTGATCTCCGGTGGCGGGCTGGAGGGGGCATCGCCGTGATAAACCACAGGTGCCGGGCCGCGCGGGTGCCCGCAGGCGGCCAATAAACCGGTGGCCAGCACCAAAATGGATAAAATCCGTATCATCACGCCAATTTAGGCGGTTATCCTTAACGGTTTCCTACACGCCAAAGGGATATGTCTCTGCAAGCCCAGGAATTTGGCCGGTTGGCAATGGCGTGACCGCGCGGGTTTCGTCCAGCCAGATATATTCATCAAACTGGCGCGGCAGGATCGCCTCGAAATAATGGCTCGCCAACTCTGTTTCCGGCCGATAAATCACACCGATGGCGCGTTCCAGACGGGGGGCCAGCAAGGCCTGGCGAACCTCATCTGGTGCCCCACGCAAGGGAAGCAGCAAGCCCGGCGTGTTGGTCAGGTGGAACTGGTGTTCATAACTTTGCCGGTGCGCCGGTCGAACCTGCTTGATCTGCATGGGTCCATCCCAGTCCGATGCCGCCGCTACGGTGCCATGATCCGTTCCAAAGCCGATTTTATAAACATCATGGCCAAAACTTTCCGTGCAAAGTTGACCAATATTGAACTCGCCACGGGCAGACATCTCGGTTGCCTGTGCATTGCCCACATGCGAATTATGTGCCCAGACAATGACTTTTGTATCGGCACCATGAAACTGGCGCAGCGCCTGAAGGGTGTCAAACATATGCTGGTCGCGTAAATTCCACGAAGCCCGTGAGCCATAATACATAATCCGGTAATACTGCTCGGCATTGGCGATTATGCGGGCATTTTGCACCGCATCCATGGCCTCGCCATCCATACCATTGGTGTCGTGTATACGGGCTTTGAGCATTGCGGTAAGCATATGCGTCACATCATCCTCACAGCTTTTGTAGGCTCCGCGCAGCGCCGCGTGGCCATAGGCGGCAGGGTCTGCTTCCCAGGGGCTGAGGCAGCCATAACGCTGGCGGGCAATGGCGGCCAGTTCCGGGTCCTTATCATCAAGATATCCAAGCACCGCCTGGATAGAAGTAAAGAGCGAATACAGGTCCAGCCCATAGACACTTACCTGATTTTTCTTATCCGTCTGTGCATTATGACGATGCAGGGTATCGACAAAATTCTTGACTTCGCGGTTACGCCACATCCAGGTGGGAAAGCGGGCAAAGGTCTCCCATTCAGAAGACGGGGCCTGACGATGATGAATATAATGATTAACGTGCATCATATCCGGCCAGTCGCCCTCAACGGCGATCACCGTAAAGTCCTTTTCATGGATCAGCGCCTCGCTGATCCGCGCCCGCATCTGGTAAAACTCACTGGTGCCGTGACTAGCCTCGCCCAGAAGCACGACCCTGGCATCCCCTATGCGTTCCAGAAGAGGGGTAAGATCAGCGCTTTGCAGGTGTGTAAAACCTTCTCCGGCGCGCACGATTGCCCCCGCAAGGGCGGCATCCCCGGTCGCGGTTTTACGCACCGTGCGCGGTGCGGTTTGCGGCACACCGGATTCCTCAACCTCCCAGCCATTGGCACCAATTAACGGGACGAAACGGACATCTGCGAGGTCCTCGCGACGAAAATTTTCCTCGTCCAGACGGGTAATGCGCACCAGCTCCTGCGCGCGGGTTGAAGCCCCCACCGGCACCACAAGCCGACCGCCGATCTTTAACTGCGCCTGTAATTCCCTGGGCACATCAGGCGCCCCGGCTGAAACAAGAATGGCATCGAATGGTGCCTTGTCCGCCCAGCCCAGGGTGCCATCGGCAAGTTTGACAGAGACATTATCAATCCCGGCACGGTGCAGGTTCTCTTTGGCCATCTGCGCCAGTTCTTGCACCCGTTCTATCGTATAGACTTTTCCAGCGATCCGGGCCAGCACGGCGGCGGCATAACCAGACCCGGCACCAATTTCCAGAACCCGGTCCCCGGCCTCAAGATTTAAGGCCTCCACCATGTATGCAACGATATAGGGCTGTGAGATGGTCTGCCCGGCCGCGATTGGCAAAGGCGCATCCTCATAGGCCAGGTTTTGCAGGTCCGCAGGAACAAAAAGCTCTCGCGGCACGCTGTTCATGGCCTCCAGAACCAGAGGATCACGAACACCGCGCCCGGCAACATATTGACTCACCATGACGCCACGGCGATGGCTAAAATCGGTCATGAGACAGCTCTCCATAACAAGGAACGGGGTTGCTATCGACATGGTGTCTAAAATGCGGCCCGCAACGCGGCGGGACGCCGCAGGTCTTGCCGCTCGATTTGCATCTTGCCCTATAGTGCGCTGGCAATGCCGGCGATTAGCGGCACAAAGCGCACCGGTGCCACCTGCCGTTGGTGAAAACTATCCCCATCGCGGCGAAACACGGTAACAAACTGCCCGTCCGGTGGCCCGATGGGCGCGACCAGCAAGCCGCCTTCGCGTAATTGTGATAACAGTGCCGGCGGACACTCTTTGGTCCCGGCGGTAACCAGAATACGGTCAAAACCGTCCTGTTCCGGCCAGCCCAGCATCCCGTCCCCAAGCCGGGCAACAATATTGCGCAGGCGCAGGTGCTCAAAGCGTTCCTCGGCTGTTTTTTGCAAGGTGCGATAGCGCTCAATAGTGTAAACCCGCCGTGCCAGCAGCGATAATACCGCGCACTGATAGCCAGAACCTGTGCCCACTTCCAGCACATTGCAGCGCGGCGTCAGGCACAAGGCCTCGGTCATCATCGCTACCACAAAAGGCTGGGATATGGTCTGGCCACAGGCAATGGGCAGCGCCCGGTTTTCATAGGCCCGTTTGGCAAACTCTGTGGTGACGAATACTTCGCGCGGGGTGCGCTCCAGCGCCCCCAGCACGGACTTGTCCACGATCCCGGCCGCGCGCAGCGCCATAATCAGCTCAACTATGCGCATATCAGGTGCGTTCTGGTTCATCTAAATTGCCTACAGCGTTATATCATTTACCGCATCGGCCAGCCCCGCCAGCGTGGCTTCATGGGTCAGGTCCAGATGCAGCGGCGTTACCGAGATACGATTAGAATAAACCGCCTGTAAATCCGTGCCTTGTGGCGGTGTGCAAAGGCGCCCGTTAAAACCAAACCAGTAATAGGGCCGCCCGCCGGGATCTGTGCGTTCATGCACTTCCAACTGGTCCTGATCCCGCCGCCCCATGCGGGTTATCTCGATACCACTCACCCCTTCAGGCGGACAATCGGGGAAATTGATATTCATCAGCACATCTTGCGGCCATTTGCGTTTAAACAAACGCTGCAATACTTTGGGCGCAAA
>JAJFFP010000034.1 GCA_021776595.1 Robiginitomaculum sp. | reverse complement strand
CGCTTTCAGACCCAATCAGAAGTTATGCATTACCTTGAGACCTTGCCACACTTTCCACGGGATGGGCGTGGCTTGATCAAAGCCTATGAAAAGAAAATCAGCAAATTAGAGGCGAATAAGCTACTTTTAGCCGAAAAAGCCAAGGAAATGACCAAGCCGGTAAGCAGCTTTGAGAGCAATCTTAGAACCGCCATTGAATTCCTGTTAAACCCTTTAAAACTATGGGGTTCCGACAACATCAAAGAGAAGCGAATTTTGCTCAAACTGGCCTTTTTAGGCAAAATTGCCTATGACCGCGAAACCGGACTTCGAACCGCCGTTCCAAGCCTACCATTCCAAGTAATTCAAATGCTTAGCGATGGTCTTAAGGGGAATGTTACCCCCGAAGAAGTGATGGTGCACCCGACGAGATTCGAACTCATGACCTCTGCCTTCGGAGGGCGACGCTCTATCCAGCTGAGCTACGGGTGCTTACCTTGGTGCAACTGCTTACGTGGTGCTTACGTGAGGAATATCAGCTTTCCAAGCGCTCCGCACAAATCATAGTAAGTCGTTGTTTATTCTTCCTCTTTCGTCGTTCCCTTTTCAACATTCACCCTTGACATCAGCCTTCGGAGAGCAGTGTTCGACTAATTACGAGAGCTTGCGGCTGTGTCCTACAAACTACCCACATTTATTCGGGCGCTGCGACACAAGAAAATGTAAAAACTGTGTACCAAACTGTAACCATATTGTGTACCAAAAACAAATGTGTTACCAATTAACATATTGAAAACTATGGACAAAAATAATGACTCGAGTCTTCTCCAGGCACCATACTTTTTTGTCTCGCGGCGCGAAGAAGCGCCTCCGACGGGGCGGCGAACGATCGCCGGGGCGCGGTCGCACCCTTGGCTGCGGTTCAAGTTGCGTCTGCTGACCCGCACCAAATTTTTCTCGTCCTATCGCGACGGCAAGCCTCGCTATATGAGGACGGTTGTTTTCCTTGTCCTATCGGAATGCTGGCGCTTCCTGCTTGAGGACGTTTTCTTCCTGTCCTCCTCACCCTGAGGTGCCGCGAAGCGGCCTCGAAGGGCGCAATGAAAAAGCTCTCTGATTGAGCGCTGGCAAGGCATGAATAATGAGTGCGTGGTTTACGCATAAACCACCTTTCGTTGTGACCCCCGGCAGTGCTATCCTTTGTGCGAAGAATTCTGCACGATTTGAATAGGTTTAAAGCATGACGATAACGCTACATAAAAATGACCTGCCGGCTGGCATTTCCTTTGGAGACAGTGTGGCGGTGGATACCGAAACCCTGGGATTGTCGCTGACCCGTGACCCCTTATGTCTGGTGCAGCTTAGTGCCGGAGATGGCCATGCGCATTTGGTGCAGATGGACCGCTCGTCCTATGACTGTCCGAACTTAAAGGCCCTGCTTGGCGATCCATCTGTGCAGAAAATTTTTCACTTTGCCCGCTTTGACGTGGCCATGGTGCAAAAATATTTGGGGGTGGTGATGACGCCGCTTTATTGCACCAAAATTGCTTCCAAGCTGGTGCGCACCTATACAGACCGCCATGGTCTGAAAGACCTTACCCGTGAGCTGATTGGCAAGGATATGTCCAAACAGCAACAAAGCTCGGACTGGGGTGCGGATACGCTAAGCCAGGCGCAACAGGCCTATGCGGCTTCCGATGTGCTTTATTTGCATCAATTGCGCGACAAGCTGAACATCATGCTTGAACGCGAGGGGCGTATGGAAATGGCGCAGGCCTGTTTTGACTTTCTGCCCAATCGTTGTGCGCTTGATTTGGCAGGCTGGGCCGACACCGATATTTTTGCCCATTCCTGATCCTGCTGCCCTGCTTTGTGTGCAAAAAACCCGCAAATACCCGAAATATTGCCATGTTCACCGCTTTTAATAATGCCAGCAAGGCATTGAGGCGTTGGACACCGGCGGATTGGCCGTTATGATTCCAGCCGGGACGGAAACTGCCAATGCGGATAGAAAGATGAATGCAGACCAAGGCATGGCCCGCCAGGAAAGAGACCTGAGCTGGGAGCCGCGTCGGCAAATGACGCTGGAAGCCGCACGCAAACGCAGCGCGGTAATTAAATTGCTGCGCCTGTCCTTTCTTGTTTTTGCTGCCGCCATAATCCTTGTGATCGCTGTTTATATCGCTATCAATGTCCTGCGCAAACAGCCACCGCCTGCCGTGGCCCCGGTTGCCGTGGATGGTGAAGTGCGCATGATTAACCCGCGTTTTTCGGGGCGCGACAGCGCCGGGCGCCCCTATGTGGTCATTGCCGATACGGCGACGCGGCGACCCGATGAGCCAGAAACCACCGATCTGGTTAACCCACGGCTGGATACGGCACCGGGTGCGGACAGCTCGCAGGTAAAGGCAAAACGCGGGGTGTATCAGGCGGATCGCAAAATTTTGAGCCTGTTTGAGGACGTGGTTTTCAACACCCCAAACGGATATGAATATAAAACCCAACATGCCAGATTTTTTATCGATTCTGACACTATTGTTGGTGATAAGCCAGTGGATGGAACCGGCCCGATGGGCAGCGTCCGTGCCGATAGTTACGAAGTTATCAAGGGTGGGGAAAGGGTGATGTTTACCGGTAATGTGATCACCCATATCAAAAGTCGCAGTGATGCCACCAGCGACGAAAAAGGAGTTTCCAATGAGTAAGGCCATTTTCAAAATACTTGCCTTGTTTGTGCTGGTCGGTGCCGCAGCCAGTCCGGCGCTGGCACAGTTGAGCGCCAAACGAGGTGCGATTTCTATCAATTCTGATAAACTGGAAGTCATTGATGCCCGTAACGAAGCGATTTTTACCGGCCGGGTGGATGCGGTTCAGGATGATTCACGCCTGCGGGCCGACAAGCTGGACGTATTGTTTGAGAAAAAAACCACCGATGATAATGCCGGGGCCGAACCCGGCGCAGGCTGGGGCGATGTAAAAACCATTATTGCCACCGGCAATGTTTTTTATGTCACGCCGAAACAGGTCGCCAAGGCCGAAAAGGCGGTTTATGACGTGCTCAAGGATCAGGTGACCATGTCAGGCAATGTAGTAGTCACCCAAGGTAAAAATGTGATTCGCGGCGATAAACTGATCCTGCAGATCAGCACTGGACGTGCAGTATTCGATGCCCGAAATACGGATGGGCAAAGCCAGGGCCGTGTGCGCGCCGCCTTTTTCCCGGCAAAAAAAGAGACTGAAACCACAGCCGGGCAAAATGGCAGTGATGCTGGCGAAGACAATCAGTAATGCGCTGGTGCAGCAATAGAACTTCACGCATCCTTAAACCTGTTCTGCCTTAATACAGACCGCGCATGAAGTGCGACCAGGAACCTATGGGAAACACGAATGGATAACCCGGTAATACCAGAAGATGGCCTTTATGTTGAAGGCATTGGAAAGTCCTTTCGCAAGCGCCCGGTGGTCAAGGGGGTTTCGCTGTCTCTGGGACGGGGCGAGGTTGTCGGCCTGCTTGGGCCCAACGGGGCTGGCAAGACCACCTGTTTTTATATGATTACCGGCCTGATTGCGGTGGATTATGGTCGTATCTTGCTGGACGGGCAGGATATTACCTCCTTGCCCATGTATCAACGGGCGCGTCTGGGTCTTGGTTATCTGCCGCAGGAAACCTCAATTTTTCGCGGCCTGACGGTTGAGCAGAATATTCGCGGCGTTGTGGAACTGGCTGTGCGTGAAAAAGACAAGCGCGATGAAATGGTCGAGGCATTGCTGGCCGAACTTCATATTGAACATTTGCGTAAATCACCGGCCCTGGCGCTTTCCGGCGGGGAGCGCCGCCGGGTTGAAATTGCCCGTGCGCTGGCCACCAAGCCTTCTTTTATATTGTTGGATGAACCTTTTGCCGGGATTGATCCGCTGGCTATTGCCGATATACGCGATTTAATCAAATTCCTGAGCCGACGTGGTATTGGCATTTTAATCACTGATCATAATGTCCGCGAGACTCTGGAAATCGTGAATAGGGCTTCCATTATTTATGATGGGGAAGTGCTGTTCGAGGGCCGCCCCGACGAAATTCTTTCAAACCCGGATGTGCGCCGTGTGTATCTGGGCGACAGTTTTATTTAGGGGCGCTTTTATGTCATTTGGACAAAGGCTGGAATTCAGGCAGGGGCAATCCCTGGTGATGACGCCGCAATTGCAGCAGGCAATCAAGCTGTTGCAAATGTCTAATTTTGAACTCACCGCCTATGTCGAGGATGAATTACTGCGCAATCCACTGCTGGAGCGAAACAAGGGCGAGGCCAACGAAAGCGAAGCGGAAGAGCCTGCTTCCAGCGCTACTTCAGATGGCCATGACCTTGGTGAAGTCTCCATCGATGCCGAATCATCCAGTGCAGCCAGTGCTGCTGCTGATGCGGTAGATGCGGACTTTGAGTCTACTTATGCCACCAGCCGTGAAGATGCCGGGGAGCAGGTTCGCACTGCGGATCGTATCGGCTCGCTTTCTGGCGCAGGGGGCGGCGTTAATAGTGGTGCTGAGAGCATTTCCACCATTATTGAGCAAACCGCCACCCGCGATATTACGCTAGTCGAGCATTTATCCGCCCAATTGGCCCTGACCAGTTTTGATCCCAAGGATCGACTGATGGCGGCGCGTCTGATTGCATTGGTGGATGATGACGGATACTTACGCGTTGACTTGGGCGAGGAAGCCAGACGCCTGGGCGTATCGCAAGCTCGCCTTGAACGCATTTTATCCACATTGCAAAACTTCGAGCCTACAGGCGTCATGGCTCGTGACCTGGGGGAGTGTCTTTCCTTGCAACTGATCGAGCGAGACCGCTATGATCCGGCCATGCAGGCGATGATCGAAAACCTGGATCTACTGGCGCGTCACGATATACAGGCTTTAAAAGAATGTTGCGGCGTTGATACAGAAGATTTATCTGACATGATCGGCGAGATTAGGGCTTTGACCCCAAAACCTGGTCAGGCTTTTGGCAGTGAAACGACTGCCGTAATGGTGCCCGATGTTATTGTCACTGAACGCCCGGACGGCGGCTGGGCAGTTGAATTGAATAGTGAAACTCTGCCCAGAGTGCTGGTCAATTCGCGCTATTATGCCGAGGTAAATTCTAATTTGCGCAATGAAGAAGAAAAAACCTTTATTTCTGAATGTCACCAAAACGCGACCTGGCTGGTTAAAAGCCTGGATCAGCGCGCGCGGACAATCTTAAAAGTTTCGCGCGAACTGGTGCGCCAGCAGGACGGGTTTCTGGCCCACGGGATCGAGCATTTGCGCCCACTTAACCTGCGCGCTGTTGCCGATGCAATCGAGATGCACGAATCCACGGTCAGCCGGGTAACATCTAATAAATTTATTCAAACGCCACGTGGCCTGTTTGAGTTGAAATATTTTTTCACCGCAGCCATTGCCTCTATGGATGGTGGGCAGGCCCATAGCGCCGAAGCTGTGCGCCATCGCATCAAGGGACTGATCGCGCATGAGACTCTGGCCTCGGTGCTCTCTGACGATCGTATCGTGGAGTTACTTAGCGAGGCCGGCATTGATATTGCGCGGCGCACGGTAGCAAAATACCGCGAAGCCATGCGCATCCCTTCTTCTGTGCAAAGACGGCGGGTTTTAAAGCAAAGTATTTGAAACTTCATCATTAATTCCTATCTTTATAATGCCCGCTGGCGATCCTGCGAGCGGTGCTGGATTTGAGTATTTCCACCGGTCTGATAGACTGTTTTGGCGGGATTCAAAGTCCGTGTTTCTAAGCTAGCAAAGAGGAGTAATGTAATGATTGCCATCCAAGTGGTCAGTAAAGGAATTGATGTAAGTGAAGCCCTGCAGACCCGCATTACTGAACGCTTAAATGAAGGGGTAAAGAAATATTTCAATCGCCCATCAGAAGCCTATGTGGTCATTACACGTGATGGAAAAGGCTTCCGTGTGGACTGCTCTTTGCACCTGCCATCGGGTGCAATATTGCATACGCATGGCCTGTCCGTTGGTGATGCCTATGCGGCGGCAGATGAAGCTATAGTCAAACTGGAAAAACGCCTCAGGCGGTATAAGCGCAAACTGCGCAACCACCATAAAGGCAATAAGGGCGAATTACCGGCTGAAGAAGCCCCGCTTTTTGTGCTCGAAGCCGGTCGCAATGCGGTAAAGTCACTGGAACAAGACCATGAAGATGATCAGGATGGCAAAGCTGATGAGGAACCGCCGCAGGAAACCGTGATTATTGCCGAAAAAACGACTGAATTGCGCACCATGAGTGTATCCATGGCGGTGCTTGAAATGGATATTACTGATGCCCCCATGCTGCTGTTTCGTAATCTTGCGCATGGCGAGCTTAATGCTGTATACCGCCGTCCCGATGGGCATATTGGTTGGCTGAACCCTGGACAAGGTGGAGCCTGAGCCAAATATCAACGCCCTGATATATCCGGGATATTCCCGCTATTGAAAGTAAGTCATGATCCTTGAAGACCTGCTAAAGGGTGGTGCGGTGCAAACCGGATTACGCCCTGCTGGCAAAAAGCAAGCCTTGCATCTGATCAGTCATCGGGCGGCTGAAAGCTGTCTCCTTCCTGCTGATGAGATACTCAACGCGATTCTAGAGCGTGAATCACTGGCCTCTACCGGCGTAGGCGGCGGTGTCGCCATACCCCATGCCCGTTGTGCGGGTTTGGATGAAATCACGGGGTTCTTTTTCCGGCTGGATAACCCCATTGACTTTGAGGCCATTGATGATGCGCCGGTGGATCTGATTTTTCTGCTGCTGACCCCGGACGAGGAAGGCTCGGCACATTTACGGGCACTGGCACAGGTTTCGCGGGTGTTGCGTCGCCCCGATGTGCGCGACAAAATACGTAACGCTCCTGATGAGGCTGCGATTATGGCGTTACTATATGACGAGCCACAAAGTAACGCAGCCTGAACCGGCTTACCCATGAAAAACCCCACTCTGCACCGGCAGAGCGGGGTTTTTTAATGTCATGTCAGTGCTTAGTCGAACATGTTATCAATATCGTCCTGCCCTAATTCTGAAGCGGAAACATCGCCATCAAAAAGGGCATCAATGGCATCTTGTCCGGTGGCAGGCCCATCAATTTGCGGACCGTTCAGCAGATTGTCTTTTCGCCATTGCTCTTTTTCATCGCAATCATCATCCACCGCATCCATAACCCCCATGACTGAGGAGAAGCGGGCCACGCGCTCTTCAATATGGGTCAGGGTGCTGACCA
Organism: Robiginitomaculum sp.; assembly: GCA_021776595.1. GTDB lineage: Bacteria > Pseudomonadota > Alphaproteobacteria > Caulobacterales > Maricaulaceae > Robiginitomaculum_B. Next base: position 3,018 of record JAJFFP010000034.1, on the reverse strand, counting down.
CTTTGGATACCCGCTGGCCGGTAATATCCTGAAATGAGCAGGCCTCAATCATACCCATCATTTTCTCATCTACTTGGGCCTTATAATTTGCCAGATTATCTGGCTCCAAAGTCATGATCTCTTCAGCCAGTGACATAATGGTTTCCGTGGCGGTTTCAGTGTCATTCACCACGGCTTCCAGCTCGGCCCCGGCCGTTGGCAGGCGCGATTCGCGAATATCGTTGGGGCGTAAAGCCGCAATTTCATCGCGAGTGCGGGCAATATACTGACCAATATGGAGAAATTCCCCATGGATGGAATTATCAAGAGATCCAAAGAACATTTTCATCGAATCCACGAGATTTTCAGCCAGGCTGAGCACCTCCATCAGGCGCGGATCGTCCAGGTCAGCGGACTTGATGTCGTTCAGGGCTGTCCTGATTTTGGCGGCTACATCAGTTGCGGGCATGGTTTAGCTCCAAAAAATCAAACTCTAAAAATCACCGATAACAGAGGAAATTTTTTGCTTCAGTGTGGCGGCATTAAATGGTTTCACAATATAATTGTTAACGCCTGCACGCTTTGCCGCGATCACATTTTCTGTTTTGGATTCTGCTGTGATCATTATAAACGGTGTGCCTTTGAGCTTATCATCGCCTCGCACCTGTTTCAGCAATTCATAGCCGGTCATGGGTTCCATATTCCAGTCTGAAATCACCAAACCAAAACCACCACTTGCCTGCATTTTTTGAAATGCTTCTTCGCCGTCTGCGGCTTCATCCACATTATCAAATCCTAATTGCTTGAGAAGATTTCGGATGATGCGAATCATCGTCTTGTAATCGTCAACCACCAAGATCGGCATTGCCATATCGACAGCCATTCTTCACTCCATTCACCTCTGCCCTTCGGGCGTTTATTCGCTTTGCCGTCTTTTGTGCGGCTATGTTAAGATAAACAAGCATTGTGAATACCGGGTTAAAGTGTTGGCAAAAATTTTCAGTGACACAGGAACAGGCCATATAGATAGCGCATTTATGCGGTTGGCATTGACCTTATCAGCGGCTAGCGTATGGCCTTCGTCTTCATTATTAACGGAAATCAGGCTTAATGAGCAGCATTAATAACGGTCTTGACCCCCGCCATGGGTATTATCTTGAGGACCTCAAGGTGGGGATGAGCCATGAAGTCACCCACACGGTAACAGAACAGGATGTCGAGGATTTTGCCCGTATTTGTGGCGATTATAATCCCATTCATATGGATGAAGAGTATGCCGCCAATACGCCTTTTGGCGGTCGCATTGCCCACGGTGCGCTGACGGCTTCTTATATATCAGCAATCCTGGGTAATGACCTGCCGGGGCCGGGGGCTATCTTTATGACACTGGAGCTTAAATTTCGCGCGCCCGTTCGCATTGGTGATACGGTGGTGGCCCATGCAGAGGTGGCCGACATCAATACGCGGCGTGGTAAAGTAACCATGGCGGTGAATTGTTCCGTTGGCGGCAAGGTGGTGGTTAAGGGTGTGGCTGGCGTTATGGTCGAAAAGAAACCTGCAGGCCAGGTGGTGAACCCATGACACCATTTGATCGTTATAGAGACATTCCAGATGCCGCTCGCGGTGCCGCCATTGCCATGGGTAATTTTGACGGTGTGCACCTGGGCCATCAGATTGTCATCCAGAGCGCAGCAGAGACTGCCAAAAAGCTCGATAAACCTATGGGGGTTGCCGTATTTAACCCGCACCCAAGGCGGTTTTTCCAACCGGGTGGTGCCCCAGAACTTTTGCAAAGTGATGTCGCGCGCGCCCGCTTTTTAGAATCACTGGGCGTGGATTATCTCTTTGCCCTTCCCTTTGATCGCACCATGAGCCTGATGGATGATCGTGCCTTTGTGCGCGATGTGCTGGTAGACGGGCTGGGGATCAGCCATGTCAGTGTTGGCGCTGATTTTCATTATGGCCGTGACCGGGTGGGCGATGCGCAAAGTCTCGCGCGCTTCGGCGATGATTATGACTTTTCGGTCGATATTGTAGGCCTTCAGGGCGAAAACGGCGGTAAATACTCATCAAGCAGCATACGCGCCGCTCTGAAAGCCGGTGATCCGCAAAAAGCTGCTAGCATTCTGGGCCGTCCCTGGAGCATGGAAGGGCTGGTCGTGCGCGGCGAACAACGAGGACGCACCATCGGGGTGCCTACGGCCAATTTGTCTTTAACCGATTATGTGCGCCCGCGTTTTGGGGTATATGCCGGGCGGGCGCGGATTGACGGGCAAGGCCCGGCACTGCCTGGCGTTATCAATGTCGGGGTGCGCCCCACGGTGGATGGCTCTGAAGAGCGCCTTGAGATTTTCCTGTTTGATTTTGCCGGCGACCTTTACGGGCGCACACTGGAAGTATCGCTGGAGCGCTTTATCCGCGATGAGAAGAAGTTTGCTTCTTTTGACGACTTAAAAATCCAGATCGCCAATGATATTGAAACGGCGCGCACCCTGATATCGCAAGATATTGAGGTAGACCGGGCTGGCTAGCTTTGGTAAGTCAGCGTCATGGTTGATAATAATTTCATAGCACAGAAATTAACGCGAATTATCTAGCCGGACCATCACCGATAAAGGTGGTGGCACCGGCTCGTTAAACCCGCTATTTTTTCAAACACATTCCAGAAAAAAGGTCCGCCATGACGGATGATGCAACCCCACACACAAGCGCACGCGATTATCGCGAAACGCTTTTCCTGCCCAAAACTGATTTTCCCATGCGCGCCGGTTTGCCAAAGGCCGAGCCGCAATGGCTGGAACGCTGGGAAAAACTGGACCTCTATGCGAAAATGCGCAAAGCGGAAAACCTAAAAGGCCAATATGTGCTGCATGATGGCCCGCCTTATGCCAACGGCCATTTGCATATTGGCACGGCAATGAACAAAATTCTCAAGGATTTTGTCATGCGCTCTCACCAGATGATGGGTTTTGATGCGCCCTATGTGCCCGGCTGGGATTGCCACGGTCTGCCCATTGAATGGAAAGTCGAAGAGCAATA
>JAJFFP010000033.1 GCA_021776595.1 Robiginitomaculum sp. | reverse complement strand
TTGCAAGGCGGCTGGACGGATATGGGGCTTAACGGGGTTATGCTCATCTCCTCCATTCTGGATTTTCAAACGGCACGTTTTTCAGCGGCCAATGATACGCCGCATATCGCCTATCTGCCGACTATGGCGGCCATTGCCTGGTATCACGGCAAAGTGGATAAAAGCATCTGGAATGATGATCAGGCGGCTTTTCTGGATGAGGTAAAGCGCTTTGCCCTTGATGATTACGCCCCCGCGCTGTTGCGTGGGTCATCACTTGGCAATGAAAAACAGACGGTGATTTTATCGGCGCTGGCCCGTTATACCGGATTGTCAGAAACCTATATCCGCAACGCGCACTTGCGTATCACCCCTTCGCGGTTTGAAAAGGAATTGCTGCGCGATCAGGGAAAAACCGTTGGGAGGCTGGATGCGCGCTATACCGGTGAGGATTTTGATGAGGCCGGGGAAACCTATGACAATGACCCATCGGGTTATGGCATTGATGCAGCCTATACGGCGGCTTCTATTGATTATTTCACCCGCGAACTGGCCGTGCCAATCGAGCGGCCATTCAAGGTGCTGGATGGCAGTCCCGGCAGGAGCTGGAACTGGGCATTGAATGAAGGCCAGAACTGGCCTGCCTATACCAATGTTGCGCCATGGATTGGTGAAGCCATGCGCGAAAATTCCGATTATCGTGTGTTTGTGGCATCGGGGTATTATGATCTGGCCACACCATTTTTTGCCACCGACCTGACCATGTATCGCAACGGTATCGATCCAAAAAGAGTAACCACCAGCTATTATCCCGCCGGGCACATGATGTATGTGCATGAACCTTCCTTGATGGAAGTTACCAAAAACATGCGGGCTTTTTTGTTGAACCGTTAATCCTTGCGCCTTGGCATGAGTAGCGCAATACCAAGGCCAATAATAAAAGGTGCCACGCGTTCGGCCCAGTCACCGGGCGTGTTCGGTTGCAGATAAAGGATAATTGTCAACACAAACCCACTGATCATGGTGATCACCACACCGGCGGGGCGGACAGGCCGCCCCATGGCCATGGCAATGATCAAGGGGCCAAACGCTGCACCCAACGCGGACCAGGCAAATAATACACGTCCGTAAATGCTGGCTGGCAATGCCAGTGTCAGTACCACGGCGGCAATACACAGGACGGCCGTCGTCAGGCGTGAAACCAAAAGAGCGTGGCGGGGAAATCTTCGGGCAAGGCCAAGGTCATGGGCTGCCGCCGAACCGGCCACCAGTAACAGGCTGTCGGCGGTGGACATGATGGCAGAAAGCACGGCGGCCAATACGATACCTGCCAACATGCCCGGTAAAACCCGATGGCTTAAGGCAAAGAAAACACCTTCAGCCGCTCCCATGTCCGGGGCAATCAGGGCGCGCGCACTCAGGCCCAGAATGGCCATGGAGCTGAACACGATAATTGCCCAGCCAAGGGCGATGACAAAACCGCCCCGGATGTCCTTTTCGCTATCAATGGCCATGAGGCGGGTGAGAAGTTGCGGTTGACCCACCGGACCAATGCCAATGCCAAGAGAGCCAATAATAAACCCAATGCCGGCAAGGCTGCCCGCGCCGGGCGCTGATGCGCTGGAGGCCTGAGCGGTTATGGCCTGCCAGTATGCGCCGGGTCCACCAAGGGCCGCGATGGCCGCGACCGGCAAGATGATTGCCACCAGCAACATCAGGCCAGCCTGCACCGCATCGGTAATGCTCACCGCCCAGAAACCACCCAGCCAGGTATAAACTAGAACCACACCGGCTCCGATCAGAACACTTATGCTCATGGGCAGGTTAAAGGCGCTGGCAAAGGCGGTGCCTGCGCCCTGGAATTGCCCGGCGACATAGAATGAAAAGGAAAAAATAATCATAAATGCGGCCAGCCATACAATCAGTTTTCGCATTGCGCCTTTGGCACCAAGGGCCAGATAGTCGGTCAGGGTGACCAGATCATGCTTGCCAGCCATGCGCCGCAGGCCCGGACCAATAAACAACCATACCACCACATAACCGGCCCAAACACCGGGAAGTATCCATAAAGCGCGCAGGCCGGTGCTATAAAAATAGCCGGTTAAGCCCAACAATACCCAGGCCGATGAGGAACTGGCACCATAGGACATGGCAGTAATAAACGGGCCAACATTGCGTCCGCCCAAAAAGAAATCACGTTCATTGTGGTTGCGCTCTTTTGCCCAAAAGCCAATGCCGAGCAAAACGCCCTGATAGGCAATCAGCGTGATCAGCGTGATGGTTAGAGTGCTCATTGGTGTCCCCAGGTTCCGGCTTAATGCGGATTTGGTAATTGAAACACGCGCCGGGCGGTGGGGGAAGCCAATTGGGAGGCTGAATAGTATTTTTGCAAAATATTTTTATCAAAAATATCGGGGTTGTCGTGCCGGAAAGTCTCCCAATGAATATCAGGGCTTTGGTCAAGGCGCTCGTTGATTAACACAAGATAGGCGATGGTGATGGTCTCATGGTATTTTTCCGGCACTCCATAATACTGCGTAAGGGCTTTTAATGCTGTGCTATAAGCGTGGATGGCCTGTACAAAACCTAATTTTCTGGTGAGCAAAAACCCGGCGCGTACATGATTGGTGTGATCAAAATCGGCTTCCTCCAATTGTGTGCTTTCAAAGGCGTGAAGAAATTGCTCATCGGTCATGTCATGCCCCCCGGCGATTTCTTATTGCGCGGTCCAGCCACCATCAATGGGCAACATGGCGCCGTTGACGGAGGCGCCGGCATCGGACACCAGATAAAGCAATAAACCGGCAATATGGCTGTATTCGACAAACGCCTTGGTGGGTTGCGCGGCCAGCAGCACATCTGAAATCACTTTTTCTTTGCTAAGCCCGCGGGCTTTGGCGGTAGGGGCGATTTGCGCTTCTACTAATGGAGTGCGCACATAACCGGGGCAGATGGCGTTGCAGGTTATGCCATGTTCTGCCACTTCCAGCGCCACAGTTTTGGTCAGGCCCGCCAGCCCGTGTTTGGAGGCCACATAGGCGGCCTTGAAAGGCGAGGCCACTAACGCATGAGCTGAAGCCATATTGACGATTCTGCCAGAGCCTTGGGCCTTCATAATCGGCACCGCCGCACGCATGATATGAAAGGCAGATGAAAGATTGATGGCCAATATGTCGTCCCATTTGGAAACCGCAAAATTCTCAATCGGAGAAACATGTTGAATACCGGCATTGCATACCGCAATATCCAGGCGGCCAAAAGTGTTGTTAGCGTTTGTAACCAGATCAGTAATTTCGTCTGGCCGCGTCATGTCCGCATTGTGATAGTGAACATTCACCCCATGTTTTTTCGCGATTCCCTCTCTGCTCTGCTCTATGGCATCCGCTTCACCCAGACCATTTAGCATGATGTCCGCCCCGGCTTCTGCCAGCACATCCGCCAGTGCCAGACCTATGCCGGAGGTGGAGCCGGTAATCAGCGCGGTGCGGCCACGTAAGGATTGGTTTTTAGTCAAAATCAGGCTGCTTTTTTTGCTGGTTGCCGGCGCGCAAACAGGGGTTTTTCAGGCGTCGAGCCATGAGGGTCATACTGATAACCCGCCATTGAAAAGTCTTTCAGATGGTCCGGATCATCAATGCGGTTTTGAATGACCCAGCGCGCCATCATACCTCTGGCGGGTTTGGCAAAAACACCTAACACGCGAGCTTGCCCGTCTTTGACTTCCTTGAAAACCGGACTGATGATCTGCGCATTAAGCACCTTTTTATCCACGCTTTTGAAATATTCTTTGGAGGCGAGGTTCAAAAGAATTGGGGTTTTGGTGGTGGCCAGATCTTTTTTGAGAGCTTTTGCAATGCGGCCATTCCAAAAATCATAAAGGTCTTCACCCTGGCCGGTTTTTAGCTTGCGGCCCATTTCCAGCCGGTAGGGTTGTATTGCATCCAGCGGGCGCAACACGCCATACAGGCCTGAAAGAATACGCAGATGGTCTTGGGCAAAGGCAAGGTCGTCTCTTGATAAACTTTGTGCATCAAGGCCGCGATAAACATCACCAGCAAAAGTCAGGGCCGCCGGGCTTCCCGTTTCAGGGTGATCCAGATCAAGGGCTGCAAAGCGGGCATGGGTGAGCTCGGCCAGAGAATCAGAAAGGCCCATTAATTGTTTGATCTGCGTCTTGCCCAACTTGCGGGCAATTTTAGCCAGTGTTTTGGCAGGTTTCAGTAAAACCGGTGTTGTTAAGTCAAGGCTCGCTTGCACAGGGCGAACCACTATTTTCTTGGCGGGCGATAAAACGGTCAGCATGAGATCCTCCATATTGTGCGGATCGTATCAGTATTGAAGCGGCGCGCAATTCACCAGGTAATTCCGTTTGCACATACATAAACCCCCGCTGCCAGAAGGCAAACGGGGGTCACGGGGGCTGAGGGTCTTAGGGCGTATGTAGGAAGTCTAGCTTACGACCGCAAGGCGCGACGATTACGACGATTACGGCGGCGGCCAACGGCATTGCCACGATAATCCTCATGAGAAACCGGCTGATTGGCAGCAACCATAGGCATTTCATTTTCACTTTGGGTTGAACGGGTTACCAACCCCTGTGCATCCAGATACTCAGAGACGCTAATGGTGGAAGGCATATCGCGCACACCAATGGTGCGGCGAACCCGCGCCAGTGCGTTATCGAACATGTTATTTGCATCAAAATGTGCAAAGGCTTCTGCGACGGACATTGTTTTTTCCTTTTTTGAATGGTTATTGGTTAATCAAATCCTGTAAGCGGTATATGGGCCGAATAGCCTTATAAGAGAACCGACAGCGCGTTGTGAGAGCTATGCGATATCGCATAGCTCTATAATGCAGCCCATTTCTTCTGTAGATTGCATCGGATCAGAGTTGGAGGTATTCTATGAATACAGGTGATGAATGCTAAACCGGCGACAGATGGTATCTGGAGCCATTGGCTATTCCGGTTTTGCGGCCCTGCCATTATCCGGGTGCGCGCTTCATCAGGAGGAGCCGCAGGTATGGGAAGGCGAGGCTCTTGGCGCGCCAGCGCGTATCGCCCTTTATGGATTGAGCGCAGAGGAAGCGGCATTTGCATTTACCAGGGTAAACCACAGGATTGACCGTCTGGAGCACAGTTTTTCCCTTTACTGCCCGGATTCTGAAATTTCCAGACTAAACCGGGATGGGCAATTGGCGCATGCCTCTAAAGAATTCAGATTGTTGCTCACAAAGGCAAAGCAAGTTTCAGTCATCACCAATGGGGCATTTGACATAACTGTTCAGGTATTATGGCAAGCCGCACAAACCATCCGACGTCAATCATTGGACTCAAGGGCACGTGAAGTTCTGTGGCAACAGGTGCGCGAGCTGGTAGGCTATGATAAAATCCTGATTGAGGGCAAGAAGGTGCGTCTTGCAGTGCCCGATATGGCCATCACCCTGAACGGGATTGCGCAGGGCTATATTACCGAGGAGGTGGCGAAAACCTTATCCGGCCTTGGGAAAAACATCAGCGGACTGGTCAATATCGGCGAATTTCAGGCGTTTGGCGGGCGGACGTTCCATGTCGCTATTGAGGATCCGCAAAACCCTTTGGACATAGTGGGGGAAGTAGAACTGAAAAATGCAGGGTTGGCGACCTCTTCGGCATTGGGCGGTTATCTGGGCCTGCAATTATCGCATATTTTCAGGCCGCAGGGCGTTGACCAGACCCCGCAGTTTATATCGGCCAGCGTAGTGCACCCATCGGCCACCATTGCGGATGCACTGGCAACGGTATTTACATTACTGGATGAAAGCGCTGTTAGAAAAATTGCCAAAGCGCAAGGCGTTCAACAGGTCGTGCTAAAATCCGCAGATGGACAGCTTATGCGCTTTTAGTCCGGTTGCCATTAGGCTTTTTCAACCACATATAAAGTCCGCTTAGCGATAGCATAAGGAACAAAATACTGGCAGTGGCCATGAGCCAGGTGCCAATTTTGCCAAAAAAACGACCGGTATGTATATCCAGTAATATCCGTGAAACCGGCATGCCCTGCCCCCTATAGCGTTTAAGGATTGATGCCCTGATGTTGTCAGGTATGGGGGCAGGAGATTGGCCGGTAAAATTTACGCCTTGCAGACGTTCAACCAGCCTGCCATCAGCCATGGCGATGATCGTCTCATCATCATTTGCCACCAGAATATAGCGCTGGTCTTTTGCCGCAAGGCGCAGAGGCGGTGTCAGGGTTACGGGATCGGCCCCGCCAATGTATAAAAGGTCATCCACCAGCACGACCCATTGATCGTCCCCAAGCGCAATACCAGCGGGTTCTGATTTTGGAGTCTGATTATATATTTTGGCAATGAAAGCACCGCCCCATTGTTTTTGGTCCAGCCCCAGTGGACCAGAAGCCAGTAACAAAAGACCAGTGGTGGCCAGAAGAATGACAAAGAGGGCCGAAGCGATGCCTGCCCGTCTGTGCCATCTTCTGAACAAGGCATAGGTTTGGCGCTTCATTTTGATAGCACCTGTTGGTCAAAATAGAGCGCCAGCAGCGCCAGTTTTTTTAAGGCACGGACAGAGAGGGTGGCACCGGAAATACCATCAATATGCCGGTCAAGTTTGAGTTTTTTTGGCAAGCGGGCACCGATAAACTGCCGGGTGAAAAAGTCGTGCTTAACTTCCCAGCCATGGCTTTCGCGATAGGCCAGAACTTTAAGTTTTTCGATGGCACCCTGATTGATAACAATGCCAACGGTTATTGGTTTGTATTTGCCGACCTCGTCCAATATCCAGAGGGTGCGCGGGCCGTCCTGCCAATAACGCACTCGTAAACCCGGATAATCGTGGCGCAGAATTTTTTTTACATCACTTTTAATTTTGGCGTCCAGCCACAATGTTTTTGGTAGTGGAATTTCTTTTGTGAAACTCTGGCGAAGAAACGCTTGCCTCTCTGAAGGTGCATCTGCAAAGGCCACATTAGACAGCACAGTCAAAACACACAGGGCCATAAGCCCTGTGTGCTTCAGTTTTTGTGCAAACGTTTGTATCATGGATGCCATGTAAAGGGCCTAGAACTGATAACCAAGGCCAAGATTCAGGGATTTCTGATTTTGTAATGTGTTTTCCCGATTCTCAATCATGTAATCCATTTTTATGACCACATCCGGCACCGGCCAGAAATTGGTGCCAAAAACATGACGTTTTATGCCGGTTTTCCCATCTTTCAGACCATGATTATTATCCCAGCTGGCATAACGATAGAACACACCAAACTGTGCTTCATCAAAAGCACCAAGGGGCATATCAAACTTGTAGGAAGGCTCAAGGTAATACCCGCGTTGTGAATTGCGTCCGGTAAGGCGCACTTCAGTGCCCTTTAATGACCAGTCAGCGTAAAGTGCGCGCAGGCCAAAGCCTTTCCAGTTGGCATCAATATTGGACGTCCATAAAAAGGCGCTGACACGATCTCCAGAGATGGCATCACCGACACTTTGCGTAACATCACTTTGATAATAAACCGATGTGGCCAGTGATATGCCGGGTATCCCGCTATAGGCGATACGGCCCGAATAGGCCTGATCCTTGAAATTGGCCTCGGCGACTTTTTGACGGCCAGAGCGGACCTTATAACCATTACCGGTATTTAGCTCCAGCCCCGAAGAGACCACCGCATCATAGGAAAATCCGCTACTGCCCACATTGCCATGAATACCAAGGCCGCCTTCCCACCAGGTTGCGGGGATAATGTTTTTCTCGACCGCATTGCGCTCTACGCCATAAAATGTATTGGGTTCGTGCTTTTCATTAATCAGGCCAACGGGAATAAGGTTGACCCCGCCGTAAATTTTTGTGTTTTCATTCAAATCGGCTTCGATATAGGCCTGTTCCAGTTCGACTTCGCCCGGTTCCCCATCAGCGGCAAAGGCATGTTCCAGTTCCAGTTCCGAAAAGAAGCGGATATTATCGCTAAATTCATGACCTACAAAAAGAACAAACCGGTGAAAATCAAGCTGGTCCTTGGCACCGCCACTATAGTGCATCTCGCCATAGCCACCAAGGCTGGTCTTGTTCCACCAGCCGGATGCAGCACCCGTATTATTACTTTCAATCGCACTGGCTACGGCCTCAATATTTTGCTGCGTTTCCTTCACAGCCGTTTTGGTTTGCTCCGTCTGATTTTTGCTATCATTCAGGCGAGCTTGTAACTGCTCTATCAAGACCTGTTGCGCCTGAACCATTTTCCACAATTCTTGTGTGTCTGGTGTGGTTTCTTGCGCGCTTGCTGGCAAGCCGCCAAGTGTCATGCTCGTCAGGGCACACCCCAGCAACAATTTACGTTTGCTCGACATTTTCGGTTTCCTCTATCCTGTGTGCCAAAGCACTAGTCATGTGAATCTAGTTACTTTCGCCCCTCTTAGTTGCGAATGCCTCGCATTGTTATAGATGGGGGTTTCATTATGCAACTAAGAATAATTCTTAATTGCAGTGTCAATGAGATGAATGGATATTTTCCAGGGAAGGGATTTGTGCGTGTGTGGCCGTTACGTTTGAGAGCCTAATTGAGCGGATCGGCGGGCGGCGCTATTAACCGCTCGGCGCATCATTTCCGCAAAGCCACCAGAGCCCATGAGCACGTCCATGGCTGCGGCAGTGGTGCCACCGGGGGAGGTAACTTCGGCGCGTAAAATGGCTGGATCGCAATCACGTTGACGCAATAACTCGCCCGCTCCGGCAACGGTTTCACAGGCCAGTTTGCGGGCCAATGCCGGATCAAGGCCCTCGGCCATCCCCGCAACGGCCATCGCTTCGGCTAGTAAAAAGACATAGGCCGGACCAGAGCCGGAAACAGCGGTTACAGCATCCAGTGCTCTTTCTTCGCTTACCTCTTCGGCAATGCCAGAGGCACTTAACAAATCATAGGCGCGTTTTTTGTCATGGGCATCGGCATGCTTGCCGGCGACAAAAACGGTGGCCCCACGTCCGATAGAGGCGGGCATATTGGGCATGGCGCGTATGACCGGTCGTGGATCAAAAATTCCATTTAACTGATTTAAGGTAACCCCGGCCGCCACGGAAATAATCAGTGTATTTGTCGGCAATCGATCGGCAATGCTGTTACCGACTTCGCCAACCAGTTTGGGTTTTACCGCCAGCACCAGGGTTTCCAGCAGCTTGGCCTGATCTTTTTCCAGGATAGGTGTAATGATAATATTAAGTGACTTGGCCAGTGCCAATGCGGCTTCGGATGGGTTTGGGTCAATAATGGCCAGCCACCCCTGTTTTTCAACCAGCCCTTGTTTGATCCAGCTTTTGGCCATGGCCAGTCCCATATGGCCAGCCCCGATCAGGGCCAGGCGGGGTTTGCGCACCATCAGGCTTCCCCTGCGGTTTCAAACATAGCGGCCTCGACGGCTTCCACGGGTGTTTTGCCTGCCCAGAGCACAAAGTTTAACGCCGGGATTAAACGCTCGGCGGCGGCGCTGGCCCCATTGGTCATGGCGGCCAGTTGTGCGGGAGTTGGCAGGGTCGTTTCAGGTAAAGGCAGGGCATGACGGTAGATTATCGTGCCGTCTTCACTCCACAGATCAAAGTGTCCGTTGGCCAGGCGCTCATTCACGCGCACCAGAAGGTCGCATACGTCAAGACGGCGCCGGGATTTGATTTTGGCATCAATACCCAGACAAAGGTGCAGCACTTCATTCTCAGGTCGCCAGGAGAACCAAAGCGGGTAATCGCACCATTGGCCAGGAACCGAGAAATGAATTTCCTGTTCGCCAATGCGTTCAAACCCAACCTCTTCTGCGGTCAGGATGTATTCAACCAGGTCAAGCGGGTCGCTGGCGATGGAGATATTGTCGAACGTCACGTCCAATGTGTGCATCCTTGCGTTTCAGGTGAGGGTATCGAATCGCCCCCTGAAGTAACGGTAAAGGGGGGGCGGGTGCATGAGCAATGCCTGCCGATCAGTTTTTCGTGGGGACTGGAAAATACCTGTGTAAAAAATGATGCCCGGTATTCAGCTGGTTTTCTTGCGCGCCTTTGTTTTCGTAGCGGCTGGTTTCTTGCCCGCTTTTTTAAGAGCGTCAATCTTGGAGTGCAGCGCCAGATTATCTTCATGCAGCTTCTGCGTCATGGCCTTTAATGCTTCAAACTCTTCACGGCTGACCAGATCCATATCAGCGATAAAGCGGTCTGCCTGCGCACGAAAGATAGATTTTAATTCTTCACCGGCACCGGCGGCTGCACCGGCGGCACTGGTCATGATATCGGCAAGGTCGTCAAATATTGGACTGCGGGTTTGCATGATAACCTCTTGAGCAGGGCGCATGGAGCGCGGTATATCTTTATATGGGCTGCCAAGGCGATCAAGGCAATATGGTTTGTGAGTCCAGAGATTAACGAGATAAAAGGCACATAAGGTACATAATGTCCGATTTTAATTGCTCGCCCATTCCGGGGTTTGACCCGGTTATTTTTCACATTTACGGCCCAATTTCTCTGCGCTGGTATGCCCTGGCTTATATTATTGGCCTTACGCTTGGTGCCTGGGTATTTCACAATATTCTGAAAAACAAGGCGCTTTGGTCGCCGCATGGAAACAAAAAAGGCAAGCCGCCAGCCAGCCCCGCAATTACCGAGGACCTGCTCTTCTGGTGCACATTGGGGGTTATTGTGGGGGGCAGGCTTGGCTTTGTTCTGCTTTATCGCACCGAATGGCTTTGGCAGGACCCGTTGGCGATTTTGCGCGTATGGGAAGGCGGCATGTCTTTTCATGGCGGGATCACAGGCGTCGTGCTGGCGGTGCTTTATGTGGCTCTGTCGCGCAAGATTGAACCCTTGCGTCTGGCTGATGCAGTGGCCCCGGCAGCCCCGATCGGGCTTTTCTTTGGCCGGTTGGCCAATTTCATCAATGGAGAGCTTTATGGCCGCCCGTGGGACGGGCCCTGGGCCATGCGCTTTCCTTGCGATGCTGATGTTACGCAGCCCTTGCGTCATCCTAGCCAACTTTATGAAGCGGCTCTTGAAGGGCTGGTGTTGTTTATCATTCTTCGTATTGCCATTACAAAATTCCGCACGTTAACCCGCCCAGGGCTGACTACAGGATTATTCGCGATTGGCTATGGGGTGTTTCGCACAGTGGTGGAATTTGTTCGTGAGCCTGATGCCGGGCTTATTTTTGGGCTTACGCGCGGTATGACCTATTCAATTCCATTATGGCTTGGTGGTCTGGTTCTGATGGTTCTGGCGCTCAAAAAAGAACCAGTAAAAAAATGAAGGCCAGCCTGAACCAGAGGCTTTCGCAGCGTATCCAGACCGGCGGGCCAATCAGTATAGGCGTGTTTCTTGGCGAGGCCCTGTTTGATCCATGGCAAGGTTTTTATGCCACAAAAGATCCGATAGGCGCTGGTGAGGATTTTATTACCGCGCCAGAGATAAGCCAGATATTTGGCGAGCTGATTGGCCTTTGGCTGGCCGGGCGCTGGCACAGCATGGGGTGCCCAAAACCTGTACAACTGGTGGAGTATGGCCCAGGGCGGGGCACCCTCATGAAAGATATATTACGGGCGGCTCGTGCGGTGCCGGGCATGCTGGAAGCGTTGAATGTCACACTGATCGAAGCCAGCCCGGCATTGATTAATGTGCAGGCGAGCATGTTGGGCAATGCCCCGTGCGCCGTAAACTGGCAGAATGCCCTTGATGATGTGCCCATGGGGCCATGTCTGCTTGTTGGTAATGAATATCTTGATTGCCTGCCCGTGCGCCAGTTTATCCGTCAAAATGATGCGTGGCATGAACGTTTGGTGGGCGTAGACGAAACCGGGGCGTATCAATTTCAATTTAGTCCTACACCGGCCTCGGATGTGGAAATAGAAATGATACCTCCTGTTTTGCGCGATAGCGATGAAGGGACGTTGGTAGAAGTGAGGGCTTCCATTGCCCCCTTGATGGATGCACTGGCCAACCGTTTTTCCAAGGCCCAGGGTGTTGCCCTATTTATAGATTATGGCCCGGCACAAAGTGAAATTGGTGATACCCTGCAGGCCATTAAAGGTCATCAAAAAGTTGATCCTTTAGACGCACCTGGCACAGCGGACCTGACCACACGGGTTGATTTTGCAGAAATAAAACGTGCAGCGCTGGCGGCGGGTCTGCAATGCGCTGGTCCGGTAAAACAGGGCGCATGGCTAAACCGACTTGGTCTGGAATATCGTGCCGCTGATCTGATGAAGAAAAACCCGGCACAGAAAAGCAAGCTGGCACGGCAGGTCTATCGCCTGACAGATGACAGCCAGATGGGCGAATTATTCAAGGTCATTGCCATTTTCTCGCCAGATATGTCAATACCTGAAGGATTTGATGGGGTATGATGAAAACAGGTTTTCACGCTTCATTACTTGAAACAGGCGGGATTGAGCATGCCTTTTTCGGACGGTGTGCAGGGTTGAATTCCGGTGTGTATGCCAGACCATCAACGGCGTGCCCGCCGGAAAACCTGGATAGACTGATTATTGATAACCGGTGCCACATTGCAGGTGAAATGGGGGTGCAGCCAGCGCATTTAATAGGTATCCATCAGGTGCATTCGGCAAAGGTACAAACCGTAAGCCAGCCCTGGAAAGGAAAAGCGCCACAGGCCGATGCGCTGGTCAGCAATACATCCGGTCTGGCGTTAAGCATATTGACCGCCGATTGTGCTCCGGTCCTGCTGGCCGACCCCGATGCCGGTGTCATAGGGGCCGCCCATGCAGGCTGGCGCGGGGCGCTGGACGGGATATTGGAAAACACGGTGGCTGCCATGGAGGCAGTAGGGGCAAGACCAGCACGTATAAAGGCCGTTATCGGCCCCTGCATCGCCCAGGCAAGCTATGAGGTGGGACCGGAATTTTTACATACGTTTGTAAAAACGGACGATCACTTTGCACAATATTTTCACAAAGGAAATGCGGATCGCTGGCATTTTGACCTTGAGGGATGTTGCGCACACGAACTGGCAAAAACCGGTATTGAGCATGTGGAAAAGATGGCGCGGGATACCTGTGCGCAAGAAGAGCTTTTTTTTAGTTTCCGGCGGGCCACACAAAGGGGCGAATCGGACTATGGACGCAATATCAGCGCTATCCTTCTGCAAGAGAGGTGAACGCGGGCATTGACGCGCATGGTCAGAAACGGCACACGGCGGGAAGGTGCATACAGGGGGAAGTTTCCATGAAGCTGTTGACAGCAAATTCCAACCGCTCTCTGGCCAAGGGGATTGCCAATGTCCTTGATCTGCCACTGACCAAAACCAATGTGCGGCGTTTTGCAGATAATGAAATTTATGCGGCGATCGAAGAAAATGTTCGCGGCGAGGATGTATTTATCATCCAGTCAACCTCATTCCCGGCCAATGACCATCTTATGGAATTGCTGATCTGCATGGATGCGTTGCGTCGCGCCAGCGCCCGGCGCATTACCGCTGTGTTGCCATATTTTGGATATGCCCGTCAGGATCGAAAGTCAGAAGGGCGCACACCAATTTCTGCCAAACTGGTGGCCAATCTGATCACCACCGCCGGGGCGGACCGGGTGTTGACCATGGATTTGCATGCGGGCCAGATACAGGGCTTTTTTGACATTCCGGTGGATAATCTTTTTGCTGGGCCGGTATTGCGCGAAGATATTCGTGAAAACTACGGCACCAAAAACCTGATGCTGGTTTCTCCCGATGTTGGTGGTGTGGTCAGGGCGCGCGGTATTGCCAAGCGACTGGATGCGGATATTGCCATAGTCGACAAACGCCGCCCGGAGCCGGGAAAATCAGAAGTGATGAACATTATCGGCGATGTGAAGGGTCGTAAATGTATATTAATAGATGACATTGTTGATAGTGGTGGCACATTGGTCAATGCGGCCCATGCCCTGCTCGAAAAAGGTGCCACCGAGGTTGCCGCCTATTGCAGCCACGGGGTGCTTTCTGGCAATGCCGCCGAAAAAATCGATAAATCCGAACTAAAAGAACTGGTCATTACCGATTCAATCGATCAACCAGAGACGGTCAAGGCGGCTAATAAAGTGCGCGAAATTTCTGTGGCACCGCTTTTGGGCAAAGCCATCCGGCGCATCGCCAATGAAGAATCTGTCTCATTGCTTTTTGATTAAAACGGTCATTTTACTACTCTTAGCATAAGCAATTGTCCATCATCACCATTGGTCAGCACATAAAGCGCACCATCGGGGCCATTGCTGACATCACGGATACGCATTTCCAGATCTTCCAATAATTTTTCCTGGGCAATGGGTTTATTGCCGCGAAACTTTACCCGGCGTAAATGCTGTCCGGCCAGCGCCCCGGCAAACACATCACCGCGCCATTGGGGAAATTGATCACCGGTGTAAATCGCCATGCCGGAAGGGGCGATGGAAGGGGTCCAGTGCAGAATAGAATTTTCCATGCCGGGCCGTTCGGTATAATCGGAAATGATCGCCCCGGAATAATCAATACCAAATGTGGCCTTGGGCCAGCCATAATTTTTGCCGGGCTTTATTATATTAATTTCATCACCGCCCATGGGGCCATGTTCATGCTCCCATATTTCGCCTGTGCGAGCGTTCAATACCAGCCCTTGCGGGTTGCGGTGCCCATAGGAATAAATCTCAGGTAAGGCATCTTCCTTGCCAACAAACGGGTTATCATCAGGAATACTGCCATCAGCATTGATGCGTATAATGGTACCAAAATGGTTGGCTGTGTTTTGCGCCTCTTTCATATAAAAAAAACCTTCACCAACACTGGCATAAAGCCGTCCTTGCGGGTCAAACACAAGTCGGGAGCCAAAATGCGCGCCACCTTTCTTTTTGGGAGTGTTGGCCTTGAAGATGATTTGCAGGCTTTTTATTACATCGCCTTCCAGAACTCCGCGGGCGATTTCGGTATGCTCAGCGGATTTATCTCCGGCTGCATAAGAAAAATAAACCAGGTTATCCTTGTCAAAGTCAGGCGATAAGGCGACGTCTAGCAAACCGCCCTGGCGTAAAACATGAGGTGTCGGCGCCCCCGGAATATCCGTTTTTTTACCACTTTTTAAATTCACCCGCACCAGTCCGCCAGGGCGTTGAGTGATTAGCACATCGCCATCAGGCAAAAATGCCATGCCCCAGGGCGTGTCCAGTCCGCCCGTGATCTCTACGATTTCAAAATCGGCAAGGGCGCTGTTTTGTGTGCCAATAACTTTGGGTTCTGCCTGTGCCAGACCGGGTATGCAGAAAATGAGACATAAACTGACAATACGAAGGATCATTTTATTTCACCTCAATGGTTATGGGTCGGGATGGCTTAACGGCCAAATCCGGCACATGGGCATAATCCCCCAGGATAAGTTGCAAAGTGTGCTTGCCGGGGGGCAGGTCCAGCACCACTTCGGTTTGCCCGCCTCCAAAATGGCGATGCTGTTCATCAGAAGGAATGGCGTATTGCATTTCCTCTGCGCTTAATGCGGAATCGATTAAAAGGTGGTGGTGCCCGGTTTTTGGTTTTTCTACGCCGGCTGGTGCCACGCCATAGCCATAAAGCCCAAAAACCACCCGAAACGGCGAAGTAACAATATCTCCTTCATGCAGATTGACGATATAGACGGCCGGCCCGGCATCGGGCTTGGCGTCTGGCCTGCTGTCCGTTGCAGCAGAACAGGACGCTAATAACAGGGCGGCAAATACAGCCATTAAGTTTCGCATAATAATCTCCTCAATATTCAGACGTATACTATCACAACCACCAAAATTGTGCGTTCAGTTTTTCGTGATTTGTGCAGGTGAAACAGAATTCTTCCTGGAACCTGTGTCTTCCAGTTTTTCAGCATCATGGACATCAACGGCTTCGATTTTATTGGCGTGACGCGTAATTCTGGTAGTGGATTTCAGGATTTCCTCAACCGCCTCTTCGGTCAGACGAAAACGTTTTCCCAGGGTGGTTGAGCGCTTTTCAAGCAAGACAACATCTTTCATCATCAATTGCACTTCGTGCTGGATGATGGAGGCTTGTTCGCGCATTTTAACACCTTTCATCAAGGATGAAATCGTATGCAGGGCAGCCATGAAGGTGGTTGGTGACACAATCATTACATGGGCACCAAATCCTTTTTTTACCAGGTCGGGGAAATTGGCATAAAGTTCTGCATAGATAGCTTCAGAGGGTAAAAACAAAAGCGCGGTGTCTGTGGTTTCGCCGGGCAGCAAATATTTCCTGGCAATGTCGGAAATATGCTTTTCCACATCACGGCGAAACAGGCTGGTGGCGGCGTTTCGTGCGCCATCGTCAGGGGCCGACATAATGCGCTGGTAACTTTCCAGCGGGAATTTGGCATCTACAGGAATGGCCTCAGTGGTGTTGGGCACATGGATCAGGCAATCAATACGTTTGCCGGTGGATAAGGTGTGCTGGAAAGAATAGGCATTGGGCGGCAAAGCATCTTCAACCAGATCCTGCATACGCATTTCACCAAAGGCACCACGGCTTTGCTTGTTGGCCAGTATGGCTTGCAGGCCCCGGACATCCAGACCAATATTTTCGATGTTTTTTTGCGCCTGATCAATCAGCGCCAGCCTCTTTTCAAGAGAGCTTAGTGACTGCCCGGTTTTTTCACGGCTTTGCTCCAGGCTGTCACCCATGCGTTTGCTCAAGGCGTCCAGACGCTCGTCCAATGTGCGTTTCAATTCCCCATGACCGGTTTGTGTGCCGGTGGCAATCTGGCTTAATGCACCCTGAATCTGCGCCTGTTGCTCGGCAAGGCGGTCAAGATGTCCCTGCATGGCGCTTTCGCTATGGCGCGTATTTTGCCGGAACAGCCGGGCGATGAGTAAGGTCAGCAGAACCGCCATGGCCGCACTGATCCCGGCCCATAACAGCGGATTACCCGAAAAGTTCGTTAATTGTTCTTCCATGACCCCATTCTATACATGATTCGTCCCATAGGTTAGCGGTTGACGAAAACCTTTTGACTTCTTAGGTCCATATTATGGCGATCAAAGAGATACTAACAGTTCCCAACCCGGTGTTGAAACAGGTCTCCAGGCCCGTAGAGAGCGTGGATGATGATACGCGCGTGCTGATGGATGATATGCTGGAAACCATGTATGCCGCGCCTGGCATCGGCCTAGCCGCCATACAGGTGGGGGTGCCTTTGCGTATTATTGTGATGGATCTGGCGGGCAAGGATGAAGAACCGGCACCGCGATATTTCATCAACCCTGAAATTCTGGAAGACGTGGAAGAACTGCTTCTCTGGGAAGAGGGCTGTCTTTCAGTGCCGGATTATTATGAAGAAGTGGAACGGCCCCGGCGGGTGAAAATTCGCTATCTTAATTATGATGGTGACGAGATTACCGAATGGGCCGAGGAGCTTTACGCGGTCTGTATCCAGCATGAAATGGATCATCTGAACGGGGTTCTCTTTATCGACCATTTATCGCGGTTAAAACGCCAACGCGCCATTCGCAAGGTGCAAAAAGCGATTCGCGATAAAGCACTTGAAGCGGCGGAATAATTTTCCTGATGGCATTGCGAATAGCTTTTATGGGCACACCGGACTTTGCCGCGCAAACCCTGACCGCTCTGGCCAAAACCGATCATGACATTGTGTGCGTTTATACTCAGCCACCCCGCCCCGCCGGACGCGGCAAGCAATTACGGAAAAGCCCTGTGCACGAACTGGCACTTTCCTTGGGTCTGCCGGTGCGCACCCCCAAAACCCTGCGCGACGAAAAAGTGCAAGCGCACTTTGCCGCGCTTGATCTGGATGTTGCCATCATTGTGGCTTATGGACTGATTTTACCAATAGACGTCCTGCAAGCGCCAGGATTTGGTTGTCTTAATTTACACGGCTCCTTGCTACCACGCTGGCGGGGGGCGGCACCGATCCAGCGGTCCATTATGGCCGGTGATGAAAAAACCGGTGTGCAGGTCATGCAAATGGAAGAAGGGCTGGATACCGGCCCGGTCCTCCTTAGCCAGAGCATAGATATTATGCCTGATGAAACTGCCGGAAGCCTGCATGACAAATTGGCCAGGGCCGGGGCCGCGCTATTGCCTTTGGCGCTAAGCAGACTAGAGGAAAATAACCTTGTCTCCCAGCCACAAAGCGATGAAGGCATTACCTATGCCCATAAAATCGACAAGGCGGAAGCGCGCATTGACTGGTCCTTACCGGCTATTGAACTGGATCGTTTGATCCGTGGCCTCTCGCCTTTTCCTGGCGCCTGGTTCGAGCTGCCAACCCCCAAGGGAAAAGTGCGTATCAAGGCGCTGATGTGCCACCTGGAGTCGGGTCAGGGGCAGTCTGGTCAAGTGCTTGATGATCGTCTGCTGGTGGCGTGTGGTAAAGGTGCACTGCGCCTGACCCGCTTGCAACGGGCCGGAAAAGGTGCGCAAACGGCAGAAGACTTTCTACGCGGCCAAGCTGTGCCAGTTGGCACAAATTTACCATGACGCGTTACAAACTGACCATAGAATATGACGGCGCGCCGTTTAGCGGCTGGCAGCGCCAGGATAATCGCCCCAGTGTGCAAGGCGCACTGGAAGCCGCCGCCAGTGCGCTGGATGAACGAAAGGTCGAGGTCTTTGGTGCCGGGCGCACGGATGCGGGCGTTCATGCGTTGGCGCAAGTAGCCCATGTTGATCTGGTCAAGGACTTACGCCCCGATACGGTGCGCGATGCCATTAATCACCATCTGGGCAAAAATCCGGTCGCAGTGCTGGACGCCGAACCGGTGCGTGATGATTTTGAAGCCCGTTTTGGAGCGATCAAGCGCAGCTATCTTTACCGGCTTGTTGATCGCCGCCCCCCCCTGGCGCTGGAGCGGGGCCGGGTCTGGCGTGTGCCTCAACCTGTTGATGTTCAGGACATGGACAAGGCAGCGCAGGTTTTGATCGGCCATCATGATTTTTCCACCTTTCGTGATGCCCAGTGTCAAGCCAAAAGCCCGGTAAAAACCCTGGATGAAATTCGGGTTAGCCGTGTGGGCGCCGAAATTTATTTTTTCTATGCGGCGCGGTCTTTTCTGCATCGTCAGGTGCGCTCCATCACCGGCTCGCTGGTCGAGGTGGGCGTTGGAAAATGGAGCGCCAAAGATTTGCAAAACGCATTGCAATCATGTGATCGTTCCCGCTGCGGCCCGGTCGCTCCGGCGCATGGCCTGTATCTGGAAAGCGTTGGTTATTAATGGTCAGAGGGCGCGCGTCTGGGCGGTGCATCGACGGTTTCAGGTTCAGGCAAATCGCTGTTTGATGTGGCTTCTGGCGGATGTGCATTGGGGCCCACGCCCCGTCTTCCGGTGCTGATGAGCTGGCGACAAAAGGGATCGCGGGATGGGTGTTTCACCAGATCATGCCTTTTCCAGAGTGAATCAGATTCCGCTGGAAGGTCAGCATTGGCAAGTTTTTCGCGCAAGATGACATCCAGTGTGTTGGTGCCGTAAATTTTGCGTCTTGAATTACGGTCATACCGGTTTAGCCACAGCCTGGCCTCGGCAAGGTCTGTGGCAGGGGTGCTGGTTTGGGAAAGCTCACGCGCCAGAACAGCCTGGGAATCAGGCCATCCAGCGGTGGCAGATGCGTGTAATAGTGACAAGCCCTTGTCATAAAGTGCAGTTTTGGATTGGTAATAGGGCTTGTCAAAGCTGATTTTGCTACGCCGTCCAAAAAAACCCGGCCTGGCCTCTAGCGGCCCGGTCCATAACTTGGCCGCTTCAAGGGCGCAAACTCCGGCGCTGTGCACGGCCAATTCCCATCCCGGCCCTTGTTCACCAAGGCAGATCAGAATCGGCAGGGCCTGATCGCAATTGCCGTTTTTGGCAATGGTCTGGGCATATTGAAACCCAAATTCCGCCGGGGTGCCGCCCACCGGTGGGTCTTTGCGATCTATCCCGGTGCCAGAGGAAGAACATGAGGAGACGAGCACCACTATAGCCACCCCACCAAATGAGAGGCGTGAGTAAATCGATTTGAAGACGTTCATTTACGCAATGCTTTCAGCACCCTTAAAATGACAAATACCGGCACCACCAAAATAGCGCCAAGAATAAAATAATCAAAAGCCCAGTCGGTAGCATCGCGCAGGGCATTCCAGGTTTCCACCCAGGCGCGGGCTACGGTGCCAAAAAAATCACTCCAGACCGTTGCGGGGTCGATATTGAGTATGGCCAGCACAACGCCGACCGCAATGCTAAGGGCGATCAGACGTATGATACCCATTGGCGAGATGGCCAGCAGGCGCTTTATAAAGGATTGGCGTTTTATTTTTTCCATGGAAAAGTGCCTTATATTCGTCTTGTCATTTCTGACGATAGCAAAATGAACGGGCCATGAATACCGTCACTTATTTTGATATATGATACTGGCACCACGATTTTGACAAAATCAAATGGCAAAACCATGGCGAAACGTATCGAGTAAGGCTACGATCATGCACAAACATACGATTGATTTACTGGAACGGTTGCTTCTGGCTACAGAAGAAGGCCGCGTGGAATGGGCTGAAGTCCCTGGGAAAACTGCCTTTAGTTATCTGGCAGGAGACTTCGTTATACTGGTGGATTCCAATGCAGAGCGCGCCTCTTTTTGCCTGAGCGATGCAAAGGGGAGGGCGCTGGAACAGGCGGGAGTGGACGATCTTGCCGCTGTAAACCTGGCATCCGGTTCATCGGCGCTCAGTGCCATAAGCAGCATTCATGCGATTGCCAAGCGACGGGCCATGGGCACGGATCAGGCCATCACTTCAGTACTGGAGCACTTGCAAGGCCTTGGTGGTGTTAGCGGGCAGGCACCTGCCCCTGATGCGACAGTAGAGGGCCCGCAACCCTTGGATCAAGAGGCAGAGGAAGGGCCGGTTCAAATTGCCATAGAAGCTGAAACACGAGCCGATGAAAGTATGGCAGCAGATGAAGAAAACACTGATGACCCTCCCATGACTGCAGAATTTACCTCGGCAGAAGAGGTTGAAGAAATATCTGTTTCCAAGGAAACAGATGAAAATCAACCGATAAAAGAAAAAAAGAAACGCAAGCGCTCTTTGCTACACCCGTTTGGCGGCAAGCGATAACAGCAAAATGCCTACAAGGCGTTATATGGCGATTTTGAACGAGTCTTCGGTTTGCGCCATGAATTCTTCGCGAATGGGGCTGGGTGGCCCGAACAAGTGCCCTTGTGCATAGCCTATATCCAGATCAAGCAGTTCAACCACGGTGACTTCATCTTCGATTTTTTCACCGATCAGTTCTATCCCATGACTGGCCAGATAGCGTGAAATATCGGCGATACGTATATCCGGGGCGGCAGGTAGCCCGGCATCGGGCGCGGCTTTAATGGCGGCCAGCAACAGATCACCAGAGGCTTTGAAAAACTTGACCCCGGCGCGTTGCATATCCTTGACATCAAAGTCGAGGTTTTCAACCTTGTCGATGGAAAAGCGAAATCCAAAATCAGCAAGGCGGGCCATGTTGCGGGCCTCTACAATGCCGCGATCCTCAAAATCATGCTGTCCGATTTCAAACACCACCGAACCGGCAAGGTCGGCATTTTGGCGCATAAAATCAAGAAATTGCGGAAAAAACACCTCATCTTTTAAGGATAGAGGCGAAATATTGCATACCATGCCGATCTGACGGTCTTTCTCGGTTAGCCGCCGCACAATCTGAACGCATCTGAACAGCAGTAAATTATCCACCACCGTCATCAGGCCGGCAGGTTCCGCGACTTTCAGGAAATCTGCTGGCATTATGACATTACCTTCTTGATCCCGAAGGCGCGTAAAACTTTCATAAAAATAGGTTTTGCGTTGCGGCAGGGAAACAATAGGTTGCAGGTGTAATTCTACCCGCCCGGCTTCCAGGGCTTCGCGAACCATGGTCAGTAATACATGGCGGTCATTGGCCTCTGCCGGTTCAATCATGGGGGTTACGGCAAGGCGCGCCGCTTCGGAAATACGGGTCGCCAGTGTGCCTTCCATTCTGGCAATGGAGGTTTCCAGCGCATGCACTTCGGAAACAATCACTTCATTTCGTGCTCTGGCTTCTTCTTCTACCGCTTTGGTGATGGAGGCCAGTTCATCATGGACACCAATTATTTCGTCCGTAAGGGCAAGGTTGGCTTTGCGTAGTTTTTCTACCCGCTGTTCCAACTTTACGTGTTTGCTTTGCCGGGCAAGATACGCATGGGTCTGCATGGCCGCGATAAAGCCCAATATGCCGAAAATGACAGCATTTTGAGGGTTTACACCCACGATTCTTACCAGGACCAGCGCCGCCACGAGGGCGCTGGCGGCATATAGCGAAAAGAATAAAAGCTCTGTCAGTCGACTCATAGGGTCCGATCACCTGCATCACGCATCGCCAAAGGTCGCCCGTTTATGGTTTCCAAGCCGTTAACCATTGGCTGTAATGAGGCAGTTTTTTATGATTTATATCTTCTCTTTTTGGGTTTAGTCCCTATATTAAAACTGTCCTTACGGACTATGGCGATAAACGCGCGTGTAATAACTGGACCGGACCCGGGGGCGGTACCCGGCGGCTCCACCATTTTTTCCTCTGTATTAAACAGGTTTTAGGGGGAGAAATTGATGGGGCCGAAACAGGATCGACGGACGGCCAAAGACGTTAGCTTTTGCCCGGGTGAGGCCCGTTACAGGCTCGTTCGCAATAGTTGCTAATGACAACATTGCTCATGAGACTGCTCTCGCTGCGTAAGCGGTGCGGGTAATCTCGCTTTAACTCCCTGACACTATGAGCGTCAGGGCGGGGTTCGGAGGCACCTGGCAACAGAAGCCTCCACTTATTTTTCTGACTTATATTAAGATTAAACTCATTTGTACTTGCCCGTTCGAGGCGAAGGCCATGAGCCTATATGGGGAGTGTGATTGACCTGATGAAATCATGGGTTTACTCAGGAGGAGAAAAACGGGGGAGTCTGTCTGTGCCAAAAGATCTCATGCGCTATGACCTGCTAGCTCAGGAAGCCTTGCGCGGCGTGGTGCGGGCTGCGGTGGTTCGGGCTTCAGAAGATGGCCTGCCCGGTAGCCACCACTTTTATATCACCTTCAAAACCCGTTATCCGGGTGCCCAGGTAGATGAGCAATTGCTCGAAAAATACCCGGAAGAAATCACCATCGTACTGGAACACCAGTTTTGGGATCTGGCTTCACTGGATGATGCTTTTGAGGTTACACTGAGCTTTGGCGGTGCCCCCAAATATATCAAGGTGCCATATGCTGCTGTGACCAGCTTTCACGATCCGGCGGTTGGGTTTGGCCTCAAATTCGATATGGGTGATCCCGATGCCATGCCAGCCAGTGCTGGAGGGGCCATTCCTGCAGTCGATGGATCTGCTGCAATCGATAACGCTGCTGAGCCAGCGGTAGGTGAAGTCGTTTCACTGGACGCATTTCGCCGCAAATAAACCCCTGCATCTGCCGATCAGGCGGCCTTCACACACCATCTTCGTGCGCTTACCATAGCCGTTTCTTGATGAGTCTTTAGGCGGAGATCAGCCATGGCCGACATGCGCACGGAAACCGATAGTTTTGGGCCCCTTGAAGTGCCAGCTGATAAGTATTGGGGGGCGCAGACCGCCCGATCCCTGATGAATTTTGATATTGGCATCGAGACCATGCCGGTGCCACTGGTTCGAGCGCTGGGCATTATCAAACAGGCCGCCGCGCAGACCAATCAGGAATTGGGTAATCTTGACCCCAAAATTGCCCAAGCCATTGAACAGGCTTCGCAAGACGTTATTGATGGCAAGCTGGATGACAATTTTCCCTTACGGGTCTGGCAGACCGGGTCGGGCACACAGAGCAATATGAACGCCAATGAAGTGATTGCCAATCGCGCCATTGAAATCATGGGTGGTACCATAGGCACAAAAAAACCGGTACATCCCAATGATGATGTGAACCGCAGCCAGTCATCCAATGATACCTTTCCAACAGCCATGCACATCGCTGCGGCCATGCAGATCAATAATCATTTGCTACCGGCGCTGGAACATTTACATAGTGCTCTGGAAGCTAAATCCAGCGAATTTGCCGATATTATCAAAAATGGCCGCACGCACACCCAGGACGCCACGCCTTTAACACTGGGGCAGGAATTTTCCGGCTATGCGGCGCAGGTGGCGCTTGGCATAAAACGGGCAAAGGCGGCGTTGGGTGAATTATTGCCGCTGGCCCAGGGCGGCACAGCAGTGGGCACGGGCCTGAATGCCAAGCCCGGATTTGCCGAACTGTTCGCCAAAAAGGTCAGCGCCATTACCGGACTTGATTTTATCACAGCCCCCAATAAATTCGAGGCGCTGGCCGCCAGCGATGGTTATGTGGCGGCGCATGGGGCGCTGAACACGCTGGCTGCCTCGCTATTCAAAATTGCCAATGACATTCGTTTTTTGGGCTCCGGTCCGCGCGGGGGGCTGGGCGAACTGATCCTGCCGGAGAACGAGCCGGGTTCCTCGATCATGCCGGGCAAGGTGAACCCCACCCAGTCCGAGGCGCTGACCATGGTATGTGTGCAGGTCATGGGTAATCATATCACGATCAGCATGGCAGGCTCCCAGGGGCATTTTGAGCTTAATGTGTTTCGACCGGTTATGGCGCTGAATATGTTGCAATCCATTCGCTTGCTGGGCGATGCGGCACGTTCCTTTACCGACCATTGTGTGACAGGGATCAAGGCCGATCGCGAACGTATTGATGATCTAATGCGTCGCTCACTCATGCTGGTTACTGCGCTGGCACCCAAAATCGGTTATGATAATGCCACCAAAGTTGCCAAAACTGCGCACGCCAACGGCACCACCCTGCGCGAAGAGGCATTACGACTTGGCTTTGTGACCGGCGACGAATTTGATGCCATTGTCCGCCCGGAAAACATGATTTCGCCAGGGTGATATCGATAGTTTTTCAATTTTCCTCAATAGAATTCAATGAGATGTTGATGCGTGCCTGGCACCCATTTCGGAGGGACCAGATCCTGTGACGCCGCTAACCACAGCAAGGCCGCTGGCATAACCGTTTAAGTATTTGGCGTTTTCTGTCGTTATACCTCCCAACGCATAAACCGGGCCTTGCACGGATTTGCATATCCGGGCAAATTTTTCTGCGCCAATGGTTGTTCCCGAACCAGCGCAAACGGTATCAAAAACAGGAGATAATAACACCGCATCAGCCCCCCGTGCCAGCGCGCGTTGCGCGGCATTTTGTGTGTGGGCAGCGGCGGTGAAAACCCTGGTCGGCATGGCCCGCCGCCAAGCGGGGATGGCATCATGCAGGGTCTCTGGAAAATGCACACCGGTTTCTTTATCCGTTTGCACACCAGAATCGCAGGTGACTAAAAAAATTAACCCGCGCGTTTGACAAATGGCGCTGGCTCTGGCGCTAATCTGCCGGGCTGCCGGATCACCAAAATGGCGATATATCAGTGTGCATCCCTTGGGCAAATGTTGCGCCAGATGCAATGGATCGGGAAGGCGCTTTGGATCGGTCAGAACGATAAGAGGGTTTATATTGGCCAATGGGTGCGGCGCATTTTTGGCAATTCCGTCGGCCACCCTTGCGAGGGGGGCAGCACCGGTATAGGGGGAAGTTGTCATGACACATAATACATCCAAAATTGCCCAAGCCCGCGCTGAAATTCTGGCACGAATTGCCAAATCTGCCAACGTTGCCAACCGTCCGGCAGAGGCTATCACGCTTGTGGCGGTCTCCAAACAGCAAACCGTGGCGCGCATTGATTCCATGGTGGCCACTGGCCAGCGTGTGTTTGGTGAAAATAGGGTGCAGGAAGCGCAAACGCACTGGCTGGAGCGGCGTAAAACACTGCAAGATATGCAATTACACCTCATCGGCCCGTTGCAAACCAATAAAGCTATGGAGGCGGTTCGGTGTTTTGATGTGATCGAAACACTGGATCGGACCAAACTCGCGGTAGCATTGGTTTCAGCGATGGAAAAAACCGGCAGGAACCCGGATATATTTGTGCAGGTTAATACCGGTGAAGAGCCGCAAAAAGCAGGGATACTTCCTGCCGGTGTTGATGATTTTATTGCGAATTTGCGCAAAAATTACGCGATCGAGCCAAAGGGATTGATGTGCATCCCGCCCGCGCAGGAAGAACCGGCCATGCACTTTGCCTTATTGCAAAAAATGGCAAAACGTAATGGATTAAACGGGCTTTCCATGGGCATGAGCCATGATTTTGAAACCGCCATTGCCTTTGGTGCCACGCATGTGCGCATTGGCACGGCGCTGTTCGGAGCGCGCATACCGCGTTAGCAATCGATACGGATGGGCGTTTGAGCTGTCGCCATGGCGAAGAGCGAACGCAGATCCGTCTCGGCTAGCGCAATGCAGCCGCGTGTGGGTGAATAATCAGATCTGGCCAGATGAATGAAAATGGCACTGCCCAAACCTGGCACTGGCGGGCTGTCATTATGCGATACTATACCGACCAGGTCATAGACATGATCTTCCCGCATGAGTCTCTCGCATGAAGCCGCATAGGGCAAAACCACCGGGCGGTTATAGGCGGCGTCTTGCGGATCATCGCACCAGCCATCATCATCCCTTATGGCCCGGCATGGTAGGGCGGAGACAGGTTTTTCCACCCGGTCAGCACGATAAAGCAGGCGGCGCAGATGGTATTCACCCATCGGCGTGGCCCCATCGCCCTCAGCCTTGGCATCAACAGCGCACATACCACCTGACCCCAAGGCACACCGACATTGATGGTGTTGTTCTTTTTGATCATGCCACCTGATCACGCCATTTGAACTTATTGTGATCGCTGGCATTTTTGCTTGCCTCCAATGGTCACACGATTTAGCGCAGCCTTGCACAAACAAAGAATTGGGACCATCCTTGTCTTCCCATGCGTTAACCGGTCTGGATACTAAATCATGGCAGTTAAAAAAACGATCCTTATTGTTGATGATGATAACGATTTGCGGGGGGCATTGGGCGAACAGTTTGAATTTTATGAGGAATTCAGTCCTGTATTATGCGCCAATGGCAGCGAAGGCTTAAAGGCGGCCAAGAGTATTCGCGCTGATGCCATTTTGCTGGATGTGGATATGCCGGACATGGACGGGCGCGAGGTGTGCCGCCTCATGCGTAAAGCCGGTGTCTCCGCGCCGATCATCATGCTGACCGGAGCAAATACCGATGCGGATCAGATATTGGGGCTGGAATCCGGAGCCAATGATTATGTGTGCAAGCCCTTCAAGTTTGCGGTTTTGCTGGCCCGTATCCGCGCACATTTGCGCTCCCATGAACAAAGTGAAGATGCTGTCTTTGCGGTTGGTCCCTATGAATTCAGGCCCGCCCATAAAGTGCTGGTAACCGCGGAAGATAAAAAAATCCGCCTGACGGAAAAAGAAACCAATATTTTGAAGTATCTCTACCGGGCCAGTCCCAAGACCATCTCGCGGGATGAGCTATTGCACGAGGTTTGGGGTTATAATGCCAATGTGACTACCCATACGCTGGAAACCCATGTGTATCGTCTGCGCCAGAAGATCGAGCCAGACCCTGCCCAAGCCCGCTTGCTGCTGACTGAATCGGGCGGTTATCGCCTGGCGCAATGAAGCTCAGGTGATAATATGGTCGTTAAACTGGCCGTGATGGCGATAGCGCTCCAGATATTCAGGAATGATCGCCTCTGCGGTTTCAAGATCGACAATACCCAACGCCTCAAAACCTGGCAGGCTGCCATCTGGCACATTGTCTTGCCTTAACAGCAGGACCTGATCGCGGGTTAAAAACGGTTCGATAAAAGGCAACGCGCCTAAAATCTCGCCGACCAACCCCAAGAACGTGGCGATCATAAACGGCACCGGCACCAATAGCCGTTTGCGCCGAATGATTTGCACGGTAAGGCGCATGATTTGCTCAAGGGTCAGCACTTCCGGCCCGCCCAGCTCATAGGTTTGTCCGGCGGCGGCCACGTCATCAAGGGCGCGCACCACCGCACGGGCCAGGTCAGCCACGTAAAGCGGGGCAAAACGGGTCTGTCCACCGCCGATTAACGGCAATGCCGGGCTATAAAGCGCCATGGCAGCAAACCGTTCAAACAAGCCATCACCGGGGCCAAAGACCACGGATGGGCGGATGATAACAGCTTCAGGGATGGATTGGCGCACCAGGCGTTCGCCCGCCCCTTTGCTTTGCGCATATATTGATGGCGAATTATCATCTGCACCCAAGGCAGACATATGGATAAAAGTTTTTACCCCATAAGCTGCACTACGCTTTGCCACCAGATCAGCGCCGCGTTCATGCAGGCTGGAAAATTTCTGCCGGCCTTGCTCGAACAATACGCCGACCAGATTAACCACCGCATCAGCGCCCTCAAGCGCCCGGTCAATGGATGCCGGCATTCGGATGTTGGCTTGCACTAATTGCACCTGACCAACCTGTCCGCAAACCTGTAAATGCAAGGCCCGGTGTGGACGGCGACAAGCGATACGCACCCGCCAGCCATCCTTGCACAAGGCCCGGACAATATGGGTGCCAATAAACCCTGACCCGCCAAAAACAACGACCAGTTTGTTATTCATGCTTTCCCTCGCTGCTTTGCTCTTCTGCGCCAGAATTATAGCGATCAGACGGCCCTGTCTATGTGCATTTCGCCGCAAGGCATAGCGGTGGCCTGTGCGCATCAGGGCAAAACTGCTTAGCGGTGATTGACCGGGGGTGGGCTTTGTCCTATTTCACCGCCTCCACCTGCCCTGGTGGCGGAATTGGTAGACGCGCTGGCTTCAGGTGCCAGTGGCCGCAAGGCCGTGGAAGTTCGAGTCTTCTCCAGGGCACCA
>JAJFFP010000032.1 GCA_021776595.1 Robiginitomaculum sp. | reverse complement strand
ACTGGCGTTAACACTGGCCTTTATTGTCTGGATGCAGGTGGCATTGTTGCTGTTTGCGCTTTTCTCTAACGGCCATACGCTGGCCTTACAGGATTTTTCCACCTATGTGATTGGCACCAAAGCCGGGCTAACCATGGCCAGCATCGGCACCATTATCGGGTTGATGATTGCGTTTTTTGTATTCTCCGTTAGTGCCCTGTCCATACCGATCCTGCTGGAACATCATGTAGATGCCATCACCGCCATTTCGGCCAGCATCCGCATGGTGATGCAACACCCTGGCCCAATGCTGGTCTGGGCATGGTTGATCGTGCTTTATACCGCCTTTGGGCTGGCCTTTGCGTTTTTGGGCCTGATAGTGGTGTTCCCGATCATGGGCCACGCCACCTGGCATGCCTATCGGGAAATGGTAGGGCCGGTTGAGGAATAAGACAAAATTGTCATTTCATATTGAAACACGGCTCTGGATTCCGGCCTACGCCGGAATGACGGTTCCATATGACTAATCCGGGATATGGTCATCCCGGTCATCGTCCATGAAAATACGCCATTTAGCGCCTTCCATATCGTCATACTGGCCGGTTCTCACCGTCCAGACAAAGGCCCCAAGGCCCAAAAGCGCCATGAACAAGGCCGCCGGGATGAGATAGAGCAATACGGTCATGTTTTGCCCAACCTCATAAAGGGGCGCAGCGCGTTTAGCGTTACGATGATGGATGAGGATGACATGGCAATGGCGGCAATCATTGGCGTAACAAATCCAAACACCGCCAGTGGCACGGCGATGGTGTTATAGGCGGCAGCAAAACCAAAGTTTTGCAAAATGCGCCCACGGGCAGCGCGAGATATATCGATCGCCGTCAGAACGGGTGATAATTTTTCGCCCTGTAAAACCATATCGGCGGCGGCCTGACTGGCGTCCGCCGCACTGGCGATGGACATAGACACATTAGCCGCAGCCAGTGCCGGTGCATCGTTAAGCCCATCACCGACCATCAGCACTTTTTTACCATCCGCCACCAAGGCTTCTACACGGGAAATTTTTTCCTGCGGGGTCAGCTC
This sequence comes from Robiginitomaculum sp., assembly GCA_021776595.1. Taxonomy (GTDB): domain Bacteria; phylum Pseudomonadota; class Alphaproteobacteria; order Caulobacterales; family Maricaulaceae; genus Robiginitomaculum_B. The sequence continues at coordinate 5,274 of JAJFFP010000032.1, read as the reverse complement.
AAAAGACAGTTTGGTTATACCAACCTCTTTGGTGGCGGCGCGCGCAGGCGCTTCCCGGTCCCCTGATAGCATTTCAACTTCCAGCCCCCGCGCCAAAAGGCCCTCTACCATTTGGGCTGCATTCTCGCGAAGGGCATCTTCAAAAATAAAATGCACTGGTTCCGCCCCTTCAGTGACAAGCCACAGACCCGTGCCGTTTTGCTGAACATTGCCGCCGGCACCTGCCCAGTCGGCACGGCCCAGACGCACACGCGCGCCGTCAACAAGCCCTTCAACGCCGTGGCCCGGCGTTTCTTTGGCGTCACCGGCAACGCTGCCCGGCCCCACGAGGTCGGCGATGGCCCGCGATAGTGGATGGCGGCTGGTGCGCGTCAGTTTTGCCGCCAGCTCCATTTGCACATCGCTGATCTGATCAGCATTGATCAGGCGCGGCCTGCCCAGAGTCAGTGTGCCGGTTTTATCCAGCAAGACGGTATCAATTTCGGCCAGCCGTTCCAGTGCATCGCCCGCCTTGACCAATACCCCGCGTTTGAACAAACGCCCCACGGCCACGATCTGCACCGCCGGTGCGGCCAGCCCCAACGCACAAGGACAGGTGATGATCAGCACGGCGGCGGCGATAAGCACCGCATGGTGCACCCCTGCCCCGGCGATGATCCATCCGGTAAAGGACAATACGGCCAGTGTATGCACAATCGGCACATAGGCCTGCGCCGCGCGGTCAGCGAGTTTGACAAAGCGCCCGCGCGCCGTTTCTCCGGCTTCAACCAGACGGGTCAGTTCTGCCAGTAATGAGTCCTCAGTGCGGGCCTTGGCCTTGATGGTGAGCTTGTCCGTCAAATTGACCATGCCCGCACGAATTGGATCCCCCTGCACAACCAGCCCCGGCGCGCTTTCGCCGCTAACCAGTGCCATGTCCACGTCCGATGTGCCTTGCACTACCTGCCCATCCACCGGCGCACGATCCCCCGGCCACAAAATAATGATGTCCCCCGGCTCAATATCGCTGGCTTTAACCGCATGAATATTGCCGTCCCTGTCCTGACGATTGGCGGTGGACGCTTGCAGGGACAAAAGTTCACGGGCGGCAAGGCGTGTCTGACCACGTAAGCGATGATCCAGCCATCGACCAATCAGCAAGAAGAAAAGCAACATCACTGCGGCATCAAAATAGGTGTGTTCACCGCCGGTAATGGTCTCATAAAGGCTGACGCCAAGGGCCAGTAATACAGCAAGCGATATGGGCACATCCATATTGGCTTTGCCCTTGCGCAAAGACGCAAAGGCGGAACGGAAAAATGGCTGCCCGGCAAAGGCCGCTGCTGGCAGGGCTATCAGTGCCGATAGCCAGTGAAATAGTGCACGGGTGCTTTCTTGCATCTCGCCGGTAAAGCCAGCCCAGACAGATACTGAAAAGAGCATGATATTCATGGCGGCGAAGCCTGCCACCGCCATGCACAACAATAAAAATCGCCCGTATTTATCTCGTTCCTGTTCGGCTTCACCGGGATCAAACGGCGAGACCTGATAGCCCAGATCCGCCACCGTGCGCGCAATTACGCCGGGGTCTGCAACTCCAGGCTCCAGCGTGACAGAAAGTTTACCGGTGGAAAGGTTTAACTGGCCCGAATGCACCCCGGTAATGGCCCCTACACCTCTTTCAATTTTTGCCAGGCATCCGGCACATCTGGCACCGCGCACCAACAGGTCCAGATGGGCCAGACCATCATCACCACCGCGCACAAAAGCTGATGGATCGGCGGCGGCCCCTTTTTGAGCCACCGGCCCACCCAAAGTGGGGCATCCGCGCGTCTCTGTCTCATCAATACTCATAACTGCCCGTCAAAGGTAAAGGCCCAGTCCGTATTTGGCCAGATCGCCCGCCCGATCAGAACCACCTTCCGTTCTTTTGGACGCTCAATGCCATCCAGCGACGCCAGATATGTGCCGGGCCCGCCAGGAAGTAAGGTAATTTTTTGATCCAGATGCGGCAATCCCGGCCAGACAAGATTGATCTTGACCTCAAGACCATCAACCGGGCCATTGGCATTTACGATACGGGCAATGAGTTGATTGGCTTCATTGATTTGCAGGCTGGCCTGCCAGTTTTGTACCTCGGCCTGCTCTCGCTGCGCAATTGTCAGGTTGTAACGCAAGCCTTTTTCATAGGGGTGCTCAACACTCATGCCTGGAAAGGTCTTGGTGGCTTTAACAATAAAGACGGTATTGACGCCAATGACCACACCGAAAAACGCAATCAGACCTGCCAGAACATGCCAGCCTTTTATACGAAATACGCCATTCTTGCTCATGATTTTCCGATCAAAAATACAGTCTTGTTAAGTGCCCGCTCACTGCCATCATGATCTTGCACCACAATGGATATCGGCGTTGATGGTGTAAGGGTTTTTACCACCTCTGCGGGCACGGTAATATAGATTTTTATGGCCCTGACTTTATCCGGTTTCGCACTGACAGTAATCGTTTTACCATCACTTTTCAGGCCAATGGCTTTTAGCCTTGCCCCTTCAATGCCATCCAGCGAAACATCTAAATCCCGCGCTACCGTGGCTTTATTGATGATTTTAAGTGTGTAACCATTACGCACAGAACCATCCGATAAACGCACAAAGGTCGGGCTGCGATCACGAAGGGTGTTCAGGTCCAGTGTTGAACGCGTAAAAAGACCATAAAGCATCAAGGCACTAATACCGAAAACCAATGCCCCATACAAAACCGTGCGCGCGCGAAAAATCCGGTAAACCGGTTTTTTCCCTTCCTCGGCGCGTTTTGTATTGCGTCCGGTATCATAGGCAATCAGACCTTTTGGACGCCCGATTTTTTCCATCACAGAATCGCAGGCATCAATACACAGGGCGCAATTGATGCACTCTAATTGATCCCCATCGCGTATATCAATGCCCATGGGGCAAACGGCTACGCAGAGCTTGCAATCTATGCAATCACCACGCCCATCCCAGCTATCATTCTTTTTGTGCGGGCCACGCGGCTCCCCGCGATACTCCCGATACGTCACCTCAAAACTGTCTTTATCGGTCAGCGCCCCCTGAATTCGTGGCCAGGGACACATATAGGTGCATACCTGCTCGCGCATCAGGCCAGCCAGTGAGTAGGTGGTAAAGGTCAAAATCGCGGTAAAAAGATAGGCAGACATTGGCGCCTGGCCGGTAAAAAAGCCGCGCACGACCGTTGGTGCATCATGAAAGTAGAGCACGAATATGCCACCAGTAAGCAGGGAAATAAGTAACCAGGCCGTATGCTTGATAATTTTCTTGACCAGCTTTTTACCGCGCAGGGGCTGGCGCGCCAGCTTGATACGCGCATTACGGTCACCTTCAACCATGCGTTCAACCGCAATAAAGAGATCAGTCCAGATGGTTTGAGGGCAAGCATATCCGCACCACACCCTGCCAAATAACGCCGTTGCCAGAAACAGGCCAAAGGCAGCCAGCATAAGAAGGCCGGTTATATAATAAACTTCTTGTGGCCAGATCTCGATGGAAAAGAAATAAAAGCGCCGTCCGGCAAAATCAGCCAGCACCGCCTGATCAGGCGCACCGGGGCCACGGTCCCAGCGTATGAACGGCACCAGATAATAAATGCCTAATAATATAAACAGTAAGGCCCATTTGATTTTACGATATAGTCCATGCGCCAGTTTCGGATAAATGGGCACACGTTTTTGATAGAGCTCGCGGTGCTCTGGTTTATTAACCGCTGTGACATCAATTTTTTGCACACCGCTGGCGGCGTGTATTATTGTTGAAGCACGAGGCCCGCCGCTTTTACCCGGCGAGCCCCCAATAATTGTCGTTTTACCCAATCTGGCCTCCACGGCCCGTAATAAGGGCGGCGTTATTCACCTCCGCCCAGTGAGTGGACATAAATGGCAAGCGCATCAATCGTCCATGGCTCCAACCGGTCTTTCCAGGTTGGCATTATCCCGTTTCTGCTATTGGTTACGGTTTCAGTAATGGCAGCCCGGTCCCCGGCATAAAGCCAGTCGGTATCGGTCAGGTCTGGTGCACCAAAATCGCGCATTCCCTTTCCATCTTCTCCGTGGCAAGCTGTGCAATTATCAACAAAGATGGCCTGACCGCGTTTTACCGCCGCTGCATCGGCTTCTTTGCCTGAAAGGCTGATTACAAAGTCAACCACATCCTTGATTTCATCCTTGCTGAGCAATCCATCCCGGCCGAAGGCAGGCATTTGCGAAAAACGGGTATCATCACTGGTAGACCTGACCCCATTGGTAATGGTGTATTTAATGTCGTCCAACGTTCCGCCCCATAGCCAGACATCATCAACCAGCGCCGGATAGCCAAATATGCCGACACCACCAGAACCATGACAAGTGGCACAATTATCACCAAAAGCAGATTTACCGGCGGCCAATGCAAAGTTCAAAAGTTCAGGGTTGTTTTCCACCTGATCCAGCGCCGTATTGGCCAGTTTAATCTCGTCAGGTCCACGTGATTTGGCCAGCTTGACCATATCGGTTTCAAAATTGGCCCGCTCTGAATAATGCCGCAACCCTTTCAGATAGGTATTGGCCCAGGGCAATGGCCATGACGGCATCAACACCATATAGACAAGTGCAATAGCAATACATCCAAACCAGATGGTCAGCCACCAGCGAGGCAAAGGCGTATTCAGCTCCTTGATTCCATCCCATTCATGCCCCGTGGTTTCGGTGCCCGAATGATCGTCAACTTCTGGACGGTCAGACATTATTGTCCCTCCTCATTATCAAGGGATTCATCATCAAGAGGAATACGTGCGGCCTCATCAAATTGTTTCTGATTGCCTGGCCACAATGCGTAGAGCAACACCAGCCCAAAGAGGATTATGAAATATACCAGCCCCCAGGTTTGTGCGAATTTTGCAACAAGTTCGTAGTGCATGGTCGCCCCCTAACGCAGATTATCTTCGGCTGTAGCATCGTAGGTCGAAAAATCGACCAGCGTGCCAAGCATTTGCAAGTAAGCTATCAGGGCATCCATTTCGGTTAGATGCTCCGGGTCGCCATCAAAATCGCGAACATTGGCGCCGGGATAACGGGCCATAAAGCCATCAAAATCATCGGCATATTCATCCACTTGCGTGGCAAGATCGCTCTTGGCGGCTTTGATCTGTGCATTACTGTAAGGCACACCAACAATCCGGTTGGTTTTCAGATCCGCCTCTATGGTGCGACCGTCCAGAATATTATCGCGCAAGAACACGTAGGGCGGCATAACTGATTCAGGCACA
>JAJFFP010000031.1 GCA_021776595.1 Robiginitomaculum sp. | reverse complement strand
TCGCCGCGTGGGGGTTGTGCGCGCCGTCAACGATAATTTGCGCGCCATTGTCAGGATAAAACGTCTGCATTCTGCCGGGCCAGCGCACACTTTCCAGCCCCTTGGCGATGGCTTCATCATCCAGATCAAGTTTTAGGGCAGTAGCCACCGCCAGACCAGCATTTTGCACCTGATGGATGCCCGCCAGCCCTGGTAAAGGCAAATCCAGTAATTGCCGTTCATCCTCGTAAATCAGGCGATCATTTTCAACGCGAGCATGAAAATTTTCACCTTGCACTCGTAAAGAGGCACGGTGACGGGCGCAGGTTCGTTCGATTATATCTCTGGCCAGGTCATTTTGCGCTGCACTAAGCACAGGCGCGCCGGGCTTGATGATTCCTGCCTTGGCGCGGGCAATCCCGGCCATATCCTCGCCCAGATAATCCGCATGGTCATGGGCAATCGGGGTGAGCAGGCAAAGCGCCGGGTTTTCTATGACATTGCTGGCATCAAACTCGCCGCCAAGGCCGACTTCCATCAATACCAAATCAGCCGGCGTTCTGGAAAAGGCCAGAAAGGCGGCGGTCATCAACAATTCAAACTGGGTGGCGCTCTGGCCACCATTTATGCGTTCTACATTTTCCAGCAAGTCGGCCAGTGCCGGATCACTAATTGGCTCACCGGCAATCACATAACGCTCGTTCAAGGCGATCAGGTGCGGGCTGGTATGAATATGGGTGGCAAGGCCTGCCGCCTGTGCCATGGCGCCCAGCATGGCGATGGTCGAGCCTTTACCATTGGTGCCGGCCACATGAATGACGGGGGGGAGTTTTAGGTGTGGATCGCCCATACGGTGCAGCAAATCGCGCATACGGTCCAGCCCAAGGTCAATTTCCGCGCTGTGCAGGGTATTAAAGCGCTCAAGTGACCGCTTTATACGCGCCTTTGCGTTCAAGCGGCTCTGGCTCCCAGGAGCAGGGTAATCAGATTGGCTAGATAGGCTTTTAGCTCGCGCCGGTCCACCACCGCATCGACCATGCCTTTTTCCAGCAAATATTCAGAGCGCTGCGCCCCTTCGGGCAGTTTTTCGCGAATGGTCTGTTCAATGACGCGCGGGCCGGAAAAGCAGATCAACGCCCGTGGCTCGGCAATGTGCACATCACCCAGCATGGCATAAGACGCCGTAACGCCCCCGGAGGTCGGGTCGGTCAGCACTACGATATAGGGTAGGCGCGCCGCATTTAGATCATTGACCAGCAAAGTGGTGCGCGGCATTTGCATCAACGATAAAGCACCTTCCTGCATACGTGCGCCACCAGAAGCAATAATGGCTATCAATGGCAGTTTGCGCTTGAGCGCTTCTTCTGCAGCGGTAATGAAACCCTCGCCTGCCGCCATGCCCAATGACCCACCCATAAAGGAAAAATCCTGAACAAAGACAACTGCTTTTACGCCTTCAACCTTGCCAACCCCAATGCTGATGGCGTCATCCTCACCGGTTTTGGCGCGCGCCGCCTTCAGCCGGTCGGTGTATTTTTTGTCATCGCGGAATTTTAAGGGGTCAATGGCAACCTCAGGTACGGGAATGGTTTCGTATTCCCCATTGTCAAAGGTTAGCGCAAAACGGGTTTTGGCCCCAATGCGCATATGATGCCCGGCAGGGGTAACATATTGACCGGCGGTCAAATCGTCCTGAAATACCATTTCACCGGATAGCGGGCACTTGACCCAGAGGTTTTCCGGCGTGTCGCGCTTGGAGAAGATTTTTTTCATCCCCGGCGGAGTCAGGCGGTCAAGCCAGTTTTTGGTATTCATGAAATGGCCTCGTTACGGGCATTGTGAACCGCATCGCTTAATGTGCGGGTTAAATCAAGGGCTTCTTCTACACCATTTTTGGCCATGGCGTCGACTATGGCGCTGCCAACAACCACCCCATCGGCAACACGGGCGATCTGGGCGGCCTTTTGCGGCGTTCGCACCCCAAAACCCACCGCCACTGGCAGGCCGCTGGCAGCGCGAATGCGCTTTACGGCGCGTTCAACCGGATCGGCTTCGGGCACCAAGGCACCAGTAATACCGGCCACGGAAACATAATAGACAAAGCCGGATGTGCCCGTGACTACGGTCGGCAGGCGCTGGTCATCCGTGGTTGGTGTTGCCAGACGGATCAGCGCCAGTCCGGCAGTTTCAAAGGCGCTGTGCAGGGGTGTATCTTCCTCTGGCGGCAGGTCCACAACAATAGCCCCATCCACGCCGGCATCTACGCAGGCTTTGGTAAAGACCTCACAGCCCATATGATGTATCGGATTAAAATACCCCATAACGATGAGCGGCGTTTGGGTGTCCACTTTGCGAAATTGTGACGCCATGTTCAACACATCTTTGGTGCGCACACCGGCGTTTAATGCGCGCAGCGCAGCAGCCTGTATGGCCGGGCCATCGGCCATGGGGTCGGTAAAGGGCAGGCCCAGCTCGATAACATCGGCCCCGGCACCTGGCAGGCCATCCAGAATTTTTTGTGCGGTTTTCAGGCTTGGATCACCGCCCATGATATAGGCAACAAACGCGGCGCGGTTTTTATCGGCACAATCGGCAAAGCGGGCTTCTAGTCGCGCGGCACCGGTCAGGCTGGCACTCATATTTCCACCCCCAAATGCCCGGCGACCGCAAATACATCCTTGTCACCGCGTCCGCACATATTCATGATGATCAGACCCTTGGGGCCAAGCTCGCGCGCCAGATCGGCCACGCGGGCCAGCGCATGGGCAGGTTCCAGCGCCGGGATAATGCCTTCCAGCTTTGTGCAAAGCTGAAACATCAAAAGTGCTTCATCATCGGTGGCACTGACATATTCTGCCCGGCCAGTATCATGCAGATAGGCATGTTCCGGCCCAATCCCCGGATAATCAAGACCCGCAGATATGGAATGGGCGTCAATGATCTGCCCATCATCATCCTGCAAAAGATAGGTGCGATTGCCGTGCAATACACCGGGTTCACCGCCTTTGAGCGAAGCGGCATGCAGGCCGGTATCAATGCCTTTGCCAGCGGCCTCAACACCGATCAGACGCACACTTTCATCGGGCACAAAGGCATGAAACAATCCCATGGCGTTCGAGCCACCGCCAATGCAGGCCACGCAGGCATCTGGCAGGCGGCCTTCACGCTCAAGGATTTGCGCCCGTGCCTCGCGGCCAATCACCGACTGAAAGTTACGCACCATATGCGGGTAGGGGTGTGGCCCGGCCACGGTGCCAATCACGTAAAAGGTTTCCTCAACATTTGTCACCCAGTCGCGAAGTGCTTCATTCATGGCGTCTTTTAGTGTGCCTGTGCCAGAGGTAACGGGCACCACTTGGGCACCCAGCAGCTTCATGCGAAACACATTGGGTTGCTGGCGTTCAATATCGGTGGCCCCCATGAACACCACGCAGGGCAGGCCGAAACGCGCCGCCAGGGTGGCCGTGGCCACCCCGTGCTGTCCAGCCCCGGTTTCGGCAATAATACGCCTTTTGCCCATACGTTTGGCCAGCAGGACCTGCCCCAGACAATTATTGATCTTGTGCGAGCCGGTATGGTTCAGCTCATCACGTTTAAGCCAGATTTTTGCCCCGCCAAACTCTTCTGACAAACGCTCGGCATGATAAAGTGCGCTGGGCCGGCCTACATAATCGCGCAAATAAGTATCCATTTGCGCGGTAAAATCCGGATCATTTCTCGCCTCATCCCATGCGCTTTCCAGATCCAGAATTAGCGGCATCAGGGTTTCGGCCACATAACGGCCGCCAAATTCACCAAAACGGCCTTTGGCGTCCGGCCAAATGCTATGATCGGGCGGCGTGCTCACTTCTGTTCCCCAGCCGCTTTGGCAGCTTCAATAAAGGCTTTTATCTTTTGCGGGTCTTTTATACCGGGTGCTGATTCAACACCAGTGGATACATCTACCGCCCTGGCACCAGTTTGCACAATGGCTGTGCCAATGTTTTGCGGGTTCAGCCCACCAGCCAGAAACCAGGATTTATGGGGTTTTTCGGTTTGTAAAATATCCCAATCAAAACACTCACCATGACCGCCGGATTGTTCTGAATTTTTGGGCGCCCTGGCATCCAGTAACACTTGCGCCGCCGTGCGCGTATAGCGTTCTGTGTCTTTCACATCGCGAGGCGAAGATACCTTAAATGCCTTGATCACCGGGATATGATAGCGCTTCCAGATGGTGCGCACCCGTTCCGGGGTTTCGCGTCCGTGCAACTGAATATAATCCGGGACCAGCTGATCGATCACATTTTTTAGTTGTTTATCGCCAGGATTAACCAGAACCGCCACGATTTTGGCCTTGCCCCGTGCCGGTTTGGCCAGTGATACTGCTTCTGCAGGGGTGATTTTTCTGGGACTGTGCCCGGCAAACACAAAACCAAGGTAATCAGCACCATGTTCAAGGGCAGCAGCTACGCCGTCCGGTTCAGTCAGGCCGCAAATTTTAACTTTTACCACAAGATAACTCCGCCATTTGGCCGCTAACAGGCGGCGCATTCTATGGCGACAAAGCGCTGAACAAAAGCCCGATCAGCAGACGCCGCCCCGACATCATCAGCACGGCATCTGTTGAACAAAAAATGAAATTTATAATGTAGACTGCATAGGTTGTGTTCATTGAATTTGTGCTATGTTTAATTGTGCCGAATCATGCGTCAGATAAAGAATTGAAGGATGTGGATGCCTTTCTTGGTCAAGAAAAAACTCTAGAAGATGTAATTCCTGAGTGGAAAAAGTCATCGCGACCAAGGGATTTTGAGTCTATATGGAATATAAAAGATTCCTTGGGCATTATTAAGGCACAACTAAGGTTTAGGTTTACTTATACATCTGAACCAAGCATTTCGTTGATTTATAGGAACAACCCTATTTGGCGGATGGATTTAGTACCTGCATCGCACTGTGAGCCAAATCCACCAGATGCCAATATTTTGAAACTTCCCGCTAAAGTGTGTGGAAGCCATGAGCATAAATGGCTTGATAATCGGAGTTTTATAGCGCTTAATGGCTTTGGTAGGCTACCGTATAGAACGCCGATTTCTCCACAAATCCGGCGATTACCGCAGGCGCTGGCCCATTTTACGGAGCAGGTGAATATCGTTTTAACTCCTAATCAAAGGGTTTTTGATATTCCTCCTGAACAAGAGTTGCCATTTTAAGGATTTCTGATGAATATTTGTATGGAGATAGAAAAAGCTATGAAAGGTGTAGCAAGTTGCAAAGTTAATGGCCAAGACGCAATTGTAACTACACACTGCTTATATCCATCTTTTGAAGCTGTTACTGTATATATTCATAAAACGCGCGAAGGGTTTCGTGTGCATGATGATGGTAACGCTTTTGCATCATCCTGGCTTCATGGCCGCGATAGTCGTCAAATTTCTCACGAAATAGATAAGGTCGCTTCACAATATCATTTGAAGGTAAAGTTTAATGAATTGTATGTTGAAGTTATCAATGTTGAGTGGCTTTATTCTGCTGTCCTTGCTGTAGCAAACGGTTCAGCACATGCTGCTAATAACTCAGTAAATAAGCATGTAGCTGTAACAGAAAAATCACTTCGAGATAATATTGGTAATGTGCTAAATAAACCGTCATTTAAAGCATTTTCGGTTAAGTCAGAGGTGGAGCTAGTTGGGGGAAGCGGGAATTCATATCGCTTTGATTTTGTTATAGATAAGCCAAATACACCAATATCCTTACTTATCGATGTGATTACACCACATCACGCCTCAATTTCTCATAAATATACTGCATTTTCAGACATTATTAGTGGCGGCTTACCTCGTGGAAATAATTTTGCGATTTTTGAACGTGAGTTGCGATCAAATGATTCAACGCTTATGAGTCAAGTCGCAGATTTAGTTCCGTTCTCTTCGTTCCAGGAAGGCGCTCTTCGTACATTGAATTGATTTAGGTAACCGCAAACGCTATTAGCGGGAAGAGCATGCTCTCATCTTTTGAACTTTTCAAAGTCGGTCTTGGGCCGTCCAGTTCGCACACCACCGGGCCGATGAAGGCCGCTTTGCGTTTTGCGCAATATCTGGTGGGGCAGATGCGCGGGCCGCTGGTGGCCCGGCTGGATGTTAGGCTTTATGGCTCACTGGCGCTGACCGGTGCCGGGCACCACACTGACCGGGCGATAGTGCTGGGGCTTTGCGGGCTAAAACCAGAAACGCTGGAGCCCAAGGAAGCCGACCTGTGTATCGAAAAAGTCAACACCAGCAAAACCCTCATGCTGAATGGCAAAACCAACATACACTTTGATCCCAAGGTCGATCTTCGCTTTGAGGGGCAGGTGAGCCTGCCCTTTCATACCAATGGATTACGCTTTAATGCATTTGATGACGCGGGGGATTTGATTGCCAGCCGGATATATTATTCGGTGGGCGGCGGCTTTGTGGTTGATGAGGACGAGGCCGGGCGCAATGCCCCCGATGATCCGGCCACCGCGCCACTTCACGGCTTTACCAGTGCGCGTGAACTATTGGAGCAAGCCGGGGCGGCAGGTTTGAGTATTGCTGAATTGATGATGGAAAATGAATGTGCGCACCGTGAGAAAGCCGAAGTATTGGCAGGTCTTGATGAAATCTGGGGCCATATGCGCACCTGTATGGAACACGGTTTGGCACGCGAAGGCCTGTTGCCGGGCAAATTGCGTGTGCGCCGCCGTGCCCCGGACCTATATGCCAAGTTAAATGTGCGTGACCCTAAACCGGCGCAATCGTGCGAGCGCTCTGACTGGGTTAACCTTTGGGCCATGGCGGTGAACGAGGAGAACGCCTCCGGCGGGCGGGTGGTCACCGCCCCCACCAATGGTGCCGCCGGGGTGTTGCCGGCGGTGATTAAATATTACCTGACTTTTGTGGAAGGCGCGGACGCGGCGGGGGTGCGTCGCTTTCTGCTAACCGCTGCGGCCATTGGCGGGCTATACAAGCGCAATGCCTCCATCTCCGGGGCGGAGGTGGGTTGCCAGGGCGAGGTTGGGGTGGCCTGTTCCATGGCCGCCGGGGCGCTGGCGGCAGTGCTGGGCGGTTCAAACGCACAAATTGAAAACGCCGCCGAGATTGGCATGGAGCATAATCTGGGCATGACCTGCGATCCGGTCGGTGGGCTGGTGCAAATCCCCTGTATTGAACGCAACGCCTTTGGCGCGGCCATGGCCATTCAGGCGGCGCGCCTGGCCTTGCTGGGCGATGGCCGTCACGCCATCAGCCTGGATGAAGTGATCAAAACCATGTTCGAGACCGGCCGCGACATGAGCACCAAATACAAGGAAACCTCGCAAGGGGGCCTGGCGGTCAATATCGTCGAGTGTTGA
>JAJFFP010000004.1 GCA_021776595.1 Robiginitomaculum sp. | reverse complement strand
TGACCCGGTGCCTGAATATGCAAAACCTCATGCACCACCAGAAACAGGCTTCAATAACTTACCAGGTCATAACACTATGACCTTAACCCCTGCCCCCCAGCAATAACTCATCCCGGCACTTGTCCTGCCGGGATTTTTCTTTATGCAGTGCACAACACGCACCAAATCCTGAAGTGCGATCCGTGTGCCGGCATAGCTCAGCTGGTAGAGCACCTGATTTGTAATCGGTGAATAATCTAATTATATCATAGACTTGGCTGTAAACCTTCATTTATTTTATTGTTACATTTCAATGGGTTAAAAAACGAGTGTAAACCGTTTTTTGACAATTATCCCCGCCATTTCTGGCTGTATTATAATACCCGGCATGGGTGCTGTTATTCAGATACGAAGAGGGGGTGAGGAGAGCCGGGCGGCGGTTTTCACCGCGCTGTGGAAATGGCAAATCGGGTGGGCCATCCAGTGATCATTTGCGCTTCATCAAAAACCCCACCCGTGATGATCAATCCTGGCGACACGCCCGGTCAGGCCGCCAAGCGCATGGCGGAAATGGAATGTCAGGCCAGGGTGCTTGCGTTGTTCATTTGGGGCGGGATGATCCTGTTTACGTTCTTGCTGGCCTTGTGGGCGCTGTCCGGACTGACTTGACTCACGTCACCTTTCCCGCATCAATATTCTGTCTTCGTTCTCGGTCAAACCGGCAAGGCAATGCTGTTGGAAGGTGCCTGGCGCTCGAACGCCCGGCGCGCGGCACCATCGCCTTTCAGGGGGGGGCTGCTGTTTGAGGATTGATGGCGGACGCTTTCACGCCCGCCAAGTAATCAGATTTCAAGCAAAGCGGCGGGAGGGAGTAGTGGAAACGGCGGTAATTTAGATAGATTATTCGCCGACAATCCGTCTGGCCGGGTTTTTAACCAACCAAGCGTCATGAGTCCGCCTTGCGGATCAACTTCGGCTCTTCGACCAGCCACACAGGTATAAAACTTAACCTTCGCCTGTCTCGCCGCAATTACTGCTTTTTCAAGTGGCAAGTACCAAATTGAACCGTCTGGCCGATGGCCACCAACACGATCAATACTGTGATCAGCATCTGGACCATCAATTTTCACATATTGGATTTCACGTTCTAGTAATTGGGTCGAATAAAACATTTTTTCTCCTTATGCTTTATGACCATCAGGGGCTGCCCTAAAAAGCAAATTTACTGTTAATATCGCTAACATAAATACAGCCTGAATCTTCCTGACCCGTCTTGGCATTTTCACGGATCAGCGTGATCGCCTCTTGCAAGCGATCGTTGTCACAGACCAATTCCAGTTTCACCTCGGTCAACACTCGCGCGCCAAATTCCGTGGAAAATTCCTGATCGGCGGTTTCCAGTGTTTGCAGAACCTGTTTGACATCAACCAAAGTAAAATGCCCAAAATCGGCTTTGCGCAGGGACCGGACGACATCAGCCGCCCGGTTTCTGTGAATATAGGCTTTAATTTCTTTCATGATTGCGCCTCCTTTTTCGCGATCAGTTTTCGCTCAATGCGTGTTTCCATCCACTCATAAATCACCGGCAGCAACAGGAGCGTCAGCAATGTGGAGGTAATTAACCCGCCCACCACAACAGCAGCCAGTGGGCGCTGGGTCTCTGCCCCGACGCCGCTGGAGAGCAGCATGGGGATGAGCCCCAGAATGGCCACACTGGCAGTCATCATCACCGGGCGAAGACGCATTTCAGCGCCCTTTCGCACCGCTTCGGCGATACTGAGTCCCTTATCGCGTAGCTCGTTAATAAAGCTGATCAACACGATACCGTTGAGCATGGCCACGCCAAAAACGGCAATAAACCCAATCGCCGAAGGCACCGATAGATATTGCCCGCTGATAAATAGCGCCACCAGCCCGCCAATGGTGGCAAACGGGACGTTGGCAATAATCAGCGCCGCAAAGCGCATGGAGTTAAACGCTGTATAGAGCAGCACAAAGATAAAGAAGATGGTCACCGGAACAATAACGCCCAGTTTTTTCATCGCCCGTTGCTGGTTCTCAAAGGCACCGCCCCATTCGATCCAGTATCCCGGTGGCATATCGACGTTTTGTGCGATTGCCGTATTGGCATCTTGAACAAAACTGTCCACATCCCGCCCGCGCACATCCATCTGGATTACCGCATAGCGCTGCAATTGCTCGCGTCGGATGAAGGAATACCCTTCCGCCGTGGTAATTTTGGCCACCCGTTTAAGGGGCACAATTGCACCCGTGCCAGTACGCAGCGGGATGTTACCAATGGCATCTACTGATGATTTGGAGGCATCGTTAAGCCGTGCTGTGATGTCAAAGCGCTTGACGCCATCAATCAAGGTGCTGACCGGCTCATTACCAATACCGGTGCGCACCAGTTCCAGCACGTCATCAGCATTCATGCCATAACGGGCCAGCGCCTCGCGATCCACAGTAATACGAATTTGTGGCTTGCCGATATTGGCTTCCAAAGAGAGATCGGCGGCACCCGGCACACCGGCAATAGCGTTCTTGATCTGCTCACTTAAACGGTCCAGCTCATTTAGGTCTTCGCCATAAAGTTTGGCCGCCAAGGTGGCACGCACACCGGATATCAACTCCTCAACCCGCATCTGGATGGGCTGGGTAAAGGCA
This sequence comes from Robiginitomaculum sp., assembly GCA_021776595.1. GTDB lineage: Bacteria > Pseudomonadota > Alphaproteobacteria > Caulobacterales > Maricaulaceae > Robiginitomaculum_B. The sequence goes on along the minus strand of JAJFFP010000004.1, from coordinate 9,678 downwards.
ATGACCGATGTCGGTGCTACCACTTCCAGTTTTTCGCGCATTTCATCAGCCAAATCCTCGAATGAGCGTTTCAGCGGCCATTCCTTGGGCGGCTTCAAAGCCGTATAAATTTCCATATAATTGATATCCGCCGTTTCGCCCTTTTCGGCGCGGCCTATCATGGCAATGGTGGTTTCTACCTCCGGAAAGGCGCTAAGTGCGTTTTCAATATCTTTGGAGATTTTGATCGACTGATCGAGAGACGTGGACGGAATGGATGTCACCCGCCACATGATCGAGCCTTCTTGCAGTTGGGGCATGAACTCTTTGCCCAGAAACGGAAACAAGCCTAAAGAGGCAATCAACAACGCCACAGCGCTTAATACCACTACGGCTTTGCGTTTCAGGCCAAAGGCCAATAATGGCAAATACCCTTTCTTTAACCAGCGCACCAAAAAGGTATCTTTTTCCTCTTTGGGTTTGAGGATCAAAGACGCCAGCACCGGAATAATGGTCAGGGTCAGCAACATCGAGCCTGCCATTGCAAAACTGATATTAAAGGCCATCGGCTTGAATAATTTGCCTTCCAGACCATCAAGGCTGAACAATGGCATAAACACAATGATAATAATGCCAATGGCAAAGCTGACCGGGTTGGCCACTTCGCGCGCTGCGGTCAGCACCGCCGCCGTTCGATTGACCGGGCCGTTGCCTTCGGATTTTCGCTCGGCCATGATGCGAAACGAGTTCTCCACCATCACCACAGCGCCATCAACCATCATACCAATACCGATGGCCAGACCCGCCAGCGACATCAGATTGGCTGACAGGCCCATCTGGCTCATGAAAATAAAGGCGATCAGCATGGCCAGCGGCAAAGCGGTGATCACCACAAAAGCCGAGCGCAATTCGCCAAGAAACAGGAACAGCACAATGGCCACCAGAATGGAGCCTTCAATCAAGGCCCGCTCGGCAGTGCCAACAGCCTTTTCCACCAGTTCAGTACGGTCATAGATCGGTTTGATAACCATGCCTTCGGGCAAGGCACCATCAACGATGTCGACCTTTTCCTTGACATTATCGACCACCGCTTTGGCGTTTTCACCAATGCGCGACAGGGCCATGCCCAGCACAACCTCTTTGCCATCGCGGGTAACCGCGCCAAAACGTAAAGCCGGAGCTTGAACAATAGCCGCAACATCGCGCAAATAGACGGGCGTGCCATCGGCAACTTTGACGACAATATCGCCAATGTCATGCTCATCTTTGACCAACCCAAGGCCGCGCACCAGATATTGCTCTGGGCCACGGTCAATGTACTGGCCGCCAACCTGACGGTTATTGACCTCAAGAGCTTCCATGACTTGCTTGAAGCCCAGGTCATATTTGATCAGTTTGAGCGGATCGATCTGTACCTGAAACTGGCGTTCCTGCCCGCCCCAGGACATCACATCATCAACGCCGGGCGCGGTGCGCAAAATCAGACGCACATTCCAGTCTTGCACCGTGCGCAAATCCATATCGGTAATATCAGCGTTCAGCTTTTCATCGGCCCGTTCCAGCGTGTACCAGAACACCTGACCAAGACCCGACGTATTGGGTCCCATTTCCGGGGTGCCATAGCCTTCGGGGATGCGATCAGCGACTTCGGCCAGACGTTCCATAACCAGACGGCGGGCAAAATAAATGTCCATGCTGTCTTCAAAATAAACCGCCACATAAGAGAGGCCAAACAGGCTTACCGAACGGATTTCCTGCACATCGGGCAGACCCGCCATGCCCGATTCCACCGGGAAGGTTAGAAGCTGTTCAACGTCTTCAGCAGCAAGCCCCGGAGATTCGGTATAGATATTGACCTGAACCGGGGTGACATCTGGAAAGGCATCAATGGGAATGGTGGTTACAGCGCGCCAGCCCAAAAAGCCGACAACGCCAAATGCGATCAGCACCAGCACTTTGTACTGGAGCGATAATTCAACAAGTTTATTTAACATAGTCGCCCCCTAGTGCGCGTCGCCAATGGAAGATTTCAAGATCATGGATTTAAGGAGAAAAAGCTGACTAACAGCGACTTGCTCGCCGACTTTCAGCCCGCCTTTAATCTCAACCCAGTCCCCACGTGTCATACCTGTCAGCACCTGTTCGGGCGTTAGGGTATCCCCTTCAAGGACAAAAACCTGCGAGCTGCCATTCATCAGGGTCACAGCTGCCAGCGGCACAGCCAGTACGGGCGCTATTTTTCCACTATCTATAAAGGCCGTCACAAACTGGCCCGCATGCAATGCATCGTCAGTATTGGAAACCTCAATACGCGCCGCCAACGTGCGTGTGGTCTCATCAATTGCATGATGCAATTGCAGCACTTTTCCTGCGAATTCGGCACCAGAGCTTGTACGAATACGCACTGGTGCACCGGCAGCAATCGCCGCTGCATCATCGGCGGACAGCCGAGCATCCACCCAGACGCTGCTTTCATCTGTGATTTCAAAAAGTACGCGACCCGGCTGTACAATTTCGCCGATGACAAAATCATCGCGCATTATCGTGCCATCCTGACGGGCATAAAGTGTAAACGCCCCTGTGGCCTTGGAGGCATCGCCCATGCTGACCAGCTTGTCAGCCGCTGCTTTGGTCATGCCAAAGGCAAGCACTTTGGCACGGGCCTGTTGGGCGGCAACTTGCGCTTCTACATAGCGGCGATCGGATACCACTTTGCGACCCAGCTTTTTGACCCGGTCCCATTCGCGGGCGGTGACGATCAGATCACCCTGGGCGCTGGCCATATCGACGCTAGAGAGCGTCACCAAAGGTGCACTCGTTGTCACTTCATCACCAAGACGGGCATGACGCGAAATAACCTGCGCAGAAATACGCGGCGTGGCCTGACTGGTTTTATAAAGATCAAGGCCCACTTCACCGGGGGCACTGATCTTTTCAGCAAGCGCTATGCGCTCAACGCGTAATATCTCGACGCCGTTCTGGCGGCGCTGGCTATCATTCATACGGACCAGATTTTCGGCATGTTCTTCGCCATGGCCTTCTTCATTGGCCATAACGGGCACAACTTGCGTCAGAACAAGAGCCGCCATAATCGGCACGGTTTTCAAAAAAGTGTTGGAAAAAGTCATTGGATGGCCTCCAGCCATGAATTTGCGGAATTGGATGCGTCCAGCCATTCAAACCATGAGCGCCACAAGGCCCCCTTCAGGTCGATGGCAGCGGCTTGTGCATCAAAGGTCTGGTTTAGTTGGATAAGGTAGGAGACGGCATTCAATTCACCGGCCTCCCAAAGGGTTTTTAAAAGGTCACGCTGGGCACTGAGATCGGCTGCGCCGCTCTTTTGCCAATCCTGCCAAGCCGTCGAGGCCGCCAAAAAACGCTCAGTCGTGGAATTCAGGCGCGCTTCAACCCGCTGGCGGGTATTGCGTGCCTCGGCTTCGGCCCCCAGGGCATCGGCACGGGCGGCGGTGACGTTCTCACTGAAATTATTGCGAATCTGCAAGGGGATGGACAAACGCACACCAAACAGCGTGGAATTTCCCCCAAGGCCGTTGCTTTCCTGCCCAAGACTTAACCCCAAAGTAGGATCAGCTTTGCGCATTTTATCGGCCAGTGTAATGCGCGCCCGAAAACTGTCTGATTGCGCCAGTACCAGGCGCATTTCAGGCAAGGCATTAACCTCGCCAGACCAGCCCTGCAATAAGGCGCCATCAGGTGTGCCGACAATCAGCGGCCAGACATCGCGGCCCATACCACTTAACGCGGCCAGGCGTTCGCGGGCACGGGACAGATCTCCTCTGGCGCGGCTTTGCTCGGCCAGAGCTTGCGAGAGTGCCAGCCGTGCGGTCAGAAGCTCGGATTCAGACAAATCTCCTGCGGTTTTGCGCGTTTGCGAGAGGTCAAGAAAATCCCGCGCCAAACGGACACTGGAATTAGCTAATTGCAGTGTCTCGAAGGCTCCCTGGTGCGCTGAAAGGGCATCCAGCACATCACTGAGCAGGGATTTTTGCACCAGTTCCAGCGCCGCCCTGGCGGCCATGACATCAGCATGCCCTGTGGTCGACCTTGCCTTGCGTTTACCCGACCAGTCCAGGGTTTGCGAAACACCAAGCGCCTTTGTTGTTGAATCGGCACTTTCATATTCCGCCCCAATTTCCGGGTTATAGAGCGCTCGACCTGCGCCCTGGGCGCGGGCCTTTGCGGCCTCCAACACGGCCTGCGCCGCAGCAATGGCCGGATGGGTGGCCAATATGGACCTTGAAAATTCGGCAATAAGCGGGCGCGAGCTTTGCGCCTCTTTGCCCGATATTTTACTGTCAGATTGCGAATTTGCATCTTCAGCATGTGCCACAGGGACACTGAAAAGTGCCCATGCGGCCAAAAATGCACACATGGGTGCACCATATTTAGTCGTCATTATTTATACTCACGAGGGAATAACACCACTATGGCGGCGCGTCATTTAGGGGAAGGCAGGTGAGGCTGTATAAAGGGAGTTAGCCTTATTGATCTGCCATAGCCAAGCGGTCCCATGGCGATCATGCCGGGACCGATGATAGAAGGTTTTAGATCATGGGAGGGTGTAAAATGTCATCCGGAAAACTTTGCGGCGGTGCATTTAATGCAACCATAAAGGCCTCATTTCTTTGGCCAGGAAAAATCGATGCCTGGCCGTCCAGAGTAAGGTATTGGTGCACGACCTGACAAATATCGCAGGCACTGCCCAGGTTGGGAACTGATTTACTGCGACTGCTTTCATCGGCACTGGAAACAGCCAGAATAATTTCACCTTTCGCCGTGCTGAACACATGCTCATCCGTGCCAAACCCGTGCAGGGATATGGCCAGCAGGCAAATAACCAGAACGTAGATAAGTTTTTTCATTATATTCTCAAATGAATCGAAGCGCAAATTCCGAGCAGGATCGGTGTATCGTTACATGCAGGGCGCAATAAAGACAACCGTTAATAGATTCAATTTACAGAATTTTGACTAATTGTTTGAATCCTCAACAACTGGGCATTGTGAGAAACTCATTTCAATCCAAAATTTTCCAAAAACAAGTGGTGTTTTGGTAAAAAGTAAAGCCATCATATGTTCTAATTTCACTGGACAACGTCGCCCAAAATTAATTTTGGGGCTGTCCCAGATAACTAGTTAAAATATATCCTAACCCATTGCTTTAGCTGTTTCAATTAGACTGTTAGGTCACTGTTGTTGAAACGCCACTCGCATTCCTTCAAAAACAAACCGAAATGTGCCTTTGGCACGCCATTGAATTTACGCAAATGGCGCTTGGCCTGGTTCCAGAAATTCTCAATACCATTGATGTGATTTTGCTTGTCTGCAAACAGTTTGGAGTGGTTGATCCGAAAGTGCTTGAATTCACTGACATCCAGCACATTGTAGCCGCGCCAGCAGTCAGAATACACGATGCTGTCAGGCACCACTTTGCGCTCTATGATCGGGTAGAGAGTAGCAGAAGAAGCATCCGGAATGATCTTCGTGTAAACCATGCCACCACGTTTTAACAGGCCAAACACCGGGACCTTGCCCGCAGCACCCCGCCCTCGCTTGCCCTTTCTTTTGCCGCCAAAATAACTTTCGTCTACTTCGACCTCACCAGCGAACACTTCATCTGACTCTTGCTCCAGCTCAAAAGCGATGACCTCGTGCAACCGCAGAAAATAATAGGCCGCCGTCTTGCGATTAACCCCGCACAAAAATGCTGCGCACCTTGCTGTCGTCCCGGCTACAAAATGTTCCACCAAACGTCCCTGTTTATACTGGCTTAATCGTGATCTTCTCATGCTGCCCATCATAACTCCTAATTAGCGTTATCTGGGACAGCCCCAAAGTAAATTATGTCACTTTTTGAATACTGAGAGAGAGTGGCCCCATCGGTCAGTTTCAAAATGGTCGGGGTGCGTGAACACCTCGGCCATTGATATATTGGCCGGGGCCTGAGGCTGCAATCAATAGTGGTGCTGGACCGCTTTTGCCATTGTTCACAGCTTTTTGCTGAAAAAGTTGATTTATTAGCCCCACACTACCAATTCCATCACATCTTTTGCCGGGCCATCTTTGGAAATGGTGTATTGGGAACGCACCTCCTGAACATCAAACGCCTTAAAAGTTTTACGGATTTCGGGCGTGTCATTTATGTAGAAGTTGAATATGACCATCTATGCTGGCTTATCGCGCAAACTGAAACTTACAAAGCCTTCGCTTTTTTCAAGTCACCTCAATTGCCCTTGTTAGAAGGCTCTCAAGGCACCTATACTGGTCGTGGACACTTACAGGGGGATAAAATGATTAAACGCACAACCGTTCTGGCTGTTGCCTTGCTGGGTATATCTGCATCAGCACATGCGGATCAGACCATAACAATTCCAGGCACGCTGCCAAATGCAGAAACTTGTGAAAAAGCATGGACCGGCGCAAATTCACCCGAAGCCGCCGCCTCGATTTTTATCGCGGCCCTGATTACTTACCAGTTTGATCAGGCCACCGCCCGCGATTGCATGACCCGGATAGTAGACGCCAACTACCTCAGCAATGGCAAGCTCAGCCACGATATAGAATATCTAATTGAGGTTGGCATTGATCGCCATTCAGAAATTGCACGCTCTTATGTTGGCGATGCCGTACCGGATAACGGCTACACACTGCCCGAAACAAAATGGAATATTCATTTTACCAGAGATCAGCGCTTTGATCTTGGCAACCAACAATACCGGGTCAAGGTTTATACATCCGGGCAACCATCATCACGGCCCATCACAATGCGCCGCGATGGCAAAGGCCACTACCGCATCAATGAGGCTTCGACCCTATTTGTTGGTGTTGCAGCACCCCGCTAAAGCAGGTTTGTGGATTCAAAGCGGATCACCCTCATCATCTGTCGCCCAGGCGCGCTGACCACCAATCACGCCGCCAACATTCCGGCCCTGCACACAGTCAGCCGGGCCCACATCATCTGGGATGAAAGCGAGATCGAGCGGTTTTGCCTTCATGCCCCTCCACATCTGGTGTGCGCCATCCATTTCGCAGCGCTGACCGGGCTGTCGCGCGCTGACCTGATTGCTATCCCCTGGTGGGCCGACAAGGGCAACCGGCTGGAATGGAAGCGCGCAAAAAGCAAAAACAAAAACTGGGGCGAAACCATAATCCCCGTCACCCGCGCCCTGCGCCAGCTTTTGCAGGTCATGCCCAGACATCCGGGGGTGGGCACGATCCTGACCAACTCTCGCGACCAAAGCTGGGGCACCGGGTTTTCCGCCAGCTTCAACAAACAACGGACCAAAGCGGGCGTGAACAAGCGGCTGCATGATCTGCGCGGCACCGCCGCCACACACTTTATCCGCGCCGGGCTGCATGATATGGACGTTGCTGAGATTATGGGCTGGAAAGTGACCGCCGTATCGGCTATCAGACGGCGCTATGTTACCAGAACCGAGGTTATTTCGGCGGCCATTCACCGCCTGAATAAAACGCAAAAGGAACAAAAATTGTAAACGGCCTGTAAACGGTCGATAATTGAAAAAACAACCGATTATTATTTGTTTTATTTTCAATAGCTTACACCGTGTGCCGGCATAGCTCAGCTGGTAGAGCACCTGATTTGTAATCAGGGGGTCGGGAGTTCGAGTCTCTCTTGCGGCACCACATTGAAATCATACGATAATCTTGCATTTTCAACCCCTCAAAAACGACCCCTAAAACAGCCCATAATTGATGTCATAACAGATGTAGGGTCGCGGAAACGCCGATTTAATCGGTACTGAGCTTGTAATAGGAAATAACCGATGGAAACGCTGGCCAATTTAGGAATTTCAATTGTCGGCGGGGCTGTCGCCGCATTAATTACGGTTTGGCTTTCGCTGCATCGTTTCTATCAAGAGCGTTGGTGGGAGAAGAAGCTTGCAGCGTATACAGCGGTGATCGAGGCGCTTCATAACATAAAACAAAATTTTTCCGAGGAATGGGAAGCCGAAATCCTGGGGAAAGAACATCGCTCCAGTTCAATAGGACAGGAAGTACATGAGCGCTCAATGGCTGAACTGAGGCGAGCCGCAGATATAGGTGAACTCCTCTTTTCGGCAGAGGCAACGTCTGAATTGGATAAGCTTCTCATAGATTTGACGAATGTTCACAATCCCGACCATATATATTTCGATTATCTCGATGGCTCTTTGAGACCAGTCATAAGGTGTCTGACGGAAATAAAACGTCTTGCTCGCCTAGACCTTAAATTGAGAAGAAGTTGGTTCCCATGGACAAAATAGGACATGACAAGTGGTCTTGTAGTCGGAGGGTTTCAGTAGGTAATTTGTCGATATAGAAAGTACCGCAATAAAATGGTGGTAAAAAATCGGGGTGGGAAAGGTTTTGGAATTTCATTATAACCCGTTTATAGTGCGCAGCGTTGTTCTTGCAAAAAGGGAGTCATGAGATGGATAGGTTTTTTGGCTATCTTAAAAAGCACACTCATTTTTTCATGGTGATTGGATTTGTCGTTGTCGCTCTCTCATCGATTGGCGCATTGCACTTCGCTTGATGTACCCTTGCTTTAACACTAGTACTGGAGACGACCGAGGACAGTAAAATAGGAGGCCATTATGTGGAAATTGATTGTTGTCTTAACTTTTCCTCTGATTGGTGGATGCGCCATCACCAGCATGAATGCTAAGATTGCGCCAGACATGCAGATTGCAGCCGACTCCATCGGAGAAGGACATGAAGTCGGCGTTGTCGTCATAGATGAACGACCTACGCAGAACATCGGCAAACGAAGTGCTGTTGGCGCAAACATCAAAATGCAAGACGATCTCGCTGCGATTTATCAACAAGCGCTGATGGACGGTCTTGCGCGCAAAGGCTTCGCACCTGTTCCTGGTGAAAGCCCAGAAGCCAATCTCAGAGTGGAGATTCGTTCGCTCTCATATGAAGTGAGCGGCGGTTGGTGGACCGGTGGTATCAATATCGATTCGGCCATCAAAGCCTATGTCATAGGCCCGCTGGAAACCTATGAGCACTTGTACCGCGCGAGCGATAGTGATCGCGCAGTTTTTGCTCTTGGCGCGGGAACAAACAATGAGAAGCTGAATGCGGCGGTAGAGGAAACCTTGCATCAAGTCTTTGAGGATCAAAAACTATTAGAGGTGCTAACCGCACCGGCGAATGTGGTCTTAAAATTAGAATGAACTGTCACGCAGGATTTGCCACGGCTCGCGCGAGACCCCATATTGCGAACATGAAAAATCCCAAGAATGATCTCGCCGCCATAATCGACCGGCTCGGGCCGAATCTGTGGCTTCACGTCGATGACGTTTACCTGCGGGCCGTGTTTGGAAGTGATGGTACGGTTGAAGCTGCCAGGCAGTTTGCGGAAGGGCGTGGAGGGTGTTTTCTTTCACTGTTGGTGCGCCAAAGTTCATTTGGGTCTGTCGGAGCGTTTGGTCGGGCATATTTCAAAGCCGACGAAGCCTGATGCCCGGTCCTGACCCCGGGTTGAGGGTGCGGGCAGTATCCCCTCCGGAAACCGGCAGACAAGGGAGATGCGCGCCCGACGCGCTATAATGGCTGAAGTCCGCCGTCATTGCCTAAGACACCGAAATTCGGCAGAGCTATGCGCTGTGGGGCAATGAAACGAGAGCCAATGCGATGGAAAACGCCAGGCGGACGCCTGAATGCTGGA
>JAJFFP010000030.1 GCA_021776595.1 Robiginitomaculum sp. | reverse complement strand
AGTAACTCCTGCGCTCGGCCACCCGAAGCTCCGGCAGTCTCCAGGGGGTGAATTTATTGTAAACGGTAGCATAAGCCGTGTTAAAAGGCTCCGCGGATTTCGAGAAGTTTATGAAAATAAAGCCTTCCCAAACTTCCAGCGCAATTCGGTGCAAGGGGTAGTCGGTTTTGGCAAAGCCTTCCACCTCTGTCATGTTCGGCGCGCCGGTCAGTTGGCCTGCGAAGTTATAGGTCCATGCATGATAGGGGCATTGTATGTTTTCCTTGAAGCGCCCGCTGCTTTCTGTGCAAAGCCGGGTTCCCCGGTGTCGGCAATGGTTGTAAAAAGCACGCAATTTTCCTTTCTGATCCCGCAGGATGAGGATGTTTTCCTCTTCCAGGCTGCATTGGATGAATTCTCCGCTCTTCTGGACTTCGGATTCCCGGCCAACGCACAGCCAACGGCAGCCAAATATCTTTTCCCCTTCCTCCTCGTAAATTTTTTCGGAGGTGAAATAGTTGGCCGGAAGGTTTTTCGCTCCGTGGCTGCTGCGAGGTTTCCGTGTTATTTTCACTGGCGTTTTAAGGGGGCAAATATTCTCAAGACAAATCATTTACATGCCTACTGGTGTAGAGCATAATAACTACCAACAATGTTAAAATCAATGGCCACTACCTCCAATCATTTTATTTCAAAATTTATTTTAAATCATTCCTTTTTTATTCAGTTGATAGCCGTTCTTTGCCTGACCGGGAATACTTCAGGAAATGGGGCCGATTACGGGGATGCTCCCGTCACCCACGGCGTGGCCATAGGGGCGGTGGAGGAGGACAGCGCCCTCTTTTGGTCGCGCACCGACCGGGAGGCGATTATGCATCTTGCCATCGAAATCGAGGAGGGCGTTTTCGTATTGGAAAAATCCACTACGGTTACGGCTACCCGGGATTTCACCGGCAAAATAAAAATCCACGGACTTAAGGCGGATACACTTTTGTCCTACCGCGTGTGGTTCATGGTCGAGAATTCTGAATCGGATAAAAAATATCCCGTCTTTCGGGGAAAGTTTCGCACCGCGCCGTCTTCGGTTAAGGCTCAGGCGGTTTCATTTGCCTGGAGCGGGGATGTGGCCGGGCAGAATGTTTGCCGCGATGTGGAAGAAGGTTTCCCGGCTTTCAAGGCCATAAATTCTTTGCCCATCGACTTTTTCATCGGACTCGGGGATATGATTTACGCCGATAATACCTGTGAGGAAATTGGCAAGTACGGGAACCGGCAGATTCCGGGGAACTTCAAACCTTCCGCCAATATGGAGGACTACTGGGCGCATTGGAAATACAATCGGGAGGACTCTGGCTATCGGCAATTGTTGGCCAAGACGCCCTATTTTGTTATCTGGGACGACCACGAGGTGGTGAACGACTTTGGCCCTCTCCAAGATACGCGCGATGAGCCTCCCTACATTCCCGGAGAGCATCTTTTACCCCTCGGGCGCCGGGCCTTCGAGGATTACAACCCAATTGAGGAAAACCCCGATTCTCCCCATCGTTTGTACTACAGTATTCGCTGGGGCCTGAATTTGGAGGTATTTTTTCTGGACAACCGCCAGTATCGCGACGCCAAGAGCGAGGCCGACGATCCCATCCATCACAAAACCATGCTGGGCCGCGAACAGGTGGTTTGGCTGAAGGAAAAACTGAGTAATTCCGATGCGCTGTGGAAGGTCATCGTGTCCAGCGTACCCTTGTCCATCCCCACCGGCTGGCCTCCAAAAGATGGCCGCGACGGCTGGGCCAACCACGGCCAGAATACCGGCTACGAGAACGAACTTCTCGACATCATCGGATTCATGCAGGACCTCCCCCAACGCAATTTCGTCTGGATGACCACCGATGTGCATTTCGCCGAGGTCTTTCGCTATACGCCTTTCGAAAACGACCCGTCCTTCAAAATGCACGAGTTTGTGGTCGGCCCTCTCAGCGCCGGGTTCTTCCCCAGTCGGGATTTCGACCTCACCCTCAACCCCGAAAGTCTCTTTTTCCACGGCCCGGAAACGATGGATTCCGTGACCAATTGGGAGGAGGCCAAGAAGTGGTTCAACTTCGGAGTCATGTCCATCGACGAGCGGGGAAAATTGACCGCCTCCGTGCGCGACACTTTTGGCAAAATCCTCTACCAAACTCGATTGCAGCCGGAACAATGAAACGACTCACGCTACTTCGCCATGCCAATTCAACCTGGAATCAACCCGGTTTCACCGACTTCGAACGGCCTCTAAACGATCGTGGCAGACGTGACGCTGCCGAGATGGGCACCCGTTTGGCAAACCGAAGTTTCAAGCCTGAACACATCCTGACCAGCGCGGCCCAACGCGCCATTGAGACGGTGGACATTATCGCCCCTGTCATCGATTATCCCCTGGCCGACGTTGTGCACAGTAAAACCCTTTATAATGTCAATCTCACCGATATGTTCAATTTTCTGGAAAAATTGGACGAGGCTTTGGAGCACATTCTCATAGTCGGCCATAATCCCACCTGGACCGAACTGGCCAACAGCCTCATAACCGGGCCAGCCTTATCCAACATTCCCTCCGGCGGAATCGTTGACCTGGAATTGGAAATCCAAACCTGGAACGAAATCCACGAAAACTGTGCCACCCTCCTCAATTTCGACTCTCCGGAATAACCAGATGAGTAAAGCAGGCTAAAATCTTGTAATTGTAAGGTTTCGGTTGACGGTTAAGATAATTGCGGTTACTTTCCGTTATTATGCCGAGCATCCGCTTTATCCAATTTGAGTGCCGTCCGATACCTTTTACCGAGGACAATTCTGAAAAATTGTCTTTTCCAGCAAAACCATTCAACTGAAGGCACTTCCAATGCCAAGAATACACCTTCACCGTAGGCTCTCCAATTTATTAGAAGTAGTAACTGCAGTCCTGTTCTTTTCTCTAATTCCCTCTGCATTCCCCGCCGCCCCCGTGGCTACCGATGATGCGACCTCAGTCAGCTAGGGAGGCATGGTATCGGATCTTGACGGAGGGGTCACCAGCGTACTGGCCAATGATATTGATGTAGATGGTCCCAGTGCCCTACAGGTTTTAACGGTAGCTACGACACCAAACTCTATAGCTACTCCCAATGGAAGTATGCAGATTGCTGCCGATGGCACTTTTACCTACACCCATGACGGTAGCGAGACTCTTTCGGATTTTTTTGATTACACAGTTAGTGATGGCGCTGACCCACGCACCGCCAGGGTTAATATTACTATCATACCGGTGAGTGATGCGCCGCCGGTGGCCAATCCGGACAGTGCCACCGTATTCGAGGGAGGCAGCGTATCGGTTCTCGATAACGGAGCCACTAGCGTGCTGGCCAACGATACCGATGAACCCGATAATTCCCCGCTTTCTGTGGTCAATATCGGAGTCAACGCAACTGACCACGGTAGCGTGAACCTTCTAGCAAACGGTGAATTTACCTATACTCACGATGGCAGTGAAACGACCTCAGACCTTTTTGTATACAATGTGACTGATGGGACCGACGTGCGGGCAGCCAATGTCACTATCACAGTTATACCGGTGAGTGATGCGCCGCCGGTGGCCAATCCGGACATCGCCACGGTTGACGAGGGCGGCACCATTAATACGGTGGATGTTCTGGCCAACGACACGGACGCCGATCTTCCCGCCGACACCCTCTCTGCTTCTACTGACAGCGGTCCTTCCAACGGCACCTTGACTCTGGCTTCAGGAGGCTTATTCACCTACACTCATGATGGCAGCGAAACCACCACTGATAGCTTTGATTATGTTGTAAGCGATGGGGTGGCCATGGATGTTGGAACAGTTAATATTACCATTAATCCGGTTAACGATCCACCTATTGTCTTGGGTGACATTGCCACGGTTGAGGAGGGTGGCACAATTTCCATTACAACCAGCGTATTGGCCAATGATAGCGATGCAGATGGTCCCAATGCCCTTCAGGTTTTATCAGTAGCTACAATGCCAAACTTTATCGCTACTAACAATGGAAGTGTTCAAATTGATGCAAATGGCTTCTTTACTTACACGCACGATGGCAGTGAAACCACCACGGACTTTTTCGACTACACGGTCAGTGATGGGGCCGATGCTAGGAACGCGAGGGTAAATGTTACAGTCATTCCAGTGAGTGATGCGCCACCGCTGGCCGTTCCGGATAGCGCCACAGCACCTGAGGGAGGTCAAGTCTCCGTACTGGATGGCGGCGCCATCAGCGTATTGGCTAACGATTCCGATGTTCCAGATAATTCACCGCTTTCGGTTATCAATACGGGAGTACATACAACTGACCACGGCAGCGTGAATCTTCTAGCCAATGGTGAATTCACTTATACCCATGATGGCAGTGAAACCATAGCGGATTCCTTTGTTTACAGTGTAACTGACGGAACTGATGTGAGATCTACTACGGTCAGCATAACAATTTTACCTGCCAATGCTGTGCCGGTGGCGGTGGACGACGGTGGTGTCCTCGATGATGTGGAATTTGCCTGGGCGAATGCGATGGGAGGAACAAGTAGCGATGAAGGTGTGAGTATCGCGGTGGACAGTTTGGGTAACATCTATACTACGGGCGGTTTTATCGGCACCGTGAATTTCGATCCGGATGGGGATACAGCGAATCTCACAAGTGCCGGTATAAAAGACATATTTGTGAGTAAACAGGATAGTGACGGGAACTTTGTTTGGGCCAAGCGAATGGGAGGTGCCGGTTTCGAAATAGGAAATGGAATAGCCGTGGATAACCTAGATAATATTTACTCTACGGGATTTTTTCGAGGCACGTTGGATTTCGATCCTGATGTGGGAGTCTTTAATCTCACAAGTGCCGGCGATGCTGATATTTTTATCAGCAAACTGGACAGTGCTGGGAATTTTGTCTGGGCCAAAAAAATGGGAGGAACAGGTCCCGAAAATGTGTTTGCTATAGCAGTGGACAGTTCGGGCAATGTAACCACCACGGGCAGATTTCAAGGCACGGCTGATTTCAATCCTGGAGATGGAGTTTTCAATCTGACAAGCATCGGCGGACATGAGATATTTATAAGCAAATTGGACAGCGCAGGGAACTTTGTTTGGGCGAAAAAAATAGGAGGAGGAGGTTTTGATGAAGGAGTAGGCATCGCGGTGGACAGTTCGGAAAATGTTTATACTACAGGCAGCTTTGAAGAGACCGTAGATTTCGACCCTGGAGAGGGGACATTCAATCTGACAAGCGCTGGCGGCAGGGATATATTTGTGAGCAAACTGGACAGTGGCGGGAACTTTATCTGGGCCAGAAAAATAGGTGGAGTACCCTGGGAATTAGGGCTTAGCATCGCGGTAGACAGTTCGGGCAACGTAATTACAACGGGCAAGTTTCCTGGCACGGTGGACTTCGATCCAGGAGAGGGCACTTTTAATCTGACAAGCCCTGGTAGTTTTGATATATTCGTCAGCAAGCTGGACAGTGCTGGAAACTTTGTCTGGGCGAAGCGAATGGGCTCAACGGGTGATAATACCGGAGAAAGCATCACGGTGGACAGTATTGGAAACATATATACGACTGGATCCTTTCAACGCACGGTGGATTTCGATCCTGGTGTTGGAGTCTTTAATTTTACGAGCGCAAATTATGATATGTTTGTTAGCAAACTGGATGGTGCCGGGAACTTTATCTGGGCCAAACAAATGGGAGGAACAGGTGGCAATTTTGGTATTGGAATTGCTGTGAACAGTTCGGGTAATGTTTATTCTACTGGGATATTTGAAGACACAGTAGATTTCGATCCTGGTGCAGATTTGTTTAACCTCACAAGCGTTGGCGGTGGGGATATTTTTGTCAGCAAACTTAGTCGGGTAAATGGGAAAGTTGGATTTGTGGCTGACGAGCAAACCGCCATTACAACGGGAGATGTGCGAATAAACGACACCGACCCGGAAAACGATTTGTTGTCGGTAACCGGACTCAACACCAGTGGAACTATCGGTCAGATAATCAACAACGGGAACGGAACTTTTGACTACGATCCGAACGGGCAGTTTGCATCTCTTGATGTGGGGGAAACAACAACCGATACTTTTGAATACACAGTATCAGACGGCAATGGCGGAACCGCCATCGCTACAGTGACGATTGTAATTGAGGGAGTGAACGATGTCCTGGCAGACATCTTCGGGGGCGAACCCATTGCGGGTTTCCCTGGCTGGCGTGCTTCTTCTTGGTATATGAACTACAACGTGGATTTCTGGCCCTGGATTTACCATGACGAGCACGGTTGGCAATTTATTTCCGATAATAGCACAGGGGAGATTATCTTTTTGTGGGATTTGGGCCTGAGAGAATGGCTTTTCTTTAATGAAAACACATATCGTTGGGTGTTCATGTTTGGGGCCAACGAAGGATGGATTTGGGCCTTCGCTAACAACACTCCGGGAAGTCGTTTTTTCCAGAGGATTGACGATGGCAGCATTTTCCTTGCTCCTTGATCAGATTTCAAAGGTAGCTACTCCTGATTCGCCAGTAAGTTCGTGTTATTTGGATCATGCTCCTATCGGGGTGCAGAGTTCGATTAGGGTGCCTTCGATGGCGCCGAAGTAGGCGACGGTTTGGCCCCAGGGTTTTTGATTTGGTGGGGCATCCGCAAGGGCGCCGGAGGGGAGATTCATTTCTCCGAGTTGGTGAGAGGCAAACGCGAGAATCGTTTTCCCGGTATCCAATTCACCGTATCCATTGGACTTATGCAGAAACCGCGTATCCGACACGTTTTCGACTTATATAATTGCGTAATCTGTGGTTGTAAAAATGATCAGATTTCAATAATCGACAGGCTAGTTTTGAGAAAAAGAATCGATGGTCCAACAGAGAGGGCAGTGCCGGAATTTTTGCGTTGTTTGCTGAAGGCTGCGCTGATGGCGGCGTTGTTATTGCCTGCGGGTTGTGCTATCAGCCCACAAAACTCGGCAGAGCATTACTACGCTCTGGGTGAAGATCATTACGAGGCCCGCGATTACGCCGATGCCGCGGAGGCCTTTTCCATGGCCGCGAGGAAACGCCCGCATTGGAGCCAGGCCCTTTTGTTGAGAGGCATGTCGCGTATGGGAGCGGGGGATTACGGGAAAGCCATCGAGGATTTTACGGAGGTGATTTCTCTCGAATTGGAAAATGTGGAAGATACGATCGAGAACGCCTCGATGAAGGCGAAAAAGGGGGATTTGCAAGGAGCTTTGGGTGATTACCGGGAGGCTTTCGAGCAGGGGCCTCTGGTGGCCAACGCCTACTACAACAGAGCCCGGGCCAAGGGTAACAGCGGGGATCTTGCGGGCAGCGTGGAAGATTATTCGGAAGCAATCCGGCTTTGGCCGGACTGGCCGGAGGCTTTTACGAAAAGAGCAGAGGCAAAAATGGCGTTGGAAGACTATGCCGGAGCGATCGAGGATTATTCCGCCGTGATTCAGCATGAACCTCTCAATGCGGCGGCTTATGTGAGCCGGGGCATGGCCTGGGAAAAATCGGGAGACATCATCCGGGCCAACACCGATTACAACAGGGCGATCAAGGCAGATCCCCATTACTTTTATGCCTATTTGAAAAGAGGCAAGGCATTGGTTCAGTTCGGCGATCTGGAGGCCGCACTGGTCGATATTAACCGGTATTTTGAGGCCGGCCCGGCCAGTCTGGAGGCGTTACTTTCGAGGGCCCGGGTTTATTATGAACTGAAATATTGGCGCTCCGCTATTTCAAATTACGATGAGGTCATCAAGTTGGATTCGGAATCGGGCCAACTCTACTTCGAGCGGGGCAACGCCAAGCTTTTCACTCAAGATTTCGAGGGCGCCGTGACGGATTATAACGAGACCTTGCGGTTGATGCCGGAGCATGTCGAGGCATTGATGGCGCGAGGTTTAATAAAAACCGAGACGGGTAATCCCGATGGCGGTATCGAGGATTATTCCGAGGCGATCCGTATCGAACCGAAAAATCCCGGCGCTTTTGGCGGAAGGGCCAACGCGAGGATGAAAAAAGAGGATTTATCCGGCGCAGTGGCGGATTTGGATGAGGTGATATTATTGGCGCCGGAAGAACCCAACGGTTATTTGGCCAGAGGCAATGCCTTTGTCCAATTGAACAAGTTTGACGATGCCCTGGCCGATTTCAATAAAGCCATCGGTCTGAATCCCGATGAGGCCAGCTCTTTCGCCGCCCGCGGTTTGGTCATGGGATTTAAGGGAGAAGTGGAAAAAGCTATAACCGATCTCGACTTGGCTTTGGAATTGGAACCGGATTCGCCGCAATGGTTGTCCTGGCGAGGGCAGTTGAAAATTGAAATCGAGGATTACCGGGGAGCGATTAACGACTTCAATCTGATACTTGTCGATGGCGTCACCGATGTGAAAACCTGGGGCAGCCGGGGGCTGGCCAAACTAAGAACCGGCGACTTCGCGGGCGCTATTAAGGACTTTACGGAAGTTTTGAGGCTTCAACCCAACTCCGCCGAAGCCTATTTGCGCCGGGCTGAAGGCCTTCTGGAGATCGACGATACCGAGGGCGCCATCGCAGATTTTTCAAACATTCTTTCCCTGCACCCTGATAACCCACAAATCTATGTCCAACGGGCGTTTTATTATCTGGTTCTGAAAAAATCCGACGAGGCTCTGCAAGATCTTGAGAAAAGCCTCCAACTGGACCTTGAAGGCGAAGCACGGGACTATTCCAATCTCTGGATATGGTTGGCCAATGGGCAATTGGGCCAGAGAATCGAAGGCGAAAAGGGGTTGCGCTCTCAGTATGAAAATCGTGCGGGCGAAAAAGAGGGAGACTGGTATTCCGTCCTGGCCCGGTTCTTTCTGGATGATATCGATGAAGAAGGCCTGATTTTGGCGGCTCAGGCGGATGACGAGACGACCCAAAATCGGCAACTGTGCGAAGCCTACTTTTATGCCGCCAACAAACGATTGGTGGATGGTGACCCGGAAGGCGCCATATTACTGTTGGAGAAATGCCGCGCGACCGAAGTTAAGGAGTTTTACGAATATAAAGGATCTCAAATTCAGCTCAGGCTCCTGGCGGAGAATTAATAAATTGAATTTGAGGTGGGTCTAACCTAAATAAGGAATTTAGCGATGAAAGTAGTTACGGAAGAGCAATGGCAGAAATTTAACGACGAGGGCTGGCTCAAGTTGGATGAGAAATTGAGCGATGAAGCCCTCAAAGCCCTGCAAGATGAAATCGATGCCATTATGTTGGGCCGGGCAGACCTCGATTATGACCGGATTATGATGCAATTGGACAGTTCCAGCGGCAGGTACGACGACATTGGAGGGCAGACTTGCGGGCATAAAGGTTCTACTCTGAACTACCGGAAGATTCAAAATCTTGAATTTGATCCGGTCTTTTTGGCCTATTCGCAGCGCCCCATTTTTGAAGATTTTTGCGACCGCGTTTACGGGTCCGATACACCCATCACAGTCTTTCGCTGTATGTTCATGAATAAACCGGCTAACCGTGGCACATGGCTGCCCTGGCATCAGGACCGCTGGGATATTCTCGACCGCGATCCCATTCTCACCGTTTGGACGGCCCTTGACCCAGCCACGATTGAAAACGGTTGTGTGCAAATCATCCCGGGTAGCCACAAATATGGCCTCATAAATCCTGAGCACGCTTCGGGTTTTTTAACCAAAGCCCAAGCGGAGGAGTTTTGCCCGGAGGAAAAACGTGTTTTTCTGGAAATGAAAGCGGGCGAGATCGCTTTGCTCCATAACCACTTGTTGCACGCTTCCGATATCAACCGCAGCAACCAAAGCCGACGCGCTTTCAGCGTTTGCTATATGGACGGTGCGACTACGGATTTGAAAAATGGTGAGAACTACGGCCAAATTTTCGGCCAGGGCGCCATGACCGTTGATAGTCTTAAGGCGGAAAAGCCATTCTGATTCCAACAATTATCGCTATCGAGTGAGCCGTCTCGCCAAGTCCTTCGTCACCCACCTGGAATGCGCCAATTGTGGGAAGGAATTCGAGGCGGACAGGCCGCACAATCTTTGCTCAGCCTGTGCGCGGCCGCTTTGGGTCCGGTATGACCTCGCCGCAGTCAGAGAGAATTTTGACAAAAAATGCCTGGAGAACCGACCTCAAACATTTTGGAGGTATGGAGAGCTATTGCCGGTCGCGGATCCGGAATGCGTCATTTCGCTGAACGAGACCGTTACGCCAATTCTGCCGGTACCCCGGCTGGGTCGGCATTTCGGGCTCGAACACCTATTTGTCAAAGATGAGAGCCGCCTGCCGACGGGAAGTTTTAAAGCTCGCGGAATGGCCATGGCCGTTACCAAAGCGAGGGAGTTTGGCATTAAAAAAATGGCGGTTCCGACCGCGGGTAATGCCGGTGGAGCGTTGGCTGCCTACGCCGCGCGCGCGGGTATTAAGTCCTGGGTTTTTATGCCGGAGGATACACCAGCCATCAACAAAATGGAATGCGTTCAGGCCGGCGCCAGGACCTTCGTGGTAAACGGATTGATTGACGATTGCGGCAAAATCGTGGCTCAGGGAGAAAAAGAAAAAGATTGGTTCAATGTTTCCACGTTAAAGGAGCCGTATCGGATCGAGGGCAAAAAAACAATGGGCCTCGAATTGGCGGAGCAATTCGAATGGAACCTTCCGGACGTTATCCTGTATCCAACGGGCGGAGGCACGGGGTTGATCGGCATGTGGAAAGCCTTTGCCGAATTGATTGAACTTGGCTGGCTGGAAAAAAGCGGCCTGCCGCGCATGGTCGCGGTGCAGGCATCCGGCTGCGCGCCCATTGTGCGCGCCTATGACGCCGGGATGCGCTTTGCAAAACCCTGGGAAGATGCCCACACTTTTGCCGCGGGTATACGGGTGCCTGCGGCCATAGGTGATTTTCTGATCCTTGATGCGGTGCGCGAATCGGGCGGCTTTGCCATTGCCGTTGATGATGATGTCATTGAAGCCGCCCGCCTTCGTGTGGCCCGTGATGAGGGGCTGCTGCTCTGCCCTGAAGGCGCCGCGACCTATGCGGCTTATCTGGCAGCACTGGCCGATGGCCGGGTCCGTGCAGACGAACGGGCCGTGCTGTTTAACTGTGCCACCGGATTGAAATACCCCATGCCTGCCGCTGGCGAAGCCCTGGACCTTGCCAACCCGGCATAAGCATTATTGCACTGAAAAACCATGCTTGCCAGCGCGCATGCTTCTGGTATCACTTCCCCATCGGTCCTTGCGTGAGAGCGTGAGGATAATAGGGAATGCGGTGCGAGAAAGCCTTTCTCAATCCCGCAACTGTGCCCGCAGCCGTAAACGGCAAGCAATGGCGCGATTAACCACTGGAATTTTCCTGGACCACCGGGACTTTCCGGGAAGGGGCGCCTTTTGTGATTGAGCCGTGAGTCGGAAGACCTGCCGATGCTGTTCGTCCGTCCAGACTCCGGGATGAGGGTTATGGCGTGGAAGATTTTTCCGTTGTGACGACACCCTTGGTCCGCATGCGTTTTGCGGGTTTTGTCACAGTGGAGATGATCATGACATTCAAAACGATCCTTTTAGCCACGGCGGTCAGCTTTGGCGTAATGGCCAATATTGCCTTTGCCCAGCAAGAAAACCAACAAGAGCCGCAAATCATTATTATCGGATCACGCAATCCGATCCCGCTGACAGAAGTTACGGCGGCGGTCAGTGTGATCAAGGCAGATGACCTGCAAAACCTTGGTGATGTTTTTGTCGCTGACGCCTTACGTAGCCTGCCGGGTGCAGCGGTCAACCGCTCCGGTCCGGCGGGCGGGCTTACCCAGGTGCGCCTGCGCGGCTCCGAGGCCAACCATGTGCTGGTGCTGATTGATGGTATTGAAGCCTCCAATCCGTTTAGCGGTGCGTTTTCCTTTAATGCGCTGCCCGCTGAAGGGGTTTCACGCATTGAGGTATTGCGCGGTGAGCAATCGGCGCTTTGGGGCCCGGATGCTATTGGCGGTGTGATCAATATTGTTACCGGACCCGATGAGACAAAAGGCGCGGCGGACGCTTTTGCCGAATACGGCTCCTTCGATACATTTCGCACAGGAGCCGCCGCGCAAACGGTGTTTGGCAAGGCCCGCCTGTTTGGCAATGCCAGTTATGCCAATAGCGCTGGTTATGATGTCTCCGCCACCGGCGGTGATAAGGATGGCTATGATAACTTTACAGCTTTTTCCGGCTTCGATACCGCGCTTGGAAGCCTGGCAAAGTTAAAGACCCGTGCGCGTTATACCCGTGCTCATAGTGAATTTGATGCCGATACCGATTTTGACGGACGCCTGAACGATGCCGCCCGCCGCCTGCGACAAAACCAGTTTGATGCACTGGTCGAAATGAGCGCCCAAAGTTTGGGCGGCCATTTGGATCATTTACTTAAATCCACCTATACCACTACCCAGGATGTCGATGGGGCCAGCCGCTCTAACGGCTTTCGCACCCAGCTTTCCTATCAGCTCACCGGCAATTGGGACACCGGGTCGCTGGCCCATCATCTGACATTGCTTGGTGAGGGTGAGCGGGAAATTTATAAGAACAACGGCGGCATTGGAGCCTTACAAAACCAGAAGCGACGCAATACCAGTTACGCATTGGCGGCGGATTATCGCTTGGTCGGTGGCGCTTTTGTGCTGAACGCCTCGGCGCGGCGCGATACCCATTCGCTCTTTACCAATGCCACCATTTGGCGGGTTGGCACATCTTATGCCTTTACTTCACTTGGTGGACGTCTGCGTGCTTCGGCAGGGCAAGGGATAAAAAATCCAGGTTTTTTTGAACTGTTTGGTTTCTTTCCATCCTTTTTTACCGGTAATTCTGACCTGAAAGCGGAGCGTTCGACCGGGTTCGAGCTGGGCTGGGATCAGGGTTTTGGGGATGCCAGCCTTTCCATCAGCGGCTACAGCTCACGCTTAAAAGATGAAATCTTTACGGACTTTGGCGCCTTTCCGGCCACGGCACGCAATCGCGCAGGTAAAAGCCGCCGCCGGGGCGTGGAAGTTGAAGGCAATTGGACCGTATCCCGTGCCCTGCGCCTGACCGGCTCAGCGACCTGGCAACACACTACCCAGAACACGGCGCGTGAGATCAGGCGGCCTAAATTTCTGACCTCGGCCGCGTTTCACTGGCAGGTGCCTGGCCAAGCCATTGGCATATCTTTGGGCGCTGATCATAATGGTAAAATGACCGATACAGACTTTGGCACGTTTTCCACCATATCGCTCAAAGCCTATACGCTGGTGCACGGCACTATCCATTACGACCTGAGCGAGAACATCCAGCTTTATCTGCGCGGTGAAAATCTGTTTGATGAAAATTATAACGAGGTTTTTGGTTTTGCCGGGCAGGGGCGGGGTATTTATGGGGGCGTTCGTGCCAAATTCTAGAGCCTGCACCTACGTTCTGATTTTAATGATGGTGGCAGGACCGGCTTCGACCGATACTGCTAAACCGCCCAAGCACATTGTTTCAACCAGCCTGTGCGCCGATGCCTATGTGCTGGAACTGGCGGACCCTGAAAACATTACCTCTTTATCCTGGCAGGCCGATAGCAGGCTTTCGGCCGCACCAGCGGCACTGCGATCAAAAAATAAAGGCATGGCTAGCGCCGAACGCCTTGTCCGCCTTGCGCCTGACTTGATTGTCATGGGGCCGGGCGATGCGCCAGGTGCCGCCAATGCCGCTAAAAAAGCCGGAGCCAAAGTTTATAACCTGCAATGGACGGAAAGTTTTGATGGCATTTTTGCCAATATGAAATCGCTGGGGAAGGCATTGCACCGTGAGGCCAGATCAAAACAACAAATCCGGTCCATAAGGATGCGCCTGCAAGCCTTAAAGACGCAAAATCAAACCCCGCCATTGCGTGTATTATACCTGACCCCCAATGGTTCCAGCGCCGGAAAAGGGGTTTTTGTTAATCAGGCCATCCTTGCTGCCGGGGGCATCAATCATGGCACCACACTTGGAATAACCGGGTGGGGCAGCGTGCCGCTTGAAAAACTGGCTCTTGACCCGCCGGACCTGATCATCACCAGCTTTTTTGAAGAGGGTTATCCCAGCGTAGCCAATCTTCGCACCCGCCATCCGCTTTTGCGTCAGGTGTTAAAAAAAGTGCCAACCGCCACCATCGCGGCCAAAAACTGGGTCTGTGCCGGCCCAGGCCTGATTGATGCGGCCGAAGAGATTGCCCGCGCCATGAAGGCAAACGCAAAAACGCAGGCACCGTCATGAAGCCTGCTCTTGGCATTGCTTTATCAAGCCTGTTGGTTCTGGCGCTGCTATCACTGGCGCTTGGTGATCTTGTCTATAGCCCGGCACAATTTATTGACGCCGCCTTGCATAAGGGCGATACGGCGCGCGCCTTGATCTTCTGGCAAATCCGCCTGCCCAGAACGCTTCTGGCCATGGTGGTGGGTGCCGGGCTTGGCGCATCTGGCGCAGCATTACAAGGTTATTTGCGCAACCCTCTGGCGGATCCGGGCATTGTTGGCATTTCTGCCACGGCAGGCCTTGGGGCGGTGGCGGCACTTTATTTTGGCCTAACCGCCTTTGCTTTTTGGGTTTTGCCTGCGGCGGCCATGGGCGGCGCAGGACTGGCAGCCCTTATTTTATTTTTTCTGGCACGGCGCGAAGCTTCCATCACCAGTGTCATCCTTGGCGGCGTAGCGTTATCTTCATTATCCGTGGCACTAACCGCCCTGATGATGAACTTATCCCCCAACCCCTGGGCACTATCCGAGATCGCCTATTGGTTGATGGGTTCTGTGGCTGATCGCAGCTTTGCCGAGCTCAGTTTTGCCGCGCCATTGATCGGTGTCGGCATTCTTGTCCTGGCCCAAACCGGCAAAGCCTTAAATGCGCTGACCCTGGGTGAAGAGACCGCCCGCAGCCTGGGGGTGTCGCCAGCGCGCACCGGTCGGTTGATCGTGCTTGGCACGTTGCTTAGCGTTGGCACCGGTGTGGCAGTGGCTGGCTCCATCGGCTTTGTTGGCCTGGCAGCACCGCATCTTCTACGCCCGTTTTTAGGTGAAAAGCCGGGAGCTCTCATTCTGCCCTCTGCCATTGTCGGGGCGCTCTTGCTGCTTGGTGCCGATATGCTGGCGCGCTTGCTAAGCGGCCCTGGCACACCGCTTTATCTTGGGGTCACAACCGCCTTGCTGGGCGCCCCGTTCTTTTTGTTTTTGGTTACACAACAACGGCGGGGCTAGCCATGACCCGATTGCGCCTTGACAACATAACCGGCGGGCCGGGACAAGCATCGGTGCTGCAATCCATCACCACCCGGTTTGGGTCGGGGCTAACCGGGCTTGTCGGACCCAATGGCGCCGGTAAATCAACCTTGCTGAAAATTTGCATGGGGCTGCTAAAACCAACCCATGGCTCGGTTTTAATCAATGACCAGCCCTTGCAAAGCCTCACCCTGGTCGAACGGGCAAAAAGGTTGGCTTATTTACCGCAAAACGGTCCGGTACACTGGGCCATGCGCGTTCGAGACCTTGTCTGGCTTGGCCGCTATAATAGCGGTGTAGATAAAGGTACTGATGAAGTTGCCGTCAATCAGGCCATGATTGATTGCGCCGTTGATCCATTCGCTGAGCGGATGGTTCTTTCTCTTTCCGGCGGTGAACGCAGCCGGGTATTACTGGCACGTGCCCTAGCGGCACAAACCCCGGTATTGCTGGTGGATGAGCCAACCAACGCCCTTGACCCGGCGCAACAACATCGGGTTATGAATATTTTACGGCAAAAAGCCGATGAAGGCACAAGCATTATTTGCGCTATTCATGATTTACCGCTGGCAGCAAAATATTGTGACCGGCTGATCCTTTTGCGTTCCGGCAAAATTATTGAAGATGCGAAGACAGCGGCAGTGATCACTTCACAAAATTTTACCGACACCTATGGCCTTGCATTTGATAAGCGTGGATACTTGCGCGATGAGCAAGCCTGAGAATGCCTCGTCACTGCCGCCATGGGGGACCTATGCTCCCAAAGGGCTGGCCGCTTATCTAATCAGAATTTGTCAAATGATGCCGCCAAATCGGACCGGGCGCACCATGGCCGGTTTATTACGACGCATGATTCTGATCACTGATAAAGGGCCGCTTGATCTTCGCTTTTTTGAATGCCCCGTGCGGTTCCACCCTCATGATAATTTGACCGAAAAACGTGTGGCGTTCATGCCGCAGTTTTTTGACCCTGAAGAACGCGCTGCCCTGAAGAGTATTATTCATCCCGGCTTTGTGTTTATCGACATCGGGGCCAATGCCGGGTTTTATTCACTGTTTGTTGCCGCCATTGCCGGAAAAGACGCACCCATTATCGCCGTAGAGCCTCAACCGGAAATGGCCCGGCGATTACAATTTAATTGTGTCGCTGGCGAGCTTGATCAGATCATTCATGAAGGGGCGGCACTGTCTGACAAGCAAGGTAAGGCAGATATTAATATTGTCTCAGAAAACCGTGGGGCGAGCGGGTTTGATGCCAGGGGCAGAACCGGCCAAGACATCATAACGGTGCGCACGATGACGCTGCTTGCCCTGATGGATAAACACAACATCCACTGCGCCGATGCGATAAAGATTGATATAGAAGGCGCAGAAGATCAGGTGCTACCTGTCTTTTTTGAAACCTGCCCACAGGATCGCCTACCCAAAATGCTGATTATTGAGCGCAATGATGACTGGTGCGTGGATTGTCTGGCGCTGGCCAGAGATAGAAATTATGTGGAAATAAGCGCCACCGGACGCAGAAATGCGATTATGACGCTTCAACTTTAGAACAGTATAAACCATGCAGGGCTTCCAGCACGGTAATCACCTCGCCGCCCTCAACCCCGTAATATACGGTCTGCGCTTCACGCCTTGTGGTAACGAAACCATCTTCGCGCAGGCGCGCCAGATGTTGCGATAATGCAGACTGGCTGAGCCCCACGCGCTCGGCCAGCGCGCCCACAGAACGCTCACCCTCTGCCAGCAGGCAAAGAACCAGCAAGCGCTTTGGGTTGCTCATTGCCTGTAACAGCGCCGAAGCGCGTCCGACATTATCTTCCATTTCTTCCAGTGCCATGCTAGCCATATTAGCGACTACTCATATATAATTGCAAATGTATTGCTCGCCTTTTAGCGCGAGGAAGTTAATAGACGAAGTAAATTGTGAGAAATTTATGCCATACCTGCCAAAAATCACAGCATTTTTTGACGAACCGACCTTTACCGTCAGCTATATCATTGCGGATGAGGCAAGCGGATGTGCAGCCATTTTGGATTCCGTGCTGGGGTTTGACCCGGCTTCGGGGCGCACCAACACCAAGAGCGCCGATGAAATATTATCTCACATTAATAAAAATCGCCTGAAAATCCAGTGGATTTTGGAAACCCATGCCCATGCGGATCATTTAAGCGCCGCGCAATATCTGAAAGGTCATCTTGGCGGCAAGGTTTCCATTGGGTGCGGGATAACCAACGTTCAAAAGACCTTTGCCGGTATTTTTAATCTGGGGCCGGAATTTTCTTGTGACGGCATTCAGTTTGACCACCTTTTTGAAGATGGTGAGCGCTTTGATTTGGGCCGTTTGACATTTCAGGTCATGGCAAGCCCTGGACACACGCCGGGCTGCGTCACCTATTGTGTTGGTAATAACGCATTTGTTGGCGATACTTTATTTATGCCCGACTTTGGCACGGCACGCGCTGACTTTCCAGGCGGCGATGCCAAAACCCTTTATCGTTCTATCCGCAAGATTCTGGCCCTTCCAGAAAACACCAGACTTTATATGTGTCATGATTATAAGGCACCCGGACGGAATGAATTTGCCTGGGTAAGCAGTGTGGCCGAACAACGCAAAAACAATATCCACATTCATGACGGGATCAGCGAAGAAGAATTTGTCGCCATGCGCACCGCAAGAGATAAAACCCTTTGTGTGCCGCGCCTGATCCTTCCCTCCATCCAGATCAATATCAATGCGGGAGAAATGCCTGACCCGGAAGACAATGGCGTTTCTTATCTGAAACTCCCCTTAAATACAGTATAGGACAAAAATCATGGGCATGAATATTCGGCCATTAACCAAAGATTTTGCCGCTTCACCGCAAATTAAACCCGGTGATGTCAAAAGCGCCGTCGAACAGGGTTATAAAACCATCATCAATAATCGTCCCGATGGAGAGGCTTGGGGACAGCCCAAAAATGCAGACATAGAGGCCGAAGCCAACGCCCATGGCATTGATTATATTTTTTTACCGATCAATCTGCGCAATTTAAGTCCTGCGCACGTCGAGGAAATGGCGAGATGGCACGAACGCGCAGAAAAACCTATTCTGGCATTTTGTAACACCGGCACCCGCTCGACCATATTATGGGCGCTGTCCCAGGCTGGAAAAATACCCGCTGATGAGATTATTCAGGCCGCAGCCAATGCCGGTTATGATGTGCAAAATTTACGGTCGCATCTGGTCATCGACTCATAAACAGGAACAAAACGGTATGCGATAATTTGTTTGGGTAACAGGCGCAAGGCCGCAGGAAACCAATAGGTTTTCAAGTCCATTACCCCAAGGGCATGACTATAAAGAGCGGCCCTTTACCGCCTTTGCCAAACGCGCGGCGCCAGCCTTGGCGGTTTCTTCAAAAGGATTAATGGCCAGCGCATCACTATAGGCCTGATAGGCCGGGGCCGCCGCGCCCAGACGCTCCAGTACCAGACCCAAACCGGTCAGGGCACCAAAATGGCGTGGTTGCAATTCCAGCGCTTTATTGAGATCCTCTAACGCTGCATTATATTCGCCGCGTTTGTATTCAAGGCCAGCCCGGCGATTGTATCCTTCGGCAAAATCAGGCGCAAACTCTATCACATCACCAAAGAAATCACTGGCCAGGTCCAGCATGCCTGCCTTTTCAGCCGTAATCCCCCGTTGCAGCAATAAATCGACCGTAGGGCTGCCACTATCAAAAAATAGCGCCCATACCTCTTCATTGATTTGTTCAGCTTCGGCTTTGCCAGGTGATTGGGCCAAACGGGAGAGCAGGTCATCCAAAGATGAGACACTGTTTTCGTTCGCCAGAACCGGTGTTGTCAATAAAACCAGAACAATGAGTATAAATCGGTTTAACATGACGGTATTTTAGGACCAATCAGACCGCTTGCACAGCCCGCTCCGGAAAAAGCGCAGCCAGAGCCTGTTTGTCGGCTTTGGCAATCCCGCGCTCTGTGATCAAACCGGTTACCAGCCGTGCCGGGGTAACATCAAACGCAGGGTTGGCCAAAGGAGAGTCATCGGGGGTCAGTTGCACCGTGCGCACCGATCCATCTTCGGCACGCCCCAGCACATGGGAAACCTCTTTACCATCGCGTTCCTCAAT
Organism: Robiginitomaculum sp.; assembly: GCA_021776595.1. Lineage (GTDB taxonomy): Bacteria > Pseudomonadota > Alphaproteobacteria > Caulobacterales > Maricaulaceae > Robiginitomaculum_B. Next base: position 51,555 of record JAJFFP010000030.1, on the reverse strand, counting down.
CGGGATTTGCCTCAACCCGTCAAGAAGCGTAAAATCTATGGTAGATGAAGGCAGCGCTACAAAAAACGGAATATCATTATCCCGTGCTGCAAGTGCTTTTAAATACGTGCCTATTTTATTACACACATCGCCATTGGCGGTGGTTCGGTCCGTACCGGTAAGCACCATATCCACCAATCCATGCTGCATGAGGTGCCCCCCGGCATTATCGACAATGACATGATGGGGCACGCCGTGCTGGCCCAGCTCCCACGCGGTCAGGGAATTACCCTGATTACGGGGCCGGGTTTCATCGACCCAGACATGTACATTCAACCCCAAGTCATGGGCCTTGTATATGGGCGCCGTTGCCGTGCCCCAATCCACAGTGGCCAGCCAGCCAGCATTACAATGGGTGAGGATATTGACCGGCTCGCCGATCGCTTTGGTTTTAGCTATGGCCTTGATGAGCGCCAGACCATGATCGCCAATGGCGCTATTCACCGCTACATCCTGATCACACAGCCTCGCCGCCTCGGCATAAGCCGTTTTGGCGCGGGATATTGACGGTAACGGGGCCAATACGGCGCGCATCCGATCCAGTGCCCATTTCAAATTAATCGCGGTTGGCCGGGTGGCATGCAATGTCTCAGAAGCATCAACAAGCGCCGCATCAGTATCGTTTTTTCTCATGGCCAGCGCCAGGCCATAGGCCGCCGTGGCACCGATCAAGGGTGCGCCGCGCACCAGCATATCGCTTATGGCGCGGGCGCAATCTTCCATAGTTTGCAAACGCACGGTTTCAAAACAAAACGGGAAAATTGTCTGATCGATGATTTCAACTGACCAGCCATCATCACTCAGCCAGATGGTGCGCATCGACTTGCCATTAACTTTCATTTTTCATCTTCCAGGTTTTTATAGCTGCCCGGCACAAAGCGCGGATGGCAAACCAGATAAAAAAGGAGGTCCTGATCGCCGGTATTGGTAATCCGTTGCGCCTGCCCCGGTGCAATACACACACTGTCCCCCCCCTTTAAGTCCATCAGCTTGCCATCCCGTTCCAATACCCCGACACCACTTTTTATGGTGTAGGTTTCCTGAACCTTCAGGGTATGCAATTGCGTGATCACACCCGGTTTCACCCGCCCCAGCGCCAAAGAAAATTCAGGGCAGCGCACATGATTGACCAGCTCGGTGATGAAACAACGCTCATCAGTCCAAAACTCTTGTCCGTCCGTATGAAAAGGTGCAGATTTACGCATCAAGAAGCCATATCGGGTTTTGCCCGGCCCCGTCAAACTAGCCATCCGGATTTACTTTATGCTCACCGCGCCTGCCACTTATCTTGATCTGTCAGACCGCACAGTGTTGATCAGCGGGGCCAGTGGACAGATCGGCGGATGTATTGCCCGCGCACTTGCCGGGGCCGGTGCAAAAATCATTGTGCATTGCCATAACAATATCGTGGCGGCTGAAGCACTCGCTCAACAGTTATTGGATCAAGGTGGAAAAGCATTGGTGCTTTGTGCTGATCTTAGCCAGGCGGGTGCAGCATCAGAGCTTGTCCGGGCTGCACAGAAAAAAGGTTTTCATGTTGATATTCTGGTGAATAATGCCGCCCGGCAGGATGTGGTAGCGTTGGAAGAGATGACAGAGCAAGAATGGCGCACCATGTTCGATACCAGTCTGCACAGTGCCTTTGCCATGACCCAGGCGGTGTGCAGCACGCTTATTGAGTCTGGAAAACCCGGCGCGGTGATGAACATTGCCTCAATTGAAGGCCTCACACCCGCCGCCGGCCATGCCCATTATGCCAGTGCCAAAGCAGCGCTTTTGCATTTTACCCGCGCGGCGGCGCTGGAATATGGTCCCCACAATATTCGCATCAATGCCGTTTCGCCCGGTCTTATCGACCGCCCCGGTCTGGATAAAGATTGGCCAGACGGCGTGGCGCGCTGGAATGCCAAGGCACCACTTGGGCGTATCGGGCAGGGCGATGATGTGGCCAAAGCGGTTCTTTATCTTGCCTCTCCCATGGCAAGCTGGGTCAGCGGCACCAATTTAGTGGTTGATGGCGGCATGTTAAGCACCTCGAACTGGTAATGGTTATGAAAGAGCAAGATTTACGAAAAAGCATTATCGATACCTGCCTTGCCATGAATGAAACCGGGCTTAATCAGGGCACATCGGGAAATGTCAGTGTGCGGTTTAGGGATGGTTATCTTATCACCCCATCGGCCATGCCTTATATGAAAATGCAACCCGGCGATATTGTTTTTATGGATATGGACGGCACGACCTGCGGGGATCAAAATCCGTCCAGTGAATGGCGCTTTCACCGCGATATCATACAAAACCGTCCTGACATTAATGCTGTTGTGCATACCCATGCCACCCATGCCACCATGCTGGCCATTTTGGAAAAACCCATACTGGCGGTGCATTATATGGTCGCCGTGGCAGGTGGGCATGACATACGCTGTTGCCCCTATGCCACCTTTGGCACACAAGAATTAAGCGATCTGGTGCTTGTTGCCCTGAAAGATCGCTTTGCCTGCCTGATGGCCCATCATGGCATGATCGCTTGTGGCGCCTCACTGGACAAAGCCCTGTGGCTAGCTACCGAAGTGGAAACATTGGCGCATCAATATTGGGGGGCTTTGCAAGTCGGCAAGCCAGAAGTGTTATCTCGTGCGGAAATGGACCGGGTGCTGGAAAAAATGAAAAGCTATAAATACGGCCGCACAGAATAATCAGGGGCACGAAATCGTATGCCCGCAATCATTTTAGATAAAAGAGTTTTGAGTCCGCTTCAATTAACCCTGACGGGCCTTGAAACGCGGGTCGGTCTTGTTGATGACATAGACACGGCCCTTGCGGCGTACAACCTTGCAATCGCGGTGGCGGTTCTTCAAAGATTTAAGCGAGCTTCTGACTTTCATCGGACCAGTCTTCGTAAAAAAACCCCGCGCCATTGCGGGCGGGTTTCATCAAGGCGCGGAACTTATGGGCACCGGTCCCATGTGTCAACCAAACAATCTGTAAATTGATTTAGCCAAAAAAGCCCTGCATGATCCAGCCATGAGAACTTTATTGCCACTTGTCTTTTTCATTTTTTTTAGCGGGCTTTGCGGCCCGATAATTGCCAGAGATACGGATGTTGATCTGGAACTGGTGCTGGCGGTGGACATATCCTATTCCGTTGATGAGGGCGAGGCCCGCAAACAGCGCGATGGCTATGTCGCCGCCTTGCAAAATGAAGAAGTGGTCGATGCCATCCGCTCAGGCCCCCATGGCAGGATCGCCGTAATTTATGTGGAATGGGCCGATAGCGCCATGCAGCGCGTGGTCGCCCCCTGGACCATCATCAAGAGCGCCAGGGACGCCGCTGCCTTTGCCAAAAAAGTGCAAGACGCACCCTTTGTGCAAGGCCATTATACCGCCATTGGCAGTATGGTGGAGCGGGCGCTGGTTTTATTTAATCAAAATCTGGTCAATGGCCTGCGCCGGGTGATTGATATATCCGGTGATGGCCCGCAAAATCAAGGTGCCAGTCTGGAAACCGCCCGCCAGCGCGCGGCCATGTCTGATATTGTCATCAACGGCCTGCCGATAATCTCTGAACAGCAAGACCCATGGCGACCACGGGTTGATGTGAAGATCGATCATTATTATCGCAACCAGGTTATCGCCGGACCGGGTGCTTTTGTCATCCCGGCCCGTGATTTTGATGATTTCAAAAAGGCCGTATTGCGGAAAATGATATTGGAAATCGCTGATAATACACCAGAGGGGACCCCCATCCATAGCCGGGGAATGCGCCCATGAGGTCTTTGTTATTGGCTTTTCTTATAACCTTTGCGATTTTTGGCACCGTGACTGCTGATGATGCCGGTTTTGATCAATGGCGCCAGGGCTTTGAAGCGCGCGCGATTGCCAAAGGCTTTGACGCCAAGCTGGTAAAAGAAACCTTTGCCGGTTTGACCCCCGACCCCGGCGTTATTGAACGCGATGGCAGCCAGCCGGAATTTACCCGCACCATGGCGGACTATCTGAAAGGCGTTCTTTCCGGGGCACGCATCAGCCAGGGCAAAATAGCCATAAAAGAAAACGCGGCACTCTTTACGCAAATTTCTTCTTTTTATCACGTTCCCCCGGCAGTATTAAGCGCCGTTTGGGGGCTGGAAAGTGCTTATGGCCACATTCAGGGGAATTTTGACGTGGTGCGGTCACTGGCCACACTGGCCCATGACGGTCGGCGCAGGGCATGGGCAGAGGGCGAACTTTTCGCTGTGTTGGAAATTCTGACCAGTGGCTACGCCCGCCGCGATGACCTGAAAGGCGCCTGGGCAGGGGCCATGGGTCAAACCCAGTTTCTGCCCACTTCATATCTGGAATATGCTGTGGATTGGGACCGGGATGGCCGCAAAGACATCTGGAACTCCAGCGCTGATGCCCTGGCCTCGACCGCGTATTATCTGGCGCGTTATGGCTGGCGCGAGGATGAGCCATGGGGGGTTGAGGTAGAGCTGCCAGATGGTTTTGATTATGCCCTTGCCGATGACACCGTTTTGAGTATTGGCTCGTGGGGTGCACGTGGGGCCGTGCGCGCCGATCATGCGATATGGTCCATGCGCGAGCAGGGCCGTCCCGCATGGCTGATCCTGCCTGCCGGTTATAAAGGGCCGGCCTTTCTGGTTTCCAAAAACTTCCGCGTTATAAAACATTATAACAATTCCACCGCTTATGCGCTGGGGGTTGGGCTGCTTTCCAGGGTTCTGGATGACAAGGAGGCCGTGCGCGCCCCCTGGCCGAAAAGCACTGGGCCATTATCGCGCACCCAAATCAAAGCACTGCAAAGCGCCCTTGACCAGGCCGGTTATGATGCTGGTAAACCCGATGGCATATCCGGGCCGAATACGAGGCGAGCCTTGCGGGCCTTTCAAAAGGCCCATGCGATGGTGCCCGATGGCTTTTTGGATCGCAGCACGTTGCAGCAAGTGCAAAAGCAACTATCCGACCTCGCGGATACGCCGGTTGGTGAGCGCCAATAACGCCATCAGTAACACCAATACTGCCACCGCAGCAAAAGCAGCTTCCGGCCTGACAAACTGGTAAAGCGCCAAACCGGTAAACGGCGCCAGAAAAAATCCGGCACCAGCCGTGGCCGTGGCCAGACCTGCCGCCGAGCCCTGCTCCTCCGGCTTAACACTTAAAGACGCGCCGCTAACCACACCGGGCCTGGTCAGACCAGAGCCCAAAGAAGTGAGCAAAAATGCCATGCCAATGCTCCACACACTGGCGCTGAACATCATGCTGATCGCGCCCATACCTGTCAGGAAAAGACCAACAATCATCAATATACGAGGCCGCAAACGCATAAATGGTATGAGCACAAATTGCGCGGTAAACACCAGGGCCGCCCCACCGGCAAGAATAGAACCTGAAACCATCGCAGCCCGGCTGATGTCCAGATGGGCACGATCCAGTAGATAAAACAACAGGGTCTGCAAAAAGACGCCCTGCGCCGTCCACCCGGCCACACCAACCAGCAAATAAGGCAACAACCTGTGATCCCGCGCCAGTTTGAATAGATTTCGTGAACCTGGCTTTTGCGGCGTTGGTGCCCGATGTTCGGGCAGGGCCAAAGCGATTAGTATAAAGACCGAAAAAGATATGCCAGCCAGAATCAGCACAAACCCTTCAACACTAAATAGCGCCCCCGCCCAGGCCGCCAATGGGGGGCCAAACGCGGTTCCCAGCCCGGCCCCTGCGGTCAGTGCCGACATAATGCGTGTGCGTTCATGAATAGCTGTGCGATCAGCGATATAGGCTTGCGCCGCTGGCTGAATGGCCGAACCTATGGCGCCGTAAAGCACTCGCGCCGCCGCAAACAAACCCATGGCCAGCACCGGCATTAAATGCCCGGATAAAGCAAGCCCTGCCACCAAAGCTATGGCGGCCAGAGACAAGGTGTTGCCAGCCAGCCCCACGAGCAAAATGGGGCGGCGTCCCTTATGATCGCTTAATGATCCCCAAAACGGGCTGAACCCCATGTAAAAGAGGGATGAGCCGGCGAAAATCAGGCCAACATAAATCTCGCCCGTACCCATGCTCCGCGTGACCATGGGTAAAATAACAAACAACATGGAATTGCTCGCGCCCATGACAAAAAGCGCCGCAAAAAGCAGGTAAAATGAACGGCGACGATCTGGATGGTTCACAACAAAGCCAGCTCTGTAATCAGGTAAATTCCATATACCTGATTACAGAGCCAACCAGCCTTGTCAAAACATCATTGCGCCGGAAAGCAGGACTTGGGATAGGCCTTGCCATCTGCCTGGCTATCATTATAGGCCATGCACGACATGCCCCATTCCTCGGTGGATTGGGCCAGTTGGTCAACGGCACCCTGATCAGCGCATGCTGCATAGTCCAGTGTGATGGTCGGCAAGGAACCATCGGCCATCACCCGGTTGGTAATGCAGGTCTGGTATTCGGTGACGTCACGCTCAAAACGAGCCAGTTTTTGCGCATAAATATCCAGCTCCCCTTTTGAGGTGCGGCTCCAGGCCTCATCATAGGATGGAAATTTTGGACGCATTGGCAAACTGCCACAAAACGGCACAACCGTTTTCCGGCCCTGTGTGATCGCCTCCGCCTTGCAGGCTTTATAGTTACGTTGCGCAGCGTTTTGCGGACGATAACCGTCTTTTACGGACTCTGCGAGTGCCGGAGCGGTGATGGCCAAAAGCGCGGTGCCGGTAATTAATACACGATAAAGTTTCATGGAATTTGCCCCCGTTGGACTGATGATAATATACGTGGGATTGTTTATTGACTGGCTGTTTTGGTTTTAGCCAGATGAGCTGACACCCAGTCTTCTGAAAGTTTCTGATAAGAACTCCATACCTCCTCCATACCCGGTGCAGAAGCGTTATACGCCTTCAAGGCGGCCCGCCATTCATCTCTGGTATATTTGGCCGGGCTGGCAATCACCTCATCAAGACAGGCGTGATACGCCTTGGAGGCTTTGGAATAGCTGGAAACCTGCTCAGCGGCCGCGTCCAGCTCAATCGCACTTAATACTGCCCCGTTTTGCGGCAAGTCGGGCTTGGCAGGTGCCTCACAATTCGGGGCCGCCATAGCGCTTGCGGGTATAGCCAATACGGCTAACAGCCCCACCATCTTTAACTTAAACATACATATACTCCTGGTCCCTAACGCTTAAAGCCTGTTCTGTCCCTCGCCTTGCACTTCATGGCCCAGTGAATTCTTTTATCACTATTGGAGCCGTCCCGCAATGAAACGCAAAAACAAACCGCATTAGCAACAGTGCATTAAGCATTCCAAGTCATAATGGTTTCAAATCGGGACAACCGGTATGGCCATGAGGGCCGAAAATAAAAAACAGGTGGGATGGGCTGATGTTTCAGATCATTGGTATTATTGTTGTATTTGTCATGGTGTTTGGCGGGTTTTTACTTGCTGGCGGTAATCTTGAGCCGATTGCCCATTCCGCACCTTATGAATTAATGATTATTCTTGGCTCGGCAATGGGGGCGCTTCTTATCGGCAATAATGGCAAAACGCTAAAGGGCGTTGCCACCGGTATCGGTAAATTAATGGCCGGACCAAAATGGAAAAAGAAAGATTATGCCGACCTTCTTGCCTTGCTTTTTACTTTGACCAAAACCATGAAAACCAAAGGCGTCATTGCTTTGGAGACTCATATTGAAAATCCGGGCGAAAGTTCCATTTTCACGCAATACCCCAAAATTCTCAAAGATCATTTCGCTACCGATTTTATCTGCGACACCTTGCGTATGATGACCATGAATCTTGAAGACCCGCATCAGGTTGAAGATAACATGGAGGCGCAACTGGAAAAGCACCATCATGATGCTTCCAACCCCGCCCACGCTCTGCAAAACATGGCCGACGGCCTGCCGGCGCTGGGCATTGTTGCTGCCGTGCTGGGGATTATCAAAACCATGGGCGCCATTACCGAGCCCCCTGAATATCTTGGTAAAATGATTGGTTCTGCGCTGGTGGGCACCTTCCTGGGTGTGTTTATCGCCTATGGGTTTGTCGGCCCCATGGCGGCGCGTTTGCAACAGGTGATCGATGAAGAAGGCTCTTTTTATAAAATCATTCAGACGGTGCTGGTTGCGCACTTGCATGGCAATGCCGCGCAAATTTCAATTGAAATGGGTCGGGGCATTGTGCCCAGTTCCTCTCAGCCCAGTTTTGCCGAGCTTGAAGATGCGCTTGAAAACGTGGAAGCCGCTTAAATAAGCACTTGTTTTTACCACCCCGTCTTGACCTTTAGCTAGAGCCGCTCCAACTGGGGCGGCTCTGTTAATTGCGGAACCTATAAATGCCTGACCCCTTTCTTGGCCTGCCAAAACCACGCCTTCTCTGGTCAGAGGAGGGGGTGCCGCATAATCTCGATCATGAGGATGGTTATTTTTCTGATGTCGATGGCCTGCGTGAAACCAGCAATGTTTTTTTGAACGGGTGCTACCTGCCCCACGCCTGGCAGGACAAAATTACCTTTACCATAGGCGAACTGGGCTTTGGCACGGGACTTAATTTCCTCAGCACCTGGGCATTATGGCGTCGAACACATGCGCCAGACGCGCACTTGCATTACATATCTGTTGAGGGCATGCCCTTTAACTTAACAGACCTGCGCCGTGCCCTAAATACGTTTCCTTCCCTCTCTGAAATGGCAGAAAAATTACTGGCGGCCTGGCCCCCGGCCATAAAGGGCGTTCATCGTCTGCATTTTGATGATGAAAATATTACGCTCACTCTTTATTTTATGGATGTGGCTAGGGCTCTGCCACAAATGGAAATGCCGGCGGATTGCTGGTTTCTGGACGGGTTTGCACCTTCGCGTAATGCCGACATGTGGTCCAAAACTGTTTTTACACAAATTGCCCGGCTAAGCCACAAGGGGGCCCGCATCGCCACCTTCAGCGTCGCGGGCAGAGTGCGCCGTGGCCTTCAAGGGGCAGGGTTTAGCGTCTCCAAACGCCCAGGTCATGGCCGCAAACGAGAACGCCTAGAAGCCATCTTTCAAGGGCAAGATCACCCTGTCTCACGCAAACAAACCCGCCCGCTCGCACGGTGTGTGCCCGGCACAAAAAGCATTGTGGTTATTGGTGGCGGTATTGCCGGGGCCTGCACCGCCCATGCTTTTTTACGAAGGGGTCTGGAGGTAACCATCATCAGCAAAGACGGCCTCGCCGATGAGGCCAGCGGTAACCCTGCCGCTTTAGTTTCGCCAAGGCTGGATCGGGATGACACCCCAATGGCGCGGTTTTTCCGCACCACTTTTCACTATGCAACGCGGTTTTATGCCGGGTTGGGCAGCAATATCTGGAATCATTGTGGTGTCTTGCGCTTTCCGGTGCATGCCTCTGATGCGCAAAAGTTTGACCGGCTGATCAAGGCCCATGCCCTGCCAGAAGACATATTACAGCCCGCCAGCGGTCATGTGGCCATGTTTTTGCCAAGTGCTGGTGTGGTCAATCCCGCTGCGGCCATAACCGCCATGACCACTGGTGCCACCAAAATTACAGCCCGTATTGGGACAATAGAACAACAAAATGACAAATGGGTAGCTTTGGATGGAAAGAAAAAACCGGTTGCCCGTGCGCCGTTATTGGTGCTGGCATTGGGCAGCGGCACATTAGATCAACTCGCCTGGTTAAAATTTCAATATCTCAAGGGCCAGATCAGTAAGGCAAAACTATCAACGTCCTATCTGGGTCCGGCCCTGTTAGGCGATGGTTATGCCATTGCCCTGCCCGATCAATCCTTGCTCATGGGTGCCACTTTTGAAGAAACAGACCCCGCCCAAACAGATTTATCCCCGGACCCGCAGGTCCACAAACACAATATTGCCGCCGTTTCCCGGCTTAATCCCGCTTTGGGCAAAACCATACAAACTGACAAAACAAAAGGGCGGGTATCAATCCGCGCCACTACGCCCGATCAAATGCCCTATGTTGGGCCCATGATCAAAGAAGATGATTTCCTGAACCGTTTTCATGCACTAAAGCACGGATTTATTGATCCCAAAGCTGGAAATGCACAACGCATTGAAAACCTCCATGTGTGCATGGGGCTGGGATCGCGAGGGTTTGCCCTGGCCCCGCTGTTGGGCGAAGCCATCGCCGCCGAAGCCTTGGGCGAACCACCTGCCCTGGAAAAGGAAGTCAGCGAAGCCCTGCATCCCGCGCGGGTTCTGGAGCGCCGTTTGAAATCCGGCAATGTTTAATCCCGACCGCCTTATCAATTTGTAATGCCATTTTGGCTTCGGTCTGATCAATTAATCCTTATAATGAAGGCTTAGAGGATTATGCGTAGATGTCATATTATTCAGGTTTTCAGTTGAAATTGACCCGGCTGTTGGTTGGCGCTGCGCTCTTTTGGGAGCGCCTGGTTCCCATTTGGTTTCCGGCCATATTATTCCCTGCCCTTTACATTGTTGCTGCTCTTTTTGGACTCTGGGCCTCCATTGGCGATCCCTGGCGCCTGCTTGGCCTGCTCAGCACCGCTGCCTTGACTCTATATTATACTTTGCGGGGTGTTCGGTATTTCCAAAGACCAAATACTGATCAGGTGGAACGCAGGCTGGAAGAAAATGCCCGCCTTGTTGGCCGCCCCCTTGAAATCCTGAACGATGAACCCCCGGATGTCGCATCCATCCAGTTACGAGATTCTACGGCCCTTACACTTTGGCGCGAACAGCAGGCGCGTGCCAGAAAAATGCTGGCGCGTTTGCGCCCACAAAAGCCTCGTGCTGAATTAGCAAGGCAAGATGTTTTTGGTCTGCGTGCTGCCGCTTTTTTGCTGGTTTTTGCGGGGTTTATCATCGCCGGGCCACGGGCCGGTGAACGTCTGGATGAAGCCTTTGCCCCACGGTTTTTAAGCCATAATACATTACCTTTACGCATAGAAGCCTGGATTACCGGCCCTGAATATGCCTTGCAGGCCCCCAGGTTTTTGGCGCGCAGTCAGAATGAGCCCGTCGAAGTGCTCAGCGGTTCCCGTTTTCATGTTAAAGTCAGTGGTGCCAGAAAAAAACCTGTGTTGAAGGTCCGTGCGGGGCGCAAAAAGCGCAAGGTTAAGGCGCAAAAGACCGGGCCGCAGAATTATGACCTCAGCACCGTTCTTGATAAAAATAGCCTATTAAGCCTGGGAAGGGCCTCGACATCGCTTTGGAAAATTGTCGTTAAAGAAGACCTGCCGCCGCAAATTCGCTTTTCCACGGTGCCTCATGGCGATGCCAGCGATGCACTTGTCTTTGCTTATAACGCTTCTGATGATGTGGGGATTACAAAAATCAGACTGAAAATGTCCCGTGTTGAAGGGCCACCAGAAGACAAATGGGTTGACCTTGATCTGCCAGCCAAAAATGCACGGATGCTGGATGAAAAAATGCAGATGGATTTTACCCGCCATCCCTGGGCTGGCCTGCCCGTATCCCTTTCCCTGTTGGTCTTTGACGGGCTGGAGCAGGAAGGCCAGACGAAACCCGTTACCATGACCCTGCCGGAAAAGCTCTTCGTAAACCCGATGGCCAAAGCTATTGCCGAGCAGCGCACCTTGCTGGTGCGAACCACTGAGCCTTACGCCCCCTTTCCTGAACGGCCTGTGCAATATGCCGAAGATATTCGCGCCAAACCGCTTTTTGCACAGGACAAGCCGGAAGAGCGGCTGTTGCGGGCCCCAAAACAAATTCAACGCAGCGCCGCTTTGATGCGCGCCAGCTTGCGGGCACCAGAGCTTTATTTTGAAGACCCGCTGGTTTATGTGGGCTTGCGCTATGCGGCTGAAAACCTGCGCCTGGCCCGTGCGCCAGCCGATTTCAAAGGTCTGGATGATGAGTTATGGGCATTGGCCCTGTGGGCAGAAGGCGGTGCGCTTGCCGATGCACGTGCCGCCTTGAAAGCAGCCGAGCGTGCCTTTCGCCGGGCTCTGGCGCGCGGCGCCCCTGCCGATGAGTTAACCCGCCTGATGCACAATTATGAGCGGGCGGTAAAACGTTATTTGGAAGCGCTGGCCGAAGAAGCCCTGCGCAATGGGCAAGTGGCCGAAAATTCTGGCGGCGGTGCACCGGCCATGAATGCCGATACCCTGCAGGAAATGCTGGATGCGCTCAAGGCACTTTCAGAAACCGGGGCACGTGGTGATGCCAGAAAATTGTTGCAGGCCTTATCCGAGTTATTGCAAAAAATGCAGATGCAACTTACCGCAGGCTCCGGCCCCGGTAATGATGCGGCCAGCAAGGCCATGCGCAAGGCGCTTGAAGAACTGGGCGATATTACCGCCGAGCAACGTGAACTGCTGGATGAAATGTTTAGAAAACAACAAGAAGCCAACCGTAATGGCGGATCGCCCCAGGGCGATCAATCCAGTGATGAGGCACAATCAGGGGCCGGCCTTGCCGGTGAACAGGATAGCCTGGCCGAACGCCTGCGCGGACTGGCCGATGGGCAGCGCCAGGATGGGCGGGAAAATGCCGCCGGTATTTTAGGCGAAGGTGCCGACGAAATGGGTGACGCTGCAGATGCCTTGCGCGAAGGAGATACTGTTGGCGGCCTGGACGCGGGAAAAGATGCCCTGTCTGCCTTGCGCGATGGTTCTGAATCCCTGGCCTCAGACCTTTTTGATCATATCGCCAAACAAAACGGCCAGAACGCCGGTGACGACCGCGATCCCTTTGGGCGGCCCACCCGTGGTGGAGGTTCGCAATCTGCCGATGGCACGAGCGTCCCCGATGTCATCAATGCTGAACGCGCGCGAAAAATTTTGCAATTATTGCGCGACCGTGCGGCTCAAAAAGGCCGCTCAGACAAGGAACTGGAATATCTCGACCGCCTCTTGAAACAGTTTTAGGGTTACATGGTCAACTTAGATCGCAGACCCGAAGCAATGTATTATTTTGGCAGTTTTTCCAAAAAATTGATCAACTTCCGCATATCGGCAGGTAGCACGGTTTCAAAACGCATGGGCTCTTTCGTCACGGGGTGAGTAAAGCCTAAAATTGCAGCGTGCAGGGCCTGTCGGTTAAAATCTTTCAGGCTCTCACCGTTCGCATTGGTGATTTTACGAAAAGTGCGGTCGCGGCCATAAACCGGATCGCCAAGTAGGGGGCAGCCTAAATGTGCCATATGCACCCGGATCTGGTGGGTACGCCCGGTTAGTAGGCGGCACTCTACCATGCTGGCCACCGGGCTGCCCACGGGCTGGCCAGGCGCAGTGCCATAGGTGTGTAACGTTTCATAATTGGTGATGGCATGGCGTCCGTGTTGTGATCTGGGATCACGCACAACCGCCTGCTTTTTTCGATCGTGCTGGGAGCGGGCAAGCCGCGTTTCGATACGCCCGGTTTTGGGTTTTGGTCCGCCGCGCACAAGCGCCATATAGGCCCGCTCTATCGTATGAGCAGCAAACTGTTTGCTCAAACCCTGATGCGCCCGGTCGGTCTTGGCTACCACCATGACGCCCGATGTATCTTTATCCAGCCGGTGCACAATGCCCGGACGTTCAACCCCGCCAATGCCCGATAACGCACCGGCGCAATGATGCAGGAGCGCATTGACCAAGGTGCCGGTCCAGTTGCCCACAGCCGGGTGCACGGTCATGCCTATTTCTTTTTCCAGCACGATCAGGTGCTCATCCTCATAAAGAATGTGCAGGGGTATGTTTTCAGGTTGGGGCGTGGCTGCCCTGGGGGGTGGTAATTCAAGCACATATCGTTGTCCGGGGCGAACTTTTGCCGATGGGTCGCTTATCACCTCGCCGTTCAGGCAAAGCCGCCCTTCCTCAATCAGGGTTTTCAGGCGCGAGCGAGACAGATCATCTATTGCGTTGGTGATAAACCGGTCCAGGCGCATTGGTGGCTGATCTTCTGGCACATCAATATGTTTTGCCATGGGTGCTAATGGGCTTTTGGTTGTCATATGTGTGGATTAGAGGGGCATTTCGCGCTAAGCAAGGCTGCAAATGCGGTGCGGAGTATAACCTTGCGTAAAAAAAACAAGAAAAAGCAAACTGATGGCCAAATCAGCAGGCGAAATGCCCTGCTGCTAACCAGTATTGGCGGCGCGCTGGCCGCTTGTGGGAAAAAAACACCCACCGCCCGTGAAGATCGCACCAATAGCGGTTTGTTTCGCCACGGCATCGCCAGTGGCGATCCTCTGCAAACACAAATTATTCTCTGGAGCGCCATAACCATAAATGGACCGCCAGTGAATGTTGTTGCAGAAGTTGGCACGGATAAAGATTTTGACCATATCGTCTGGTCTGCCACCGTCCCGGTTAATGCCGCCTTGGCAGCAAATGGCATTATTCCGATAAAAATAGAGGCTGTAGGGTTGTCGCCCGGTACCGCGTATTTTTATCGGTTTTACGATAAAGCCGGTGAGGTTTCGCCTGTGGGGCGCACTAAAACCCTCCCCCAAGGCCATGTAGACAGTCTCAGCCTGGCGGTGGTTTCATGCTCGAACCATCCAGCGGGCTATTTTCATGCCTATCGCCATATCGTCATGCACGACCCCGTGGATGTGGTGGTGCATCTTGGGGATTATATTTACGAATATGGACCTGGCGGTTTTGCCACCAAAGATGCAGAGGTGCTGGGCCGGATGCCGGAGCCGCCATACGAATGTCTCACCCTGGATGATTACCGCCGCCGCTATGCACAATATCATACGGACCCTGATCTGCAGGCCGCCCACGCCATCGCGCCGTGGATCATCACCTGGGATGATCATGAAAGCGCCAATGATTCATGGTCCGGCGGTGCCCAGAACCACCAGCCCGAAGAAGACCGCTGGGCCGTGCGCGAAGCGGCCTCCATGGCTGCCTTTTATGAATGGACGCCAACAAGAGAGCCAGCAAAGGGCTTGCCGCGCACGGCTTTTTGGCGGGAGTTTTCTTTTGGGGATTTGGCAAGTCTGACGATGCTGGAAACGCGCCTGGCTGCGCGCTCTGAACAAATTGACTGGAAACTTTTTCCGGTCCCGGCCAATGCCGACCCTGACGACCCGCAAGTGCAAGCCAAAGTGGCCGCCTTTACCAATGATCTGGTTGGTGATCAAAAACGGCGTATGTTGGGCGATGTGCAAGGTGAATTTGTTGAAAACAGCCTCGCCCGTTCTGTGGCGGCAAACCAGCCTTGGCAATTACTGGGCAATCAGGTCCTGCTCGCCAACATCATTTCCCCTGATTATATATCGGTGCTGCCCGGTTGGCTGAAATGGCTTGCCAAGAAAAAACAACCGCAATTGTTTGAATATTTTCTACGTTCGCGCTTCAGCCCGCCATTGAATATTGATGCCTGGGACGGCTATCCAGCGGCGCGGGAGCGGCTTTACCAGCGCACTCGCCGTGCCGGATCCAGCTTTATCTCACTTGCTGGCGACACGCACGACTTTAATACCTCAATTTTACGCCGCCAAAATGGCGAGGTCGCCGGGGTGGAGCTTGGTACATCCGGCGTATCCAGCCCCGGTAATTTTGCCGATGTAGTGGCCCCCGGTGTCGATTTTGGCAGGCTTACCGAAGCCAAAAACCCCGATACAATTTTGCACGACGTTCACAATACCGGCTATATCCGCCTTATCCTGCGCCATGATGAGGCCATTGCAGATTATATTGCCACCTCAAGTGTAAAGCAGCCAAAATTTACGGCCCGATCCGCCTTTCGGTTTCGCCTGAAGCCGGGACGCGCAGGAAAGCCTGTGCAGATAGAAAGGGTTTAGGTCATGAGTTCATGACCTAGGGTCTGGCTTTCGTCGATATACTGTGATTTGCGCCTGTTTTTGGTTTTTGTTATACTCGTAGCATCAAGTAATTGATTTTAGGCAAGATTGATGAAAATGCGTCTTGAGGGCTGTATTGTAAAAGCGGTTTGCGCTTCTTTACTGTTTTTAATTACGCAATCACCAGCAATGGCGATGGAACGCCCCGACCCGGCTGAGGCAGCCCGGATAAAACGAATTTTGGCGCTCAAAGGACCCTTGAGTCCTGAACAGCAAAAGGCACTGGCGGCAGTAAAGCAGCAATTGCAAAAAGCACGTGCCTTTGGCAATTACCGCATCGACCCCTATCGGCTTGAACAGGCCATCAATAAAACTGCCAGCCAGCATTTGACCGCCAAGGGCAAGAACCCGGATTCAATTCCTGACCTTTCCCGCCCGGCCACCCCGCCTTTGGTCTGGCAGGGCATGCCCACCACCGGCAATGTCAAGGTTTTTGCCCTGCTGATTGATTTTTCAGACCAACCAGCCAAAAGCACCCCTGGTTTTGTCCATTCAAACCTGTTTGGCAGTGGCAATGCTGCCAATGCGCCTCGTGAAAGTCTGACTAATTATTATAGCCGTGCCTCCTATGGGCAGCTTGATCTTTCCGGTGGCACAACGCTTGGCTGGTACCGCCCCGGCGGGAGCCGCGACACGATTGAGCAGACCACTCCAGCCCGCGACAGCCTGATTGCCGAAGCGATTTCGCATTTTGATGCACAAGGCCACGATTTCAGCCAATATGACAATAATGGCGATGGTGTGATTGATTATTTCGTGGTCATCTGGACCGGGCCCAATAATGGCTGGGGTAATTTCTGGTGGGGCTATCAGACCCGCTATTCCAACCCTTCCTTCAAAGTCGATGGTGTGTCGCTTGGCAAATACTCATGGCAATGGGAATCGCGCAATAATGACGGCCCCTTTAACCCGCGCACCGTTATCCACGAAACCGGCCACGCTTTAGGACTACCTGATTATTACGATTATGACGATGCCATAGGCCCCAGAGGCGGTGTTGGCGGTCTGGATATGATGCACGGCAATTGGGGCGATCATAATTGTTTCTCCAAATGGGTGCTGGACTGGCTGACCCCAACGGTGATTTCATCAGGCACGAAAACTGTAACCCTTGGGGCTTCGGGCACCAGTAAAGACTGCGTTGTGGCCTGGCCCGGCCTTGATGGCAGCACACCATTTACAGAAATGTTTGTCATCCAGAACCGGTTTCGTGTTGGCAATGATCTGGGATGGCCCGCCGATGGCCTGCTGGTCTGGCACGTCGATGCTACTTTAAACGGTGCGGGCAATAATTATGCCTATGACAACTCCTATACGGATCACAAATTACTGCGCCTGATGGAGGCCGATGGTCTGGAAGAAATTGAACAGGGCGGGGCTGGCAATGCGGGGGATTTTTATGTCGCCGGGCAGGTGCTGGATTCACGATCCATGCCCAATTCACTGCGTTATACCGGTCCGGTGTCTGGCGTGACCCTGCACAGTATTTCCGCGCCCGGCGCAAGCATGCAGGCAACGATTGAAATCGGTCCACAGGATGACCTGACCGTCACCCCTGATACCGGCCTCGTCAGTGAGAAAGAACCCGGCAAACCTGCCAGTGTCGCCGCCGCTGATTATGTCTTGAAAAACAAAGGACCCAACCCGCTGGACTGGACCGCCAGTGCCGATGTGAGCTGGGTGGACCTTTCGAACACCTCTGGCCAATTGGCCGCGGGGGCACAGTTCACAATCAGTGTTTCCTTAAATGAGCAGGCCGAGAATCTGGCCAGCGGTGTTTATACCGGCAAGGTCCGTATTGCCAATAAAACCCTTGGGGTCGGCATGTATGAAAAGCCGATCCGTTATTCAGTGATTGTGCGCCCGGCTAATGATAATTTTGAAAATGCCCTTGTCCTGACTTCCCGCTCCGGAACGGCCAGCGGGAATAGCCAGTTTGCCTCAGAGCAAACCGGCGAACCAAAGCATGGCGACCGGTCCACAGGCGGCAAATCGCTCTGGTGGAAATGGGTCGCGCAAACCAGTGGCGAGGTGGTGTTTGATGCCAAAGGCAGTGACTTTGACACCATGATGAGCATTTATGCCGGCCATACACTAAAAACCATAAGCTCTCTGGCTGATGATGATGACAGCGCAGGAAACCGCAACGCCATGATTAAATTCACCGCCCAGGCGGGTACGGCCTATTACATTGCCGTGGATGGCTGGAACAAACTGAACGGCAATATCAAGCTCAACTGGGCGCAGGGCTTTCTTCCGCCGCCCTTATTGTCCTCCATCCTGCCCGCCGCGCGCTCCGGTTTGGTTGGTGCGCCGCTAACCGCCTTTGCCTCGCTGATCAATACCGGGGCCAGCACAGCCACCGCTTGTTCCATGGCCGTGCAAGCCGGACAAAGCATAGGCTTTGGCTATCAACAGGCCAACATAGCCAACCAGCCCGTGGGCGCCGCCAATACCCCTGTTGATATTTCCGCTGGCCAGACCCAGAACTTTATTTTCCAACTCACCCCTGACCAGGTTCTGAATAGTGCGCAATATGGCTTGGTATTTGACTGCTCCAATACCATTGCGGCCGCCTCTGTCCCAGGCCTAAATCGTATGGTTATTTCGGCAGGCACCAGCGCCGTGTCTGACCTCATTGCCACCACCGCAACCCTGGACGGCGATGGTATCGTCAAGGTGCCTGGCAATACGGGCACTGGCGCCTTTGCGGCCTCGGCGGTCAATATTGGCGCGGCTGGAACTTTTTCCGCCAGTGTGGATGATGCGGGCCTTGGCCTGCCGCTTGGGGCCTTTATCTGTAAAACCAACGCGCAGGGCGCTTGCGAAAGCGATCCGGCTCAAACGGTCAGTTTTACCCTTGGCACCAACGAGATTGTGCTTTTTTCCGTATTTGTCGCTGGACAGGGCAATATTGCGTTTGATGCAGCCAATAACCGTTTGTTTTTACACCTGGAGCAAGATGGCATAACCCGCGGCGCAACTTCACTCGCGGTTCGCACAATAGAGGGCCCGTAAGGTCCTGTAACAAAAAATTATCTCTAACGATCAATCCCAGTCTGATGCCTCGCGGATTTTATCCATAATCCGCTCCGGGCACTGATAAAGAACATTATAACCGGCATCTTCTACGATTTCGACGGGATGATTAGTATTGCTGGTAACGAATTCCTCTACGAAATGCGCACCCATCAAATGGCAATGACGTCCGCTGATCCAGCTTTGACGACAATTAACCGCTTTGAAATCACTGGTCCAGTCGGCCAGTTGCGAGCGCCCGTCATGCACAAAGGCATCGGCACCCTGTTCTACCAGGTGAAACATACCTTGGTGTAGTTTTGACAAAATGGCGGAGTCATCCAGACTTTTATGGTCCAGTGGCGCGGGCGCATAATGGGTGTTCATGAACGCATCAATACCTTTTTTACGATAGGTTTTTATCCCCATGGTAGCGATCAGTTTTAACACCGATGGTGCATGACGCGAGGCGGTTGAGGTCATACGGGCCTGTTTGGTCATAAACCGGATGTGTTCAGGCGTTAATGGAATGCCTGCACCAACCATTACCATGCCGGACAGGCGGTTTTCGATCATGTGGGCAAAGCGAAAGGCATGGCTTACGCCGCCATGATGAGCCACGATCAACAAACGTTCGCCCAGACCCAGCTCTTCTACTAATGCCAGCGCGTCCTGGCAGGTGGTTGTGTCAAAGTCATGATTTTCATCAGGACCGCTGGTATAACCAAAATATGGCCGGGAGGGCGCAATCAGCCTAAACCCGCCACGTAATAAATCACGCTTCATTGTATCAGGAAAGTAGGCCCCTTGAAAAAAACCGTGCCAGTATAATATTGGTCGACCCGACGGATCACCGTATTCATAATAGGACAGCGTCCTGCCACCTTCCAGTGCCAGTGTCTGCAGGCCCTGCTTTGGCGTTACCCAGTCCTGACTTACCTGCCCGGTTGGAGCCTCAATATCTGTCAGGCCAATCACATAGGCAATGCTGGTGCACAAGTGCACCAGTTCATTCATTTTGCTACACCCTGCCTTGCGCAAGATCGCTTTGATTTGTGTCTTGATAGTGTTGATCGAACGTCCGCGACTTTGCGCGATCTGTTGATGGGATAGCCCCTGCAAAACGCCTTCCAACACCAACCCCTCACTGTCACTGAGATCCAGGGCATTTTGCAGATTATGGAAAATTGCCGGCGACCAGTCAAAATAAGAAAGGCTGATATGCAGACCGGTATTATCAGCATCAATGGGAATGGCGCGGCAATAACCAAAGGCAGAATGTAAATCCTCGGCACCAATTTGAAGGTAAATGATCCGCTCTAACCCCTGCACCCCGGCGGCAATTTCCCTAACCAGATCACGAATGACAACCATGCTGTCAGGGCTAAGCGGCAAGGCATCAAAAAAAGCCCCTGCGCCGCCAGATAATAATGCCCTGGCTTGTTCATTGGCGGTGATAACCCGGCCTGTTCGGTCGAGCACAAATTGTGCATGATTACCAAGGGTCAGGCCCTGCTTCTCATCGCCCATGTGTTGTGCCAGCAGGTTTTCAAGCCGGTTGATGTGGGTTTCCAGAAATGGGTCAAGCTCGGCAAAATGCGGCAGGCCTTTGGCCACCACCGCGTTTTGTTGATCCTCAAACAGATAACTGCTGGCGCTATCCAGAAGGGCGTCCAGATGATCAAAATCATCAGTGACCTGGTACGCCTGATCCAACAGGTTCAGCATTTTACTTTGCGTTTCAGTCCCCAAAACCGGTTCCTTGCGAAAGGCGATAAATTAACAAGGCAGCCTTTTTGGTATTACGATCAAATGTGGTCATATCCGCCGTTTCCTTGGTCGTATGCCCCCCCGTGCCCATCAGGCCAAGACCATCAATGGCGGCCTTAACATAACCAGCGGTAAAAGAAATGTCCGCTGCCCCGGCGCGGCGCGGATCAACCGCCGCAACCGGACCATAGCCCAGATCTTCGCTAATCGTGCTATAAAGCGCCAGTAATTGCCGATTGGCCTTTGTCGGGGCCATCGGGGGGTGCCCCTCATTGAAGGTCAAAATGGCGTTGGTGTGCAATAAATTGTCCGCTGCAATGGTCTGCATTTTTGCTTTGGCATCGGCAAGTTGCTCTGGTGATTGGGCGCGCAGACCACCGGTGACTTTCAGGGTTTGGGCCACCACATTATTTTTACCAAAGGTGGTGCCGGCGTTTTTGGCAATATCGTCTTCAATACGCGTACCGCCAAGAACCCGCCCAGGGTTAAAGGTGAGGTTTTCCATGCCAGAAAGCTCATCACGAAATTCGTTCAGTATGCGAGCACCTTCCAATATCGCCCCATAACCAACGTCACTGGTAAATATCTGTGATGAGTGCGCGGCACGACCCTTTACTTCCAGAGTCCAGCCGACACTGCCACGCCGGGCAATAACGGCGGTTTTTATATTACCGTCACCATCTTCAAACCCCAGGGCATAATCCGCCCATTTAGCGGCATCAATAATAGCCTCCTTTGATAAGGATAGCGGCGTTCCGCTGCTTTCTTCATCGCCGGTCATCACAATTCTGATACGAACATTATCCAGAACGCCAGCTTCTTTTAGGGCGCGTATGGCCGCCAGTATGATGACATCACCGCCCTTCATGTCGGTAATGCCAGGGCCTTTGACTTTATTGCCTGCAAGAGGTTCAAGTTTTTGAAAATCATCCCCTTTTGCAAAGACCGTATCCAGATGACCAATCATCAGGATTTTTGGACCTTGAGTGCCATAAGACGCCACCAGATGTCCGGCCCGGTTAAAACCGGAACCATCAACCCATTTTGTGTCAAAGCCCGTGGATTTTAGTTCAGCGCCAAAAATATCGCCAACGCGCTTTACGCCGGCAAAGTTCATGGTGCCGCTATTGATATTGACCGTGCGCTCCAGAAGCGCGTTGGCCCACGACATGTTCTGGTCTATGGCCTGGCCAATCTGTTTTTCTGTTTTTTCATCGGCCAACACCTGTCCGGTGAGCAAAACAAACAGAAGCAATACCTTAATTATCTTTCCATACATAAATCACCTGCCTATGGTCAGAACCCACGATCATATTGACGTAAAACCGGGTTTGATTGTATCGCCAAACCTGCACTTGTCTAATGTGCACTTTAAACTGATAAATTACCAAAGGAGAAATCAAATGAGATGGCAGTTTTCATGGCTGATCATTGCCTGGTGCACGACCTTTGTTCTCCTTGGCGCACCCGTCTCAGGATGGGCGCAAGGGGCAGGCGAGACCAGCGCCGCCTCACGCCTGCTCAAGGCCCAGGCTGGAGACAGCCAGGAACAGTTTTTACTGGGCGTCATGTATGAAGGCGGCAATGGTGTTGCACAGGATTTTACCCAGGCCGCTCATTGGTATCGTCAAGCCGCTGAACATGGCCATACCCGTGCAGAGCTTAGCCTTGGCAGTCTTTATGATCGTGGCCAGGGGGTGGAGCAAAGCTATGAAAAGGCGGCCAAATGGTATTCCAAAGCCGCCATTGCCGGGGATGGGGAGGCCATGTTTTTCCTGGGCAGCATGTATTATAATGGCGATGGTCTTAAATCTGATCTAGCCGCTTCTCTGGTCTGGTTTCAAGGTGCCGCTGAAAAGCAATATCCACTTGCCGAACAGGCGCTGGCAAAGGTCAAGGTAGAGCTGGCACAAAACCGAGAAGCGCAAAACAGAACAGGCAGCACCATAACACCGGCTGCGGCTTTAAGGCCAAAGGCTGTTAATAGTCAAAAACAGGCAGCCATGGCGGCCGCGAATACCGATCCGCTACAATCAATCACACCGGTTAAAAAAGGCTATGTGGTGCAAATCGGCTCGTTTCAAAGTCGAGAAAAAGCTAAAAAATTTCTGGATTATATCCAAACCAAAGCCGCCGGGCTGATCCAGCCCTCATTGGCCCGTATCTACAAAAAAACATTCGCAAGCGGACGGGTGTTTTATCGCCTGAACGTCAATCACTATAATCAGCGCAGTGAAGCAAACCAGCAATGCGTGCAACTAAAATCACGTGATATTGATTGCATCGTTGTTAAATACTGAACAGGGCGGGATGCTAGATTGCGTATATTCATCACCGGTGCATCAGGATTTGTTGGCGGAGCTGCCGCCAGGTATTTTTCTCAAAAACATGATGTGATCGCCATGTCACGCTCAAAGACTTCGGACGCCATTACCCGCTTTGCCGCCGATATGATGCGCGCCGAAGGCACCATCAATATTGCCAGGGCCCGTGAGCAATTAGGCTATAAATCTGTGATCAGTGTTGAGGATGGCCTGGGGGCTCTACATACCGTTAAAACCTGAGCCTCTATACTTAGTTTTTATCAGCGCGAACCTTTTTGCCCGATAAAAACCCCGCCAGACGCAAGGAGGATGGTCGGCCCGCAAAACCCTCCTCCAGGACAAGGTCTATTTCCAACACAGAGTCATTCAGTTTCAGGTCTTGTTTTTCCGCAGCTACTAATCTGATGGCGTTCAAAGCTGGCAATATCCGGCCTTTGCGGTCTGGGTTGCGAGCAATACGGTTAATGGCGCTGCGTGCATTTAGAGCCGTGTCCAGATACAACCAGGCCGAGTTTTCATCGGCCCCGCGTGCTGATATGGTAACATCGTGATCCAGAATATTTACAAGGTCGCGGGCAATATTGGCCAATGCCGGTCGCAAGTCCGACAGCGGTACGGTCTGCGGCCCAAGTGGTGTAGCCGGACCAGCCTGCCAGGCTGGTATCCCATGAGACGCCCGCTCTGTGAAAAGCACAGGACCACCAACACGGCTCATGCGCACCATTACGGCACCTTGATCGTTCTTCAACATCATATCGCCGCGAGGGCCTGGCACCCTGCGCAAGACAAACACTTCTCGTGAGCGCACATAACGAAACAGCAAAACCCCGCGCTGGCGTTGGTCCAGGATGAAGGCCTCGTGCTTCTTGCCGACATCAAAGCGCATTACCGACCGGGTATTGGCAGGTGCAGCATACGCCTTGCGTAACACCTTGGCGCCATCGTCTTGCGCTAATGCAATCGTGGCACTAAAGGTGGCCAATCCAACAATAGCAATAATTCTGGGTATACACATTTTAGTATGTGGGCCGCTTCTCATGATTGCAGATTGTATATTAAACTACGGCGCTTTTGGGGCCAAAACACTAGCTTAATCATGTTCGCTTGATAATTTTTTTCAACAGACAGCAATGCAGGGTCAAAAAATGGTGGAGGTGAGAGAGCTTTTATCGAACCGTAACCCGCGCTCAACTAGCGAGCGCCAGCATCGCGGTAGCGCCAGAAAAATGGTGGGCGTACCTGGGATTGAACCAGGGACCTCCTCGATGTCAACGAGGCGCTCTCCCGCTGAGCTATACGCCCTCACCTTTGGGCTTACAGCCCATCTGGAGGGGTCTATAGCCAAGGGCGATGTGCGGTGCAAGCGTGGGTTTCAGTCAGGGATAGTGCACATGAACCTCTTAGGCGGCCATAACCCGTTCAACCTCGGCAACCAGTTCACGCAAATGAAATGGTTTGGAAAGCACCTTGGCATCCTTGGGGGCCTGGTGCCCTGGATTAAGCGCTACCGCTGCAAAGCCGGTAATAAACATAATTTTCAGAGATTTGTCTTTTTCCGCCGCTTTTCGGGCAAGTTCAATTCCGTCAATGCCAGGCATAACAATATCGGTTAGCAGCAGGTCAAAATCGTCTGGTGTGGAGCGCAAGGCATCCAGACCTTCGTCTCCATCGGCACAAGCAATCACTTCATGACCTGCGCGCTCCAGCGCGCCAGCCAGAAAGCCCCGCATGGAATCATCATCCTCAGCCAGTAATATTCGCGCCATTTCCCACTCCTGATACCCGTTTACACCCTCTATTGGGGCTTTTTTATGTTTGCTCGTGTGCACCATAACGCAAGAGGGTAAAGAGGGGGTTTAGACGGACGGGATTGACGAATTAGCGCAAGCAGGCAAGGTTAGCCAAATGAATGTCTGGACCACACTGGATGCAACAGCAAAACCAACACGTGTTATCCCGTGGCCAGAGCTGGAAACGCCCCTTGATCTTCAGACCCCTAAATCCGTCGTGCCGGTATTGTTTGCTTCGCCACATTCAGGACGCGTTTATCCCCAAAAGTTTCATCAACTCAGCACTCTTGATCCGCATTCACTAAAGACATCAGAAGACGCCTGGGTCGATGAATTGTTCAGTGATGCTCCGCGCTTTGGTGCATCCCTTTTGTGCGCACATTTTCCCCGCGCCATGCTTGATGCCAATCGTGCGTCGAATGAGCTGGACCCGTCTATGTTCAGTGATTACTGCCCAACACCAAACCGGCAAAACAGTGCGCGGGTACTGGCAGGGCTGGGTGTGGTGCCACGCATGGTCTCTGCGGAAATGCCAATCTATGACAGGAAAATACCTTATAAGGAGGCCGTGCAGCGCCTGCACCACCTTCATCGGCCCTATCACAAGACACTTGGCACAGAACTGGCCTGGCAAAAAAAGACTTTCGGACGGGCAACGCTGATTGATTGCCATTCCATGCCCGCCGATTGTGCCAACCAGTGTCCCGGCGGTGTTACTGATTTTGTTTTGGGCGATGGACACGGACAAACCTGTAACCCGGCACTGATTGCCCATATTGAGCGCACACTCATGGATATGGGCTATCGGGTCATACGCAATACGCCTTATGCCGGCGGCTATTCAACCTTGTGTTATGGCAAGCCGCAAGAACGCTTGAACGCCTTGCAGATCGAGATAAGCCGCGCCCTTTATATGGATGAGAATACATTGCTTAAAAACAGAAAATTTAACGCCCTGCGTAAGGATATAAAGCAGCTTTGCCAATCCATTTGTACGTTTACAAAAGAAACACCGTAAAAAAAACCGCGCCCGAAAGAGCGCGGTAAAGTATTTTAGGGAGGAAACACCCGTAAACGGGTGGCGGCGTGCGACGCCGCAACACCTTAACAATATATTGCGATGCACAAAAATCAAGGGTGCGGCGCACAAAACTGAAAGAATCGCTATCTTTTAGGTCAGGTTTGCTCTAGCTGACGCCCTTGCCCTAACAGGTTGAGCACCAATAGAGACCCCAAAACCATGCGTAATATTGCCATTATCGCCCACGTTGACCACGGGAAAACCACCCTGGTTGATCAAATGTTGATCCAGACAGGTGTGTTTGCCGCCCATGAGGACCGCCCCGAACGGGCGCTTGATAATATCGATCAAGAGCAAGAACGCGGCATAACCATTATGGCGAAATGCGCCAGCGTTACCTGGCAAGGCACGCGCATCAATATTATTGATACCCCAGGCCATGCCGACTTTGGCGGCGAGGTCGAGCGTATTCTTTCTATGGTAGATGGCGCGGTATTGCTGATCGATGCGGCCGAAGGCCCCATGCCGCAAACCCGTTTCGTACTCTCCAAAGCGCTAAGCCTTGGCCTCTGCCCCATGGTGGTGCTGAACAAGGTGGATCGCACCGGTGCCGATCCGGAAAAAGCCCTAAACGCGGTGTTTGATCTTTTTTCTGATCTTGGTGCTTCAGACGCCCAACTTGATTTTCCTTATGTCTACGCCGCAGGCCGTGATGGCTGGGCGAGCAAGGAAGAAGGGGTGGTCGGCACCAGTTTGGACCCGCTATTTGAAACCATTGTAACGCACACACCGGCCCCATCGGCGGCAGCCCGTAAAGACGAGCCTTTTACCATGCTGGTTTCCATGATCGATGCAGACCCCTATGTGGGCCGGGTGCTGACCGGGCGCATAGAAAGCGGCACCATTCGGGTTGGCGATCAGGTGCAGGCTCTGGCCCGTACTGGTGAGCCGATCGAGCGCACACGCCTTTCAAAGCTGTTTGTGATGAATGGTATGGCCCGCGTTCAGGCAGAAGAAGTGCATGCCGGCGACATTGCTGCCATTGCGGGCTTTGGCACCGCCAATGTGGCCGATACCCTGGCGGCACCAGAGGTAAAAGACCCGATCGCGGCTACCGCGATTGATCCACCGACCATGGCCGTCACCATATCCATTAACGACTCGCCGCTGGGCGGGCGTGATGGCGACAAAGTGCAATCCCGCATTATACGCGACCGCCTGATGCGTGAAGCAAGGTCCAATGTGGCCATTGAAGTGCGTGATGCCGCCACCGGCGCAGATGCGCTGGAACTGGCCGGTCGTGGTGAGTTGCAATTGGGGGTTCTGATCGAAACACTGCGCCGTGAAGGCTTTGAGTTATCAGTATCGCGCCCACGGGTTCTGATCCGCACCGATGAAGATACCGGCGAGAGGCTGGAGCCTTATGAGGAGGTCATTTGTGATGTGGATGAAGCCCATTCGGGCACCGTTATTGAAAGCCTTACGGCACGCAAGGCAGAATTAAAGAACATGAGCCCGGCGGGTGCCGGCCATACGCGCCTGGTGTTTAACGCACCTTCGCGTTCACTGATCGGTTATGGCGGCAGGTTTTTAACCGAAACCCGCGGCAAAGGGGTGCTCAACCGTGTGTTTTCACACTGGGGTCCCTGGCGCGGCGTGATCGAGGACCGGGCGCGTGGGGCACTGATTTCCATGGCCGATGGAAAGGCTTCGGCTTTTGCCCTGATGAATATCGAGCCACGTGGCACTTTGTTCATTGGTGCAGGCGAGCAAGTCTATAACGGTATGGTCATCGGTGAGTGCACGCGCGGTGATGATCTGATGGTCAATCCAATCAAGGGCAAGAAGCTGACCAATATGCGCGCATCAGGCAAGGACGATGCCGTAACCCTGATCACACCAAAGCGTCTCACTTTGGAACAGGCTATCGCCTGGATCGCCGATGACGAGCAAGTCGAAGTGACCCCAAGCGTTATCCGTGTGCGAAAAGTGGAACTCGATCCTATAAAACGCAAGCAAAAACAAAAGCTTGCAAATTTATAGTTTTTAGGCACACCTCTTGCTTTCTTTATGGCTGGCACGAAACAACGTGCCGGTTAGAAAAGTGAGTGCGTTATGGTCAATTCAATCGATATACATGTAGGGCGCCGCTTGCGCCGCCGCCGCCGTCTTTTGGGCATGACCCAACAAGGCTTGGGCGAGCAGGTTGGCATCCGGTTTCAGCAAATTCAAAAATATGAATGTGCCGCCAACCGCATCAGCGCCAGCCGTTTGTTTGATCTTTCCGAAGCGTTGCATGTTCCTGTGCAATATTTTTATGACGGTTTAAGTTCGGAAGAGGCCGCTAATGATTCTCATGCCCTGCCCGCCGATATTCTGACGCAGGGCGAGACCATGGAACTGGTCCGCGCCTATTATACGCTTGATGAAAGCACACGGCGGCGTTTACTGGAGCTGGCAAAAGCTATGAGCGGATCCGCGCCTGCCGCATAAGTGTTAGTGTGGTCATAATCGCCTCTTTCCACATCCCGCACTAGCGTCTGACGCGGTGCAGAGATAAAAGAACCCATGGCCGCACCAACTGACGATCATAGTTTACATGCTGACCTGCCTGGCTTGTTAAGCGCCGGTGAGAGGGCTGAATTTGGTCCTTTCATTACCACCCTTGCAGAGGCGGCGCAGCTAATCACGCTTAAACATTTTGATACCGCAATCTCAGTTGAAGAAAAGCCGGATCACCCCAGTGGCTATGACCCTGTCACCATTGCTGATCGGGGGGCAGAACGCACCATTCGGGCGCTGATTGGCGAGCGCTTTCCCGATCACGGCATTCGTGGTGAAGAATATGGTATCAAACCCGGCCAGTCCGAATTTAACTGGGTGCTGGACCCCATTGATGGTACCCGTGCTTATATCAGCGCCCTGCCGGTCTGGGGCACTTTAATTGCCTTGACCAGAGAGGGGCGTCCGGTTCTGGGGTTAATGGACCAGCCCGTTACCGGTGAGCGCTTTATAGGCTTTGGCGATGAAGCCTGGTTTTACAAGAACGGCAACAAACATAGACGGTTGAACACACGAAGATGCGCTGATGTACGCCATGCCACTTTGTGCACAACCGATCCTAATCTTTTTGCTGGTTATGAACATGATGCTTTTGAACAATTACGCAAGAAAACGCGCCTGCAACGCTATGGGCTCGATTGCTATGCTTATGCGGCATTGGCGCGCGGTGGTGTTGATGTGGTGGTTGAATCCGGTTTGCAGGATTACGACATTGCTGCCCTGATTCCCATCATCGAGGGCGCTGGCGGCATAATTACCAACTGGTCTGGCGGACACGCCTGGCATGGCGGCCAGGTCGTGGCCAGTGGTGATGACCGGCTGCACAAAGAAGCGCTAAAGGTTTTGGCCAGAAGCGCCGATCATAACAAATCAACATGAGACAGGGCGCCAACAATCGGGCAATTGGCACTGGCATCGCGCGGGCAAGCCTCAACATAGCCCTCAAGCACGGCCTCCATACGTCTCAGGTCCTCTATCTTTGCCCGCACTTCCTTTAGCCGTTTTTCTGCCTTATCGCTGATCTGCTTGCACGTCCTTCCTTCGCTATTGGTCAGGTCAAGCAAAGACGTTGTGTGATTCAGAGAAAACCCAAGCTCGCGACATCGTTTAACAAACATAAGGCGTTCTACCTGATCTTTGCTATAGAGCCTGTAGCCGTTCTGACCCCGCAGCGGCGCAGCCAGCACACCATTTTTTTCATAATAGCGGATGGTTTCAACCTTTACCCCGGTCATTCTGGCAGCATCACCGATATAATAATCAACATTTTGTGATTTCATGACAATCGCCCTTGAGCCTATAGTTACTACAGGCATTATAACCTGATCTATGAACAAAAAGAACACCTGTAAATTATATATATTTTATCTGCTGGCCTTCCTGCCGGCGACCGCGCTTGCCGCCCCTATCACCTTTAATACAGCGCTGCCGGTCAGCAAGGGCGAGGTATTAGCGCGTCAGCAGTTTATTGTAACCAACCTTTCTGACCGCCTGGGCGGCATGAAGCGCGATGTGACGGTGCGCGCCGGGGTTTCTGTGCTGGGCTATGGCGTAACGCCAAAATTGGCAATTTTCGGGGTGGCCCCCCTGGTCAATATTGACCGTGAAGTCGGGGCCTTGAGCCGCAATTTTACCGGGCTTGGTGATGCCACCCTGTTTGCCCGTTACGAAATTTATAGAAACGATACCCCTGGAAAGACCGTCCGCATCGCCCCTTTTGTTGGCGCCACCCTGCCCACGGGCCGAACCGGCAAGACCGGTGATGGCTCTGTGGACGGCTTTGCCGGTCTGATTTTTACTGCCGCCAGCATCAACTGGAACTTTGACAGTCAGGTTAAATATGTTGCCAACACCCGCGCCAATGGTTTTGCACGTGGCGACACCCTTAACGCGGATGCCTCGCTGCAATACCGGCTGTTACCCAAAACCATTGCCGCCAACACGGACGCCTTTCTTTATGGCGTGCTGGAAGCCAATGTCACGCAATTGCAAAGAGACCGGCTGGGCGGCGTTATTAATCCAAATTCCGGCGGCACCCAGGCCTTTCTCTCGCCGGGCCTGCAATATGCCACCAAACGCTGGATCGCCGAAACCGCCCTAAAAATACCGGTGGTGAATAATTTGCACGGCACGGCACTGGAACCAGATTACTCTCTGGTTACCAGTCTTCGTTTTAACTTCTGAGCATAGGAGAAAATCATGCTTAAAGCCCTAACCCTGTCTCTAGGCCTTGCCATACTGGCAGGGTCCGCAATAGCCACTGATACAGAGTACAAACTTCAGGTTGATGGTATGACCTGTCCGTTTTGTGTGGCCACTTCAGAAAAAGCCTTAAAAAAGATCAATGGCGTTAAGGATGCAAATGCCGATTTTGAAAGCGGTGTGATTAATGTGTGCACTGATGGTTCGGTCAATTTTACTGATGACCAACTCAAAGCCATGTTCCTGAAAAAAGGCTTTACCTACCGCTCGATGACAAAAACCAAAACCTGTTCTGCTGGCGATTTTACAAAAAAGAATGAGGACAAGGCCGGGTGACGCTATCGGAAAAAACCGCTGGGCTGCAACAAGGAAAATGGGGATGGGTGTTGTTGTTTACCTCAACCACCACAATGATTTGCTGTGCCTTGCCGGTCTTGCTGGTGGCGCTTGGCTTCGGTGCGGTTTCGGCGGCCATGTTTTCAAACTTTCCGTTTCTGGTGACATTGGCACACCACAAAGTATGGTTGTTTTCCGGTAGCGCAGTATTGTTGGTTTTAGCCGCCTGGGCGCTTTACCGACCCGGGCGCGCCTGCCCAACTGACCCGGTATTGGCTGCGCAATGCGAAAGTGCCGATCGGTGGAACCGGCGCTTTTTTATCCTCGCCGCCGCGTTGTGGGCCATTGGCTTTACGGCGGCATATTTGTCCGTTCCGATACTTGGCCTTTATGAGATGCTTGCCGGGGTCTGAACCCAATTCGATTGCCCTTTCTGCAGGAAAGGGTGCAGGTGTGTGGCACCCTAACTCCGCCAGCGCAGGGTTGTCGGCTTGACCGGGTTTACGAACGGGCGGCCCATAATTTGCGCATCCGCCCACGCCTTCTTGAGTTTGAAATACCACATGGCCTGCACATCCGCATCATGGATGAGCATCAGTTTTGGATCATGGCGGAGGCCCTTTTGCTGTGCCTCCACCGCATCGCGGTCCTGTCCGGCAAAAATTGTAATTGCCCGGCGTAATAAAAAATCAGGGATAACGGTCAATAAAGGGTGGTCCCAATAAAGCGCAATGGTGATTTTGGTGTTCTTTTCGTCCACCGGGGTTACGGCGGTAAAGCCTGTGACCTGACGCCCGCCCACCAAAACATATTCTGTGCGCAGGCCGGGTAATTCAAACCGGATTTCCGTTTGCGGTTTGGCCCCCAACAATTTGTAAAGGAACGAATTGGATGAAGGCACATGAGGCAACATGGAAAACCCGTGTTTTATCGGCCCGAAAGCCTTTTGTTTTTCGTGCATGGACCTTGCTGTGCGCCACCACCATTGGCGGTGAATAAAGCCTATATGCGCCGGGTCCATAAGCCCGATCACCGCATGATCAAGCGGGCAGTCAAAATTCATAACGACGTTCAGACGCGGCTGGCTTTGCCCCACATGGTCCAGCTTGGGCGCAGGCCGGGCTGGCGCACCGCTTTTTTCGCCAAGATATATCCAGATCAGGCCCTGTGCTTCTTCAACCGGATAGCTTTTCGTGCGAATTTTCCCAAGCTCCATCTGCTTTTTTTGTTCTGCGGTCAGCGATGGAATTTCCCGGCAAACGCCCTCAACATCAAAGCGCCATCCATGGTAGGCGCATTCAACAAGGGTTTTGCCATCCGCACCCTGAACTGCCTGTCCGCAGGAGAGCGGCATGGCCCGGTGTGGGCAAATATCGCGAAGGGCAAACGGTTGGCCTTCCTGATCGCGCCCGAACAGTATCGGCTGGCCAGCGATCGTTACCGTTTTGAAGGCGCCGGGCTTTATCGCCGAAGACAATGCGCCAAAATACCATATGTCAGTTAAAAACATATCATCTTTTAGCGTTTGCAGCCTCCTATGCAAAGCGTTATGGCTCTTGCCATAACAGCCCTTTCGCGCTAGCCGCGTGGTATCTTAAATGCAAACGTGAGAACAAGACGGTCATTATGCGCAAACCCTTACTTGTCATCCTTGTTTTATTGGCCCTGTTGCTGGCCGGTGGTTCTTACTTCTGGTGGAACACCCTTAAATGGACCGGTGAGCTAACGTCTTTGCAGCCGCATTTTGGCGGCACCTGTGAAAGCATTAAGGGTATTGTTGGTGCAGAAGACATTGTCATCGATCATGAAAATGGCCAGGCCTATATCTCCAGCCATGACCGGCGCAATCGCGATGGCTTTGGTTCTATCTGGATCATGCCTGTCTCTGACCCGCACGCGGCAAAGCCTCTCACCCTGAAAGGCTATGACGCGCCCTTGTTTTCACCCCATGGCATTGATTTATGGGTGGATAAGAATGGATTGCGCTGGCTTTTTGTCATTGACCATGGAGACTGGTCAACAAGTCGAATTGTGGTTTTTCGCATTTTAGATGACGTTCTGATCTTCGATCATGCCATAATTGATCCGCTTATTCTTCGGCCAAACGATGTGGCTGCCGTGGGAAAAAATGCCTTTTACGTTACCAATGACCTGGGCGCGCCTTATGGTTCGCGCGGCGAATTTACCGAAGTTTTGTTTCGTAAAACCAAAGGAAACCTGGTTTATTATGATGGAAAAAAGGCCAGCATTGCTGCCGATAAAATTGGTTATGCCAATGGCGTAGCGGTTAGCGAGGATACAAAATCTCTCTACATTGGTGCCATTATTGACCAGTCTGTTCGTGTTTACTATCGCGATACAGCAAGCGGAAAACTTACCTTGCAAGATACGCTGGTATTGCATACCGGCGTTGATAATATTGATGTGGATGAAGAAGGAGTGCTCTGGGTTGCTGCACATCCCAAACTTTTGACTTTTTCCAAACACGCAAAAGATGCTGCCGTGCGCAGTCCATCACAAATTTTTCGTATAGACCCGACAAAGAAAACCATTCACGAGGTTTATCTTTCTAACGGCGACCCTCTTTCGGGTGCCTCCGTTGGTGCGCGAAGTGGTAACACCTTGCTGATTGGCGGCGTGTTTGATCCGCAGGTTCTGGCCTGCACCCTGCCTACACAGTCTTATTAAATTTCCCTTTCAAAATCACAGGAAGCTCCCATGGCCGATTTGGCAAAATATGATGTTCTGGGTATTGGCAATGCCATCGTAGATGTAATTGCGCCCGTTGAAGATGTTTTTTTAAATCAACAAAATATTACCAAGGCCTCAATGACCCTGATTGATGAGGGCCGCGCACAGAGCCTTTATGATGCCTTTCCACCGGCGCAGGAAACCTCTGGCGGCTCCGCTGCTAACACCATTGCCGGTGCGGCGGGGCTAGGAGCGCGAACGGCTTATCTGGGAAAGGTGGCTAATGATGATCTGGGCCAGGTTTTTGCACATGATTTACGTGCCACCAGCGCTGTCTTTAAGGTTCCACCACTTGATGGCGGCCCAGGCACAGCACGCTGCCTGATTGCCGTTACCCCGGATGCCCAGCGCTCGATGTCCACCTATCTTGGTGCCTCCTCGCTTTTTGGCGTTAAAGATCTGGATGAGGCCATGATTGCCGATTCTGCCATCACTTATATGGAGGGCTATCTGTTTGACAAGGATGAGGCAAAACACGCCTTTATTCGCGCCGCAGAAATTGCTGCCAGCGCCGGGCGCAAAACCGCCTTAACGCTGTCTGACCTCTTTTGCGTCGATCGTCACCGCACTTCCTTTTTACACCTCATTCAAGGCCACATTGATATTCTATTTGCCAATGAGGCCGAGCTATTAGCCCTCTATCAAACCTCTGACTTTGATACAGCATTGGATAACGTGCGCAAAGACAGCGCTTTTTGCGCGGTAACGCGTAGCGAAAAGGGTTCTGTATTAATCAAAGGCGCTGAAACGGTTCATATCAATGCCGAGCCCGTTAATACCGTTCTCGACACCACTGGCGCTGGTGACCTTTATGCCGCTGGAGTTCTATATGGGCTGAGCAAAGACCTGCCTTTGGCAGAATGTGGTCGCCTTGGTTCCGTTCTGGCGGCAGAGATTATTGCTCATTATGGCGCCAGAGCAGAAGCCAATTTACGGGATATTTGCGGAATAACCCGATAAGCGCCATTAACGCCCCGGAAACAGCTTTATTGGTATGTCATTAGGGTTAAGGCGGTATTGCCGTCAATATTAATCTGGGACCGTGCCGTGAAACCCAATTGCAAGATTAAATACAGCCTGAGTTTCAAGGCCCTGCTCCTTTATAGCCTGGTGGCACTGATTGCCGGCGTGGGCGTGGTTGTATTAAGCGCCCTTTTGGAACAACATGACCGTAACGCCTACGCCCAGGCACAAGGCTTGGCGCTCGCCAGCGCCAGTGCCGCAGCTCTTTCCCCCGCCATTGCCAGACAAAACTGGGCAGAAGCAGAACAAACCCGACAGCGCCTCGCAAAACAAAATCATGTGCGCGGCCTGTGGGCCCTTGATCCGGATGGTAAGGTCTTGTTGCCATTATCAACCACCGATAAACTAAAAAGCGCTTTTGCCGATGCTGGTTTTGCACGCGCGCTGGCAACCGGGCGGTCCAGCATTTTCACTGATCGCGGCATGTTATACAGCGCGGTTCCCATTCATGACGAGGGCCGGTTAAGCGCCGTTATCCTTCATGCCTACAGCTTGACCACCGATCAGCCTGGGCTGTTTCCTTTGCTGGTGAAAAGCGCTTGGAAAGGCTTGGTTTTATTTGGCATTACGGTGCCCGCATCGCTTCTGATCTTTCTTCGTCTGCTGGCCCCCCTAAACCCGCTTTATCGCGCCACAGAACAAGCGGCGGCGGGCAACACATCTGTGCGGCTGGAGGTAAAGGGCCAGGATGAATTTGGGGCACTGTCGTCAAACTTTAATACCCTGCTGGATCGTCAAAAAGCTAATTTTGATCGCACACGCTGGCTGGCCTATGGCGACAATTTAACTCGTCTTGCCAATAAAACCGCCTTTAATGAGCATTTGCAAAAACTGGTGCGTCCTGAGCGCACACCAGGTGCCTTGCTATTAATCGATCTTGATGGTTTCAAGCGCTTTAACGATGCCTATGGTCAAGAAGAGGGTGATAATATCCTGACCATTATTGCCCGACGCTTGCGTACGGTTGTAAACACTTATGCACCAAAGTTTGCCGATAATTCCGGTAGGGCGAGGCCGCTTCTGGCGCGGCTGTCCGGAGATGAATTTGGGGTTCTGATCCCCGGCGCGCGCTCTGCACCAGAAATCCAGGCACTTGCCAACGCCATGCTGAAAGCCATTGCGGCACCCATCAGTCTTTCGGGGCATAACGCTTGTCTGTCCGCTCGGATCGGCATTGCGCTTTACCCACATGATGCCGGAGATGCAAAAACCCTGCTGACCAGCGTGAATTTTGCCATTGATGAAGCTAAAAAAAATGGCGGCGGCACCTGGTGCTTCTTTGAGCCTTCCATGTCGCAAACAGCCATCCGTCGTATGACCTTGCAGGGCGAATTGCGCCGGGCGGTCCGGGAAAATGAATTTGTTGTTCATTATCAACCAAAAATTGATGTGCGTGAAGGCACGATTGCCGGGTGCGAGGCGCTGGTGCGATGGCAACAGCCTTCAGGCAAGCTGGTTGGCCCCGGCGACTTTATTGATGCCGCCGAAGAATCCGGTCTTATCCGGGAAATTGGTGCTTTTGTGCTGGAAGAGTCCTGTAAAGCAGCCGCACGTTGGGAAAAAGAAGGGCTTTCCTGCGGCGTTGCGGTCAATGTCTCAGCCATTCAGTTTGCTGGTAGTAACTTTACCCAAAATGTGTTTGATGCTCTGGATCGTGCTGGTCTGCCACCATCACGACTGGAGCTGGAATTGACCGAAAGTGTGGCCATGACCAATCCGGAACGCATGCTGGAGCAAATCGGACCATTGCGGGAAAAAGGCGTCCGCTTTGCTATTGATGATTTTGGCACCGGACATTCCAGTCTGGCCTATCTGACCCGTCTGCCTTTT
The DNA here is from genome assembly GCA_021776595.1 of Robiginitomaculum sp. Taxonomy (GTDB): domain Bacteria; phylum Pseudomonadota; class Alphaproteobacteria; order Caulobacterales; family Maricaulaceae; genus Robiginitomaculum_B. The sequence continues at coordinate 15,101 of JAJFFP010000030.1, read as the reverse complement.
GATGTATTCAAAATCGACCAGTCCTTTGTGCAATCAATGACCGAGGACAAACATGCCAGAGTGATCGTGCAAACCGTTCTGGCCATGGCGGAAAGTCTTGGTTATCGCACCGTGGCCGAAGGGGTTGAAACCCGCGAGCATTTTGCCTTCTTGCAATTACACTGCTGTGATTATGTTCAGGGGTATTATTTTGCCAAGCCCATGATTGAGCACGAATTGGTAAAAATGCTGGCCGCAGAAAAAGAAAGCTTATCCCGTGCGGAAAGTGCAGATTTTAAGCAAGCCGTATAGCGCCGCACCCATGTTGTGGTAAAAAACCTTGATCCTGATGGGCCGGCTCCCCACATGTCCCTGACAAGTAAACAAGGAGTGTTTTGTGAACACCAGATCAGAACAAAAGACCTTTCCCGGCTGGCGTGGAACCACCATATTGGCCGTGCGAAAAAATGGCAAAACCGTTGTCGCCGGCGATGGACAAGTCTCCATTGGCCAGACCATCATCAAGGGAAATGCGCAGAAGGTCAGGCCTCTTGGCACCGCTGGTGTTGTGGCCGGATTTGCTGGCTCTACCGCCGATGCCCTGGCGCTATTTGAGCGTCTGGAAGCCAAGTTGGAACAATATCCATCACAATTGGCGCGCGCCTGCGTAGAGCTGGCCAAGGATTGGCGCACGGATCGCTTTCTGCGCCGCCTCGAAGCGATGTTAATTGTTGCCGATGCCAATTCTTTTTATCTGTTAACCGGCGCGGGTGATGTGCTTGAGCCGGAAAATAATTTAGCTGCCATTGGCTCTGGTGGAAATTATGCACTTTCCGCCGCTCACGCACTATATACCTATGAAGAAGATGCCGAAGTAATTGCCCGGCGCGCTATGGATATCGCCGCCGATATTTGTGTTTATACCAACCGCAACTTAACCGTTGAAGTTCTTAATAAAAGCGATTGAATCCAAACATGACCGAACTTACTCCACCGCAAATCGTAACCGAATTGGATCGTCATATTGTCGCGCAAAGCAGCGCTAAGCGTGCCGTTGCCATCGCGCTTCGCAATCGCTGGCGCCGCCGCAGGGTCGATGATGCCCTGAAAAATGAAATCACGCCCAAGAATATCCTGATGATTGGCCCCACCGGCGTTGGCAAAACGGAAATCGCCCGCCGTCTGGCCAAACTGGCCGGGGCACCGTTTATCAAAATCGAGGCCACCAAGTTTACCGAAGTCGGTTATGTGGGCCGGGATGTAGAGCAGATTGTCCGTGATTTGGTTGAAATGGCCCTGTTAATGGTGCGCGAGGATAAAAGCGAAAGCGTTAAAGCCCGCGCACAGGGCGCCGCCGAAGAACGCGTTTTGGAGGCGTTGGTCGGGCCAAACGCAAGCGTCGCCACCAAGGAATCCTTTCGGGCGCGCCTGCGTTCTGGCGATCTGGACGACAAAGAGATTGAGCTTGACTTGGCAGATAATACCTCACCTTTTCAGGCCTTTGATCTTCCTGGAATGCAGGGCGGGGGCATGGGCATGCTGGATCTGGGTGAAATGCTGGGCAAGGGTCTTGGCGGACGCACAAAAACCCGCCGTCTGGCTGTAATTGACGCTTTTGCTCCGCTGATAGAAGAAGAGTGTGATCGCCTTTTGGATGAAACGCAAATTAACGCCGAAGCCATTGCCTCCGTTGAAAATGACGGGATCGTCTTTTTGGATGAAATTGATAAAATCACCGCCCGTTCAGAACGACAGGGCGGGGATGTTTCCCGTGAGGGGGTGCAGCGCGACCTTTTACCCCTGATTGAAGGCACGACGGTAAGCACCAAACACGGTCCGGTGCGCACTGATCATATTTTATTTATTGCTTCTGGCGCCTTTCATGTAGCCAAACCGTCTGACATGTTGCCCGAACTACAAGGGCGATTGCCCATCCGTGTTGAGTTGCGGGCGCTGACCCGCGAGGACTTCAAGCGTATTTTAACTGAACCTGAGGCGTCACTCATCTTGCAATATACGGCACTAATGGAAACCGAAGGTGTGGCGTTGGACTTTCAGGATGATGCCATCGAAGCCATTGCCGACATTTCCGCTAGCGTAAACGCCAGCGTTGAAAACATCGGGGCGCGACGCCTACAAACGGTAATGGAAAAGCTGCTTGAAGAAATCAGCTATACGGCTTCGGACAGTGCTGGGCAAAACATCGTTATTGATCGTGAATATGTGCAGAGCCGCCTTGAATCGCTTGCGCAAGATACCGATTTGTCCAAGTTTATTCTGTAGTTATTCGTTTTTTCGCACAAACACATACCAGGCCCCCTTACCACCATGGCGGGGGTGCGCCGGTGCATAACCGCTAACCAGTTCGCTAAACGCCGGATCGTTTAACCAGCGCGCAAGGCCGGTTCGCAGCACACCTTGATCGCGTTCACCACGACCGGTAATCACCAGCACAACACGCACTCCCCGTTGCGCACAGTTTTGCAATTGGGCCAATAATTCAGCCTTGGCTTCGTCATGGGTTTTGCCGTGCAGGTCTATCCGGGACTGGCTCTCAATACGGCCCCGGCGAACCCTTTTGTGCCCGGAAAGGTCCTGAGGGGCAGGCGTTACCGCCTTTACGGACTTGTGTTTGCTTACAGGAAAATTTTGTTTTAGCGGTTTGTCTCTTCGCGTTGCCGGTTTTGTAATTTGTGCAGGTTTTATTTTTTTTGTTTGTGCCGGGCGCGTAATTTTTACCTCTTTTCTGTTCGGCAGAGGTGATATACTGTCTTTTACACGCTCCCATAAAAAACGGTCATTATCATCATCGCTTCGCTTGATCACGATTCCGGTTCCGGTTCTGCGGGCCTTTCGTCCAGCTTGCGCGGCATCAATATCCACCAGCGTGCCGGGTGTTTAACGATGCCAGCCAGACGGCCCGCTTTGTCACCTGAGCCTAAAAACAAATCCCCGCGCGCTTCACCCTTTATGGCACCGCCGGTGTCCTGGGCGATAGCCAGAAAGTTTTTGGCTGTTCCCCTCCAGTCTTTTTCATTTTGTGGCAGGCGCGTTTCAATCCATATCGGTGTGCCTAGCTGGTAAAGCGCGGGATCAACGGCCAGAGACACACCTGAGGTTAACGGAACGCCCTGGGTGCCTGTGGGACCAAGGTGGTCATCCAGCACCGGTTTTGGTGCAAAGAACACATAGCGCTTGTTATGGTTCATAAGATCTTTGGATTTTTTCTGCCCCGCCTGTTTCATCCAGCGCTCAATAGACCCCTTGGAGGCTTGTTGTGGGGTCAGCTCTCCTCGGCTTATCAATTCGCGCCCAATAGAAGTATACTGATGACCGTTATGGCCCGCAAAGGCGGCGCGCAACACATGTCCATCCTCAAATCGCAACCGGCCTGAGCCCTGAACCTGTAAAAAAAACACATCCGCCGGCCGACCCCAGGCGATGGCTGCGCCGCCTTTGCGGACAACTTCTTTTCTGGAATAATACGGCACTAAAAGCCCATCAACCACGCGGCCCATCAGTTTGCGGCCACCAAACCCCTTGGCATTAAAGCGTTTGGGGTCAAATGTGACTAAATCTTCGGGCCGGGCATAAACCGGCTCGTCAAAACCGGGTGATGGTTTTGAGCGCACCTCTAATTCCGGCTCGTAATAGGCAGTAAGCAACCCACCCTTGTCATCTTTTGTGCGCACCTGGACAGGATAAAAATATGTTTCAAAAAAGTCGCGGGCTGACTTGGTGTTTACTCTTGTTTTCTTGGCGGCCGCGCAGGCTTTCTGCCAAAACACCAAGCCCTGCGGGTCTTTTGAAAGGGCTTTACATGAGCGCAAAAAGGCAGACAGCGCCTCTTTGTTATCTGACCCTTTCCATCCGGGCATTGCCGCAAAGGCCTGCGCTTCGGTTGAAATCGTTACTGGAGGTTTTTGTGGCTCCAATGGCGCGGGGTTAACAGCTGCCGGTGAAGGCTCCGGAGTCGTAACAATTGGTGGTTGCACAATTTCTGGCGGCTTTGTTGCGAGCGGCGGCGGTGTTGTCGTGCTCGCACAGCCCGCCAGAAGCAGGAACAAAAGCAAGCGGGATGGCGGCATTACCGTTTGCATAGCTCAGGCCAGAGTCGCCACGCTTGCCAGCTTCCAGTTGGGGTTTCGCGCATTGATATTGCGCACAAATGTCCATTCTTCTGTGGTGGCGCTTCGTTGAACCTTCGCCTCTTCTGGTTTGTCCACTTCCTGTTCTCGTGTAGAAAGCTCGGCGGAAAAAAGAACAACAATTCTGGCTGTTTTATTTTCCATCGTCGCCTCTTTAATCTCAGAAGAGTTAATCTTGATAATTTCGGTTTCCAGCGCTTTATTTTCTTTTTCCCGCGCGGCAATTGCCTCTGCATATCGGGCATAAACATCCTGTTGCAAAAGGTTTTTCAAGGTTTTTAGGTCCCCTTTTGAATAGGCCTCGACAATATATTCGTAAGCCGTTCGCGCCCCTTCCAGAAATGTTTTGGGGTCAAAGCGGCCATCGGCTGCGTGTATGGCCTCCAGTCCTGCCGCCGCTGGCCCGGTAAACGCCGGGCGCAGCATTGTCTGCGCAGGCGTGCCAACATTGCCTGTTTTTGATGTGGAGCGTTGTGCTGATGCCGGTGGTGGGGCGCCAACATCTTTTCCCAACACATTATAAAGCTTTATAAGCACGAAGCCGGCAATGGCAGCAAAGACAATGATCTGCATTAAAGCCATGGTGTTTTCCTCTTCGAACCCGACCCATAGTATAGCGCGTTTTTTATATGGAAGTCAGCCCGGCGCTTGCCGCAAATAACATCACATGTTAGCAGCCCGCACAGATTAATTTTATAGAGAATGGAAAATGAGCGAAGACAAACAAACCCCGGAAGCCAATGCAGAAGGCACACAGGAACCACAGTTCCGTCTTTTGACCCAATACATTAAAGACCTTTCCTTTGAAAACCCAAACGCCCCTGCAAGTTTGCAGAATGGACCTGCGCCGGGCTTTGATATGGAAATTGGCGTTGGCGCAAGCAGCGCACAGGAAAACGTTTATGAGGTTTCCCTTTCCATCAACGTCAAGGCCACCCGTGAAGACACCACATTGTTTCTTGTGGACCTGGTTTATTGTGGCCTGTTCGCCATTTCGGGTGTGCCTGAAGAAAACCTTGGGCCGGTATTGCATATAGAATGCACCAGACTGATCTTCCCGTTTGCCCGGCGCATTGTTGCCGATTTAACCCAGGATGGTGGTTATCCAGCCTTGCCGATTGAGCCGATTGATTTTGCTGCGGTTTATAGGGCAGGCGTTGAACAACAGGCCGCGCAAAAAGCGACGACCAATGGCGATGTTGCCGGCAACGCCTAAAGAAACTTTTTCCAGAGCGGGTCTTCACCGACCTGTTCCAGAAATTTAAGGTGTTGGTCTTTTTGTTCAGCGCTTAAAGGGGCAATGACTGCCTTTAACTCTGCAATCGTTTTGCCGGGTATGTTTTGGCGTTTTCGTGGCGGGGTGTGCCGGCCCAAATCCAGACTGCGTTCTCTGCCACCATTGAGCTCCAGATAAACCTCGGCCAGCAGTTTTGCGTCCAGCAAGGCACCGTGCAATGAGCGCTCGCTCAGGCTAACCGAAAACCGTTTGCACAACGCGTCCAATGAATTATACGCGCCCGGAAATTTTTTTCTGGCGATCCGCAGTGTGTCAACAAACCGCTTATCATCAAACAAACGCCGGTCTAGTCTGGTCAGTTCTGCATTAAGAAAATCGCGGTCAAAACGGGCATTGTGCGCGACAAGCTGACTTTCCCCGACAAAATCCAAAAAGTCTTCTACGATTTCAGCAAAAACAGGTTTGTCAGCCAGAAATTCACTGGTCAAGCCAGTAATGCGCACCACCTCTTCGGGCACATCGCGCTCTGGGTTAACATACCGGCGAAAAGTCTTTCCGGTAGGGATGAGGTCAATGACCTCAACACAACCGACCTCCGTTATCCGGTCTCCCTTAAACGGTTTCAGGCCTGTGGTTTCTGTATCAAAAACAATCTCGCGGGACATTTTAGCCTTTCAAGACCAGCCTTTGCCGATCGCGGGTTTTGCCGGTTTTTATTTTGCCCCTAGCTGGCGCAGTATGCTTTGCACTTGTTGCGTAGCAACTTCAAGCCCCTTTGAGGTATCAATAATGAAGTCTGCGCGTTGGCGCTTTTCTTCATCGGGTGTCTGGCGTGACAACAGGTGCTTAAAATGGGCATCTGTCATTCCGGGGCGTTCAAGCACACGCATTTTCTGTGTTTCAGAAGACGTTGTAACCACAACAATTTTATCCACACGGTTTTCTGATCCGGTTTCAAAAAGCAAGGGAATATCAAAAAGCACAATTGGTGTTCTTTTTTTTTCTTCGTGTTCCAGCCAGTTTTTGCGCACTTCGGCGACCGCAGGATGAACTATGTTTTCAATCTCCTGCAGGTCTTGTGGGTGCGCGCGGATAAGATCACCGAGAATTTTCCGGTTAATTTTATTCTCACACACTGCGTCCGGGAATATGTGTGAAATTGCTTTAATAAGGCCTTCGTTGTTCTGATAAAGGTCGTGCACGATGGCGTCTGAATCAAAAACCGGAACGCCTTCGCGTTTAAAAAGCATGGCCGTCGTGCTTTTGCCCATTCCAATTGAGCCGGTAAGGCCAAGAATAATCATTGTCGCATCCTTGCCTCTGCCTTGATCAGCGCTGATTTTATGGCTTTGTCTGCTGGCGCGTTAATCCCGAAAAACGCCTTAAAAGAAGGCATTGCCTGGCCAATTAACATATCCAGCCCTCCCAGCGTTGATAGTCCCTGTGCCTTTGCCCGCTTTAACAGGTTGGTGTTCGTGGGCGCGTAAACCAAATCATAAACGAGCGCATTTGCGTTTATCTTGTCCAGCTTTATGTCGAGAGGCTCCATGCCCCTCATGCCTGCTGCACTGGCATTTACCAGTAATGCCACCCCCTCCAGCACGTCATTCCTGACAGACCATCTTTCTGCACGAACTCCGCTCCCAAACGCCTTTACCAAACCGGCGGCCTTTTCATTGGTTCTGTTGATGATAACAATTTCGCTTGGGTCTAGCTGCATTAGCGCGACAAGGGTTGCTCGCGCAGCCCCGCCGGCCCCGACAACAACGATTTTTCTGTCGCGCCAGTCCCTTTTGGCTCCTTTGTTTAATAACGGGCCTAAAAACCCCTCTATGTCTGTATTCTCTGCATAAAGAGCCTCGCCTTTGCGCACCAGCAGGTTTGCGGCACCGGTTTTTTGTGCAGCTTCGCTTGCTTTATCAGACAGCGCCAGTGCGGCCCTTTTATGTGGTAAGGTAACATTCATGCCCATGAACAGCGGGCTTGAAAAGCACTTTTTAACTGTTTTTTCAAAGGCCTGTGGCGTAGCATGAATTTTATCATACCGTGCATGTATGCCCGTTTTTTTTATCCAGCGCGTGTATAAAAGCGGCGATAATGAGTGCTCAACCGGGTCGCCAATTACACCGGCGTTCATGGGTTGCTGTTTGGTCGTATTCATGTGCTAATTGCTTTTTGCCGTCGCAATTCGCCCAATAATGGTAAAAGCGGCAAGCCCAAAACGGTAAAAAAATCCCCGCGTATTTCTTCAAAGAGCGTAATACCCAGCCCTTCTATTTCATAACAGCCGACACTTGATAATATGCCCGCTCCTGCTTTTTGCAGGTATGTGTCTATAGAGCCTTCGCTAAGGTTTCGCATTTTCATTGCGATGCGGCTTTGATGCTCCCAGATGATCTTATTGCCTTCTGCGAGCACGGTTGTGCCGACAAGGAAGTGGGTTTTGTCAGATAGTTTTTTCAGACGCACTTTGGCCTCTTCCAAAGACGTTGCCTTATCATGCGGTTTGCCTTCAAACTCCAGTATTTGATCTGCACCAATGACCAGCCCTTGATGTTTTGTTGAAACATCAAGGGCCTTTTTTATGGCAAGGCCTTTACTAAGCGCCTGGGGGCCGTTTGTTTTTTTATCATTTTTATAGGAGCCTTCGTCGATTGTAGAAGGGATAACATTAAACTCAATTTTGGCCTGGTCCAATAGCGCTTTCCTTATGCGGCTTGCTGACGCGAGAATAAGTGTCTTGTTTTTATCAGCCACCCTCATTGACCTTGCTCTCATTCTTGCGTGATGCCAGCAGCGACATAATTTTTGCCGACGTTTCTTCGATAGAACGGCGCGTTACATCTATAACTGGCCATTGGTGCCGGGCAAACAGACGTTTGGCGAAGATGATTTCATCGCGCACGGCTGTCTCATTAATATAATCGCTGGGCCTGTGCTCATTTAAGCTAAGCAGCCGATTGCGGCGTATTTGTACCAATCGCCGTGGGCTGATGGTTAAACCAACGATCAATGGGTTGTTGTCCGCCTGCAGCAAGGCCGGGTTTAACGGGGCCTTTCCTACAATCGGTATGTTGGCCGCTTTTATTCCCCGGTTTGCAAGATATACGCAGGTCGGTGTTTTAGATGTTCTGCTAACCCCAAGCAATATTACATCGGCCTGGTTGATCCTTTCCGGAGAAAGGCCGTCATCATGAGCCATCGCAAAGTTTAAGGCATTGATGCGCTGATGGTATTCTTCATCTTGAATGTGCTGCGCCCCTGTTTCATGGCTAACCGGGCTACCAAGATATTGGCTAAGTGTTTGAAGTGTCGGGCCTAACACATCAATGCAGGGAATAGTCCTTTCCTTGCAGAAAGTAACCAGGCGCTGTTTTTGTTTCTCATTCGCCATGGTGTAAAGCACAATGCCTGGCGCGGCCTCTATATCAGCCAAGGCTAGCTCCAGTTGTTTTTCCGAGCGCGTTAGCACGTGAATATGTTCCAGCGGCACCAGCATACGAAACTGTGCGCTTGCCGCGCGAATAATGCCCGCCAGGGTCTCGCCAGTCGCATCAGACAGCAAGTGCATATGGACATAAAAGCCGGTTTGTGTGGCCAATTCGCTCATTATTTCCCTCTGCGCAATCGTTAACAAAGTGTTAATAACCGGGCGCTGTTATGGCCTTTAACACTACCGCACCGGCGCTTGGCGAGGTTGCCTTAATTCCGGTATTACTTCTGCACAGATTATTACCATTTTTTTGCGGCTGTGTATAATCTCTTCATTGCAGCTTTTTTAATATCTCTGCATCATGATAACATTATATATGGTTGAAAACATACGTGTTTTTCGTTTTTTCCTTTCTAAGGTCCAACGTGCAATATTTACTTTCCTTGTGTGTTTCGTGCGAATAAGTTCTTCAATCCTGTGTATAACTATGGTTATCCACATTCTTTACAGGCTAACCATAACCACAATAAAAATATAAAGAAATCTGGGAAAAGTATGACCAAGGGAAAAGTGGTAAAACCTCTGATAAATGCCTTTAATGGAAGAACCGCTAAAAGCCCTCCGGTCTGGGTGATGCGCCAGGCCGGACGTTATTTACCAGAATACAGAGAATTGCGCGCTGGTGCAGATTCATTTGTTGATTTTTGTCTTAATCCTGAAATGGCAAGTGAAGCTACGTTGCAACCCTTGCGCAGGTTTGATCTTGATGCAGCGATCGTGTTTGCAGATATATTGCTGATCCCCCATGCCATGGAGCGTGAATTGCATTTTGTTGCAGGAGAAGGTCCAAAGCTGTGCCCGTTAAGCCAAAATGATAATCTTTCCCTGTTGGAAAAGAGTTGGCGCCTGCATAAACTGGAACCCGTTGGTGAAACGCTGCAACGGGTTCGGGAGGGTTTGCCTGATGATGTGGCCTTGATCGGATTTGCAGGAGCACCCTGGACCGTAGCAACGTATATGGTTGAGGGCGGTGGCTCTAAAGATAAATGGAAATCCCGGTTGTGGGCCTGGAAAGACCCACAATCGTTTGATCTATTGCTGGATATAATTAGCGAAGCCACGATTGAATATCTACAGATGCAGGCAGAAGCCGGCGCAGAGGTGCTCAAGCTGTTTGAATCCTGGGCCGAAGGATTGCCCGAGCCTTTTTTTGAACGCTTTATTATCCGCCCGGCCAGAAATATCACTGAAGGGTTAAAAGCGCGCGGGGTAAATGTGCCAATCATTGGGTTTCCGCGTGGGTGTGGCCACCAGGCGCTTCGCTATGCAAAAGAAACCGGTATAAAGGCGATCGCATTGGACCAGGCACAAAATGGCGTCTGGTTTAATGAAAATTTACCTACTGATATGACGGTGCAGGGAAATCTTGATCCGGCCGTTCTGCGCGTAGGGGGTAAGGCGCTGCAAAACGAGGTGGCGCGCATAAAGAACAGTTTTTCTGGCAGGCCGCATATTTTTAATCTGGGCCACGGCATTACGCCAGACACGCCCCCAGAACATATGACGCAGTTAATCGAACAGGTAAAACGCCCGATATGAGCGAAAAAACAGCCGTGGTTCTATTTAACATGGGAGGGCCAGACAGCCTGAAAAGCGTGCGCCCTTTTTTACGCAATCTTTTCGCAGATCCGGCAATTATGGGTCTTCCAAACCCGTTTCGATATATTCTGGCAGAATTGATCAGCCGGGCACGGGAAAAGGAAGCCAAAAAAAACTATGCCTTGATGGGCGGCAAATCACCAATTGTAGAGCAAAGCCAAAAACAGGCGGATGCCTTGCACGATTTGTTGAAAAAAAACGTGCCTGAAAAAAACATCAAGGTTTTTATATCCATGCGATATTGGGAACCATGTATTTCTGCGGTGAAGGCGGAAATAAGAAATTGGGGTGCCGATAAAATTATTCTGCTGCCGCTATATCCGCAGTTTTCAACCACCACCACAGGAACATTTATTAACGCTTGGGAAAAAGCCGAAAGAGCAGTAGAAAAAGTTATTTCTTATGAAACCAATGCGCAATTTATACAGGCACATGTGGATAATATCGTTGATACCTACCAAAAATACGGAGCACCGGAAAATACTCGAATCCTTATGTCGGCGCACGGCCTGCCAGAAAAAATTATCCTGGCGGGGGACCCATATCAGCAACAGGTTGAGGACAGTTGTGCAGCCATAGCTAATAAACTGCCGGAAAGACTGAAAGACATGCAAATTGCCTATCAAAGCCGGGTTGGCCCCTTGCGCTGGATAGGACCATCAACACGAGAAGAGATTGTCCGCGCGGGCGCGCAGGGAAAATCCGTGCTGGTTGTGCCAATTGCCTTTGTGTCTGAACATATTGAAACCCTAGTAGAGCTGGATATTGAATATTTAGCGATTGCAAAATCATCTGGCGTGAAAAACTATATGCGGGTTCCGGCGCTGAGTAGCCATCAGGGGTTTATCAGTTGTCTGGCAGATTTGGTGTTAAGTAAATTATAGCGAGACGGAAATGAGCTTTTTGGCAGAAAATTACGATTACTGGCGCGCCGGACACATTTTAAGCGTAATAGCCTGGATGGCAGGATTGCTTTATTTGCCGCGTCTTTTTGTCTATCATTTTTCAGCTAAAAGAGGCGGTGAGCTGGAAGCCTCACTGGTCTTGCAAGAAGAAAGGCTGTTGCGGATCATCATGAACCCGGCTTTTGTTCTGACTTGGGTTTTTGGAATATTGCTTGTTTTTTCAAACGCCGGACGTGCAGGAGGGTGGTTTGTTTTTCTTACGCCGCCATGGATTACTAAATTTATCTTGATCAGCCTGATGACGGGCATGCACCATTTTTATGCGTTAGCTCGAAAGCAGTTTGCAGAAGGAAAGCGGCCCTATACTGAAAAACAATGGCGCATCATCAATGAAATACCGGCAATATTAGCCATATTGATCGTTATGACTGCAGTGGTCTGGATCCGTTAAGAGAGCTAGCGCTTGACGACCAGGCCAAGCCGTGCTTTTACAGACTATCTCTCAGGCAACGCCCAAAGTGGATTGTTGCCAAACACCCACATTTATACCGCCCGGAACCAAAACAGGTGCACATGCGTCTGGATATGGAAGAAGCGGAGTTTCAGGAGCCACCGCCAGCATGACCGTGGAAGATAACGACAATACTGAAGACCAGTCCGAAGAAGAAATGGTTGTAAAAGAAGCCCCCAAGGGCATGACCCGCATGACGTTGCAGGAGCTGAAGGAAAAACAGCCAAAAGACCTTCTTAAATTGGCAGAAACGCTGAAAATTGAAAACGCATCGACCATGCGCAAGCAGGACATGATGTTTGCTATTTTGAAAGACCTTGCGGAACGCGGGGTAGAGATTCATGGCGGCGGCGTTCTGGAAACCCTGCAAGACGGCTTCGGGTTTTTGCGCTCGCCAGAATCCAACTATCTGGCCGGCCCGGATGACATTTATGTCAGCCCCACGCAAATCCGCAAACTGGGCCTGCGCACCGGCGATACCGTGGAGGGCGAAATCAGAAGCCCCAGAGACGGAGAGCGCTATTTTGCGCTTGTAAAAACCCTTGCAATCAACTTTGAAGACCCGGAAAGAGTCCGGCATAAAATTCTGTTTGATAATCTGACACCGCTTTACCCGGAAGAGCAGATGAAAATGGAAACCGAAGACCCGACGATAAAGGACCGTTCAGGACGTGTGATTGATATTGTTGCGCCTTTGGGAAAAGGCCAGCGCGCCCTGATTGTGGCGCCGCCACGCACGGGCAAAACCGTTTTATTACAAAACATTGCCCACGCTATTGAGGCCAACCACCCGGAATGTTTTTTGATTGTTTTGCTGATTGATGAGCGCCCGGAAGAAGTAACGGACATGCAACGATCCGTAAGGGGCGAGGTGATTTCCTCGACCTTTGATGAACCAGCGACCCGGCATGTTCAAGTGGCCGAAATGGTTATCGAAAAAGCCAAAAGGCTGGTTGAGCATGGCCGGGATGTGGTCATCTTGCTTGATTCTATCACCCGGCTGGGACGTGCCTATAACACGGTGGTTCCCTCCTCAGGAAAAGTGCTTACCGGTGGTGTTGACGCCAATGCCCTGCAACGGCCAAAGCGTTTTTTTGGTGCGGCGCGAAATATTGAAAACGGCGGCTCACTCAGCATAATATCTACGGCGCTGGTCGAGACCGGATCGCGTATGGACGAGGTTATTTTTGAAGAATTCAAGGGCACGGGTAATTCTGAGATTGTGCTCGATCGAAAAGTTTCTGACAAACGGGTGTTTCCGGCGATCGACGTTACCAAGTCGGGCACCCGCAAAGAAGAATTACTGGTTCCAAAGGACGTGTTGCAAAAAATGTTTGTGTTGCGGCGCATTCTCAACCCGATGGGAACGACCGATTCCATTGAATTTCTGCTGGAAAAACTTCGTCAAACCAAAAACAATGATGAGTTTTTTGAAAGCATGAATACGTAAACGGGAAAACCGGTGAAGTTAATTCTGTATCATGCGCGAAGAACCCGTTCACTGCGCCCTCTATGGCTAATGGAAGAAATGGGGCTGGATTATCAGCTGGATATCCTGGAATTTAGGATGGGGGCAACCGGCGGCAAAGAGTATTTAAAAACCAACCCTTTACAGAAGGTCCCCGCATTGAAGGACGACGACCAGGTGTTGCTTGAATCCGTAGCGATCATGGAATATCTAATGGCAAAATACGGACCAACTGATTTATCCCTTAGTGCCAAAGATGAGGAATATGGGCCCTATCTGCAATGGCTTCATATGGGAGAATCCTATTTTGGCATGTATATGTCTTTGCTGGTCGGGCACAAATTTTTGCTTCCCAAAGCACAGCGCAATGCGGATATTGCCAAATGGGCCGCCCAAAACCTGCAAAACGGAATGACCATGCTATCGAAAGAGATGAAGCGGCCAGACAGCCTGTTGGCAAGGGGCTTTAGCGCAGCAGACATGTCGGTTGGGTATGTCGTATTTGTGCTTGATATGCTGGGCGCTCTGGAAGAGCTGGCACCAGAAAAGGTCATCAATTATTGGGCGACCTTAAAAGAACGCGAGGCATGGAAGCGGGCCATTGCCCTATAAGGCCGGTCGGAGGAAGAGCGCGGGCTTGCCCGGCAGGTGCATACTGATCAAGACACCGTGGTTTTCCCTCACGCAATCAAAAAAGCGGCAAGATCGATGGTTTGGCGCACCACTCGGTCATACCCAGGTATGACCTGAGCACAAGCAGGAAGTGTCGGGACACAGATCAATAAAATGCTGTAACGCATCTATTTTAGGGCCCTTTGCAAAAAGGAAAGGCTTCGTCCATTGGCAAGGGCGGCATCTTTTTCATGGAAATGAGCGCCGCCAGGGCGAGCAAAAGCATGATCCCTTTGCGGATAGGTGTAAATCTCCACCAAGGGGTTGTCTTTAAGGTGAGAAATGATTTTCTTCCGGGCGCTTGGAGGGACAAACTCATCCTTGCCGGCAATGTGCATAAGAAGCGGGGTTTGTATGTTTCTGGCTTCATCCAGATGCGCATCTATACCAACGCCGTAATATGAAACGGAGCCATTGGTATCGGTACTGGTGGCCGCTAAATAGGCCAGCTTGCCACCAAGGCAATATCCCAGCGTGCCGACCAGGCCGTTGCAGGCCCCGCGCTTACGCAGCGCAGCAATACTATTGGCAATGTCGGTCATACCAGCATCTACATCAAAAAGACCAAAAAGCCCGAAGGCGCGTTTAAGCTCTTCACCGGTTTTGTCAGTAATATCAATACCCGGCTCTATTCGCCAAAAAAGATCCGGGCAAAGCGCGCAATAACCATTGGCCGCCAGACCATCACAAATTTCACGCATGGCATAATTAACGCCGAAAATTTCCTGTAAAACCACAACGCCGGGGGCGGGTAGGGACGCAGGCAAGGCGAGATAACCGGAAAAGGACCCATCAGAAGCCGTAATTTGCATCGTCTTTGACATATAATCACCCTAAAATTAATGGTTGGCGGGGTGTAACCCGAAAAGGACTATAATATAGAGTGAGGTAGCAAACGTGACTAGCCAGCTGAAAAAAAGAAGAGGAAAGCCCTATGAAGGTAAAAATTGATATTTCCTGCACACCCGAAGAGGCGCGTGCGTTTCTAGGCCTGCCAGACGTGCGGGCCATTAACAAAACCCTGACCGAAGAAATGGGCAAAAGGATGAAAAAGAATATGGACGAGCTTTCGCCTGATGCGCTGATGAA